>CAMNEX010000061.1 GCA_946536825.1 uncultured Selenomonadales bacterium | reverse complement strand
ATTATCAGGGCAATGACTATCGCGAATATCGGTCGGTGAATAAAAAACTTTGCCACGTCTACGCCTCCTTATTTTCCGCGCAGATTGTCGGGAGCATTGGGATTTGTATTGGGCGCGTCAAGTCCCGCGTCCGCATTATAAGTGCTGGTAACATTTGCAAGGGTAAAGCCCATTTCGCCGGGCGTGACGGTTTTGACGTCGAGTTCGACGCCTTCGCGCAGATTCGTCAATCCTTCAACGACGACGGTATCACTTACGCTGATTCCGCTGTTCACAATGAAATAACTGCCGACTTGGTCGCCGAGCTCGACTGTTCGCGCTTCGGATTTATTTTCCTTGCCGACAACCATAACGAACGATTTGCCCAAAAGCTGTTGAACGGCGCGTTGCGGAACTAAAATTGCGTGGGGAACGACTTCGCCGGTGAGTTTGACGCGGGCAAACATGCCGGGCATTAAAAGTCCGCTGGGATTCGGGAAAATTGCTTTCATGATTAATGAACCGGTGCTGTTGGCAAGTTCGCGGTCAACCTCAACGATTCGCCCTTCAAAAGGATATTCTTTACCGTCGGCAAGCGTTATCGTCACGTCAATCGGGTTATGTTCGGATTGCATTGACTGTACCGTCATGAATTTTAAGTAATCGGATTCGCTTATGGAAAATTGCACAAAAATCGGGTCGGGTGCGCCGAGTGTTACCAGGGTAGTTTGTCCTGCCGAAACGAAAGTTCCAACTGCCACGTCGTCAACGCCGAGTTGTCCGCTCATTGGTGAATAAATCATTGTGTCATCAAGATTTTCTTGCGCCGTTCTTAGAGCCGCTTGACAAGCGTAAATTGCCGCCTCATTTGCCGCGCAGGTTGCTTCGTCCGCCCGAACTTTCGCCGCTTGAGTTGCGACGAGCTGTTCGGCTATTGCCGCCTCCTTAAATAATTGTTCATTGCGTCGCAGGTCGGTTAAAGAGTTGTTGTAAGTTGCAACCGATTGTTCAAGAACGGCTTTTGCTTGCGCCAAATCTGCCTGCGCCCGAAGTACGGCGGATTCATATTGTCGCGAGTCGATTTTATAAAGCAACTGCCCTTGCTCGACGTATTGCCCTCCGACAATGTATTTCTCCACGATATTGCCGTTGACTTTTGACTGAACTTTTACTTCTTCCGTTCCGACCAAATGTCCGGCGTATTCGCTCGCAAGCGGCGTGTCTCTTTGTATGACTTTCATTGCTTTGACTTGTGCTTTTTGAACTTGCGCCTGTTGCTGTTTTTCTTCGCCGCTGCAACCGCCGAAAATTATTGAAGACGCGACGAAAACTGCCGTCATTGTCATCAATTTGGCTTTTGATAAAACCACTTCGACCCCTCCCGTTTCTTTGAAAATTATAAAAGAATTTTAAAGTTTCGGCGGCAAAATGTCAATTTGAACTTATACAAACCTCTCAATGCAATTATAATGTCACTGGCAAATTTTTGTTCAGTCGTTCGATTTTATTTCGGGCGGCTGATTTTTTTCGTCCTTTTATAGTATAATCTTTGCGGTGATTGAAATGAAAAAAATTTTTATAATAATCCTCGTGACGGTCGCGGCGATTTTAAATCCCGTGAAAGTTTACGCGGCAGACGCCTGGGCAATCGCGGCGGAAGCTCTGGGCGTTTTGGCGGCGTATAAATCGGCACTTAGAGAAATGCTCGCGCTCGGCAACAATGTCAACGCGCAAATGGAAGTTCGCAAGCAGGATATGGAAAAAAACGGCGTCGATAAAAATAAACGCGAGGTTGAACTTGTCGATTCGATTATGACGCGCCTTGTAAACAGCGGGCAATACGAATTGCGCGTAAATTCCCTGCCGTTTGTTTGGAACGTCAACGACAGCGAAATTTTCAACGCCGCTTGTTATCCGATGAATTATATCAGCGTCAATCGCGGGCTGGTTCGCGGGCTAAACTCCGACGAAAATCAAATTGCCGCCGTCCTTGCGCACGAAATGACGCACGGTATTGAACAACATTCCGCGAAAAGTTATGCGCAAGCCGTCGCGCAATCTCTCGGCGCAATGATGTTGGGTATGAACCTCGACAACGGCTCAAATATTGATTGGAGCAAATTTTCTGCCATGGTTGATTATTCTATCGCGAAAAATATTAATGTGCCCGTCGAATACGCCGCGGACGAGGGCGGCTTTTATATAATGACGAGCGCGGGCTTTAATCCGGGCGGCGGCGCGGCGGCTATGAATCGCCTTGGCTATTACGTTCGCTACGAAACGCGCAACGTTTTGGAATTCAGCGCGAGCGATATGACCGGCGACGAAACTTTCAGCGACCACCCCGACACCGATAAGCGCGAAGCTAAAATGGTTGAGTTCATGACGGCTTACGGCGGCGAACACGTCACCGTTAAGAAAGAGGGTCGCGCTTACAAAGTTTTTATCGACGGCGCGGAAATTTTTTACTCCGTGAACACCGGAGACAATCCGACGAGCGCGGCGGTTAATGCTTATTACTTCGCGGGCGGACTGGTAAAAGCTTTTCACGACTTCGACAACGTCGAGGCTTGGAATTTCAGACGCGGCGTTTCCAATCAGACGGATTTTTTGACGGACGATTTGCCTTATCGCGAACTGCGCGAAATTTCTTTCCTGTACAATCTCGGCGAAAAAATTCGGGCGGCAGTGACGGAAGCTTATCAAAACGAAACTCCCGCGACGCGCAAAAAAATTCGCGACGACGATAAGACACGAGAAAATTTTTGGGCGAAAATAAAATCCGAAGCCGATAACGCCAAAACCAAAGCCGCTACGCAACTGCGTGTCAATGCTGACACTTACAACGATCACGGACAGGGCGAACTCGCGCTTAAACAGATTGAACGCGCCCTTAACGCCAAAAATCAGGACGACATTGCGGAATGTTTATCAATTCGCGGGCGAGCAAAGGCGATTGTCGGCGATTACGACGGCGCACTTGCCGATACCGACGCCGCTGTCGAAAAAGACCCGAAGAATTTATACAATTTCCTAAATCGGGCGGACGTTCGCCACATGCGCGGAGAATTTGAGCTTGCGTTGGAAGATATTAACCGCGCTTTGACAATCGACGAAAAAAATCCGATTGCTTACAAATTGCAGGGCGATATTTTCGACGAGCAGGGCAAAACTTCGGAGGCGGAGTTGAGCTATCGCAAGTGTTATGAACTGTCGAAAAATCCGCTCTTAATCCCGATAACTTATCTGGAGAAAATCGATCCCGCCGCCGCCGAGAAACTTAACAAGAAAAATGAGGAGCAAAAATCCGATGACAAAAATTGAACCGTTCAGCGAAAGAATTTACGTAACACGACCCGTTTTCCCGACGATTGAAGAAGTCACCGAAAAATTGCGGGATATATGGTCTGCAAAGTGGCTGACAAATAACGGACCGCAACACTCAATGCTTGAGCACGAGCTCACGGAATTTTTAAAAGTGCCGTATCTGTCGTTGTTCAATAACGGGACGATCGCGCTGATTGTCGCCTGTCAGAGCTTGCGACTAAGCGGCGAAGTTATCACAACGCCTTTTACTTTCGCCGCAACGCCGCATGTTTTGAGTTGGAATAGTATCAGCCCGATTTTTTGCGACGTCGACGCCGAAACAATGAATATCGACGCCGATAAAATCGAATCAATGATAACGCCGCACACGACCGCGATTTTGGCGGTGCATGTTTTCGGGACGCCATGCGACGTTGAAAAAATTCAAGAAGTCGCTAACCGTTACGGGCTGAAAGTTATTTATGACGCGGCGCATGCTTTCGGCGTCGAGCTCAACGGAAAAGCTATCGGCAATTTCGGAGATATTTCAATGTTCAGTTTCCACGCGACGAAACTTTATCACACCGTCGAAGGCGGCGCACTTGCTCACAGCAACGAGTATTTAAAGCAACGGATTGACCTGCTGAAAAATTTCGGCATAAAGAACGAGGAAGAAGTTGTTATGCCCGGCATAAACGGCAAACTCGATGAAATTCGCGCCGCAATCGGCAGAATCATGCTAAATTACGTCGAGGGCGAGCGGCAGAAAAGAATTCGCCTGCATGAAATTTATAACGAAGAATTTGCCGACGTTGACGGAATAAAACTTATGCCGACCTGCGCGGAAAATACCAAGCTGAATTATCAATACTACGTGATTCGCATTGACGAAAAAATTTTCGGACGTTCGCGGGATTTTGTCTATGACGAGCTCAGGAAATACAATGTCTTCGCCAGAAAATATTTCCACCCGCTGTGCAGTGATTTTACTTGCTATCGTCAGCTGAATTCTGCGCGAGCCGAAAATTTGCCCGTCGCCAATGTCATCGGGCAACAAGTTCTAAGCTTGCCAATGTACGGCGGCTTGACAGAAGATAACGTCCGAAAAATCTGCGCCATTATTAAATCTTTCAAACCTTCTTAAGCGATAATGGGGGGGGGGTAACTTGATTTTAAATAAAAATTTTTGTAATATGTAAATGAAATCAAGACAAACTAGAGAGACAACGCACTTAATCAATAATTTTCTGCGCTTGCGATTTAAAAATGTGTCTCGATAGTTTTTTTTTATAAGCCTTCTCGATATTCCAACAAGACAATCCGATAAATTTTGCCCCAGTAAAATCGGGGCGATTTTTTTTTGCAGGATAAAAAATTTCTGATATACTTTGAAAAAATTTTTCGGAGGGGAAATTATGAAATGCTTTGTCTGCGGCGGGGAAATGAATCCGTTCATGAAAAAATTCTTCGGCATGAAGAATTTGGAGAGTTGCGAATATGTTCGCTGTGAAAATTGCGGACTCGTCGTCGCCAAAACGCTTTACGAAATGCCGCAAAAAAATTGGGAGGCTCTCAATTACGAATGTCACGCCACCTACCAAAATACAAATGAACTTGCGGTTGACCCGAATTGGTTGCCGCGTCTCAAGGCTCAAGCAAAAGTTATCGCGGAGCTGATTAATCGCGGCGTTTTGGATAAAAATGCAAATGCACTCGATTACGGCGCGGGCGACGGCAAATTATCCGATTTTGTCGCGGAAAAAGATTGGCTAAAGAAATTTGATAAATATATGGCGCGTCCGAACGAAAATTATTTGTCGGCGGAAGATTTACAGCCCGAAAGTTTTGACTTTGTGATAACCTGTTCGGTTTTTGAACATTTGCTCGGAAAAAATGACGTGGAAAAAATTTTCGCGCTCTTAAAGTCATCAGGAACAATGGCTTTGCATACGCTGATTTGCGAAGAAGTTCCCCGCGATCCGAATTGGTTTTACCTTCAGCCGGTGCACTGCACATTTTGGACGAATGCCGCAATGAAAATAATTTTCTCGCGATATAAATTCAAGGCGTGCGCCTATGACGTCGGGGCGCGGCTGTGGTTCATGTTCAGAGACGCGGAAAAAATTTCTCTGCTGAAAAATTTGCCGTTCGTCGTGTCAAATGATTTTGTGGATTATTGGAAGGTTAAGCCTTATCGGAAATGATTAAAGAAATTTTATTAAAAATTTTATTGAAAGACCGAACGACGGGGCAAAATATTCTTTGGGCGAATTCAGAATACGGCGCGAAAGAAATTCGGAGCGAAGATATTTCGATTATCCGCCCGCGTCATGAAAAAAATCGCGAACATCAGAAAAGTCGCACCAAAAACCGCGCAGAAATTTTCACGCCGCCCGAAATTTGTAAAATCCAAAACGATTTGATTGACGCCGATAAAAAATTGTGGACGGATTATGTTGACGCGAAATTTCTTGAGATAACTTGCGGCGAGGCTCCTTACCTTGTCAATCTTTACAACGCCGTCACGGGCGAGCCGATTAAAATTGAAAACCGCGTCGGACTTTTGGACAGAAAATTGCGCGTCGTCAACCGCGAAACAAAAGTTCTTCCCGATTGGACGGAGTGGACTCTCCGCGCAGTTCAAAGCGTTTACGGCTACGAATTTCAAGGCGATAATTTGTTTCTGGCGCGAAAAAATATTTTGCGTAGCGTCGTTGAATATTTTAAGGAAAAATTTTCAACTGAGCCGCCCGAAGATTTTCTGTTGGATATTGCAGAAATAATTTCGTGGAATTTGTGGCAGATGAACGGCTTAACAAATGCAATTCCATACGCTAATATAAATCATCAGGGTTCGTTGGAAGGGTTTGGCACTCCTGTCAATTTATATGAAAAAATTTACTGCCGGATTAAAGATTGGAATACGGGCGACGAATTTGAATATCGAGACTTGCTGAAAGGAGCGTACAGAAGAAATTGTTCGAGAAAAGTTTCAAGTACAAGTTGATTTACATTTTCGAGATTCGTGACGACGCTCACAAGGGGCTTCTGAAAATCGGAGATACTACGATAAAGACGGATTACGCTGTTGAAAGCTTGCTACCAAATTGCAAGGCTTTGGAGGCGGCAGCGTGGGCACGAATTCATCAGTATACAAATCTAGTCGGCGGCGTGGACGTCAATTTGTTGCACACGGAGCTTGCTATTCGCAATGTAAACGGAAATACTCAGTCGTTCCGAGATTATGCAGTTCATAGCGTGTTACTCAATTCCAACGTCAAGAAAAAAAATCCGCGAGGCTCGACGGGCAAAGAGTGGTTTCGCGTCGATCTCAACACTGCACGCGCCGCCATCGCCGCCGTCAAACTCGGCAAAAAAAATTTGTCGGGAATGCGTTTTGAGGAAGAAAATTTTATTAAAGAAATAAATTTCCGCCCCGAACAAACCGAAGCAATTAATCTCACGATTAAACATTTCAAGAAGCACAATAAATTTCTGTGGAATGCCAAAATGCGTTTCGGCAAAACTCTCTGCGCGCTCAAAGTCGCCAAGGAAATGAACTTCGCTAAGACAATTATTATCACGCATCGCCCCGTTGTTAATGACAGCTGGTTTAAAGATTTCAGAGAAATTTTTCACGGCAACATAAATTTTATTTACGGCTCCAAGTCTGAAAGCTATTCTATTGAGGAACTGCTTGCCGACGGCAGAAATTTTGTTTACTTCGCTTCGATTCAAGATCTGCGCGGCTCGGAAGTTGTCGGCGGCAAGTACGATAAAAATTCCGCGGTTTTCGATACCGATTGGGATTTTGTTATCGTCGACGAGGCGCACGAAGGGACACAAACCGCGCTCGGCGACAAAGTCATTAAAAATATCGTCAAGCCCGCGTCGAAATTCCTTGCGCTAAGCGGCACGCCCTTTAACCTTTTGGACGAATTCGGCGACGACGTTTACACTTGGGATTATGTCATGGAGCAACGCGCCAAAGCCGATTGGGATAAAATTGGCTTCGGCGACTCCAATCCCTATGACGAACTGCCGCGCATGAATATTTTTACCTACAATCTGTCAAAGGTTTTCAATGACAAATATTTGGAGGACAAAGTTTTTAATTTCCGTGAATTTTTCCGAACCGACGGAGAAAATTTTATTCACGCCGCCGATATTAAAAAATTCCTGAATTTATTGGTCAAGGCGGAAAATTATCCTTTTTCCCGCGCAGATTTTCGCGAAATGTTTCAGCATACGCTCTGGATTATTCCCGGCGTCAAGGAAGGTCGCGCCTTGAGCAAACTTTTGCAAACTCACGAAGTTTTTGGCGGCTTTGAAATTATAAACGTCGCGGGCAATGGCGATTCCGACGACGAACCTGCCGACGCGCTCCGGAAAGTTCGCGACGCCATTGACAGGCACGACTTCACAATTACCCTTTCATGCGGCAAGCTCACAACGGGCGTCACCGTCCCCGAATGGACTGCCGTTTTCATGCTCGCCGGCTCCTACTCAACCTCCGCCGCAAATTATCTTCAAACTATTTTCCGCGTTCAAAGCCCCTGCAATAAAGACGGCAAGACTAAACAGAATTGTTACGTTTTCGACTTCGCCCCCGACAGAACTTTGAAAATTATCGCGGAATCGGTTGCAATATCGGCGCGACCCGGCAAAACTAAAGACAACGACCGAAAAATTTTGGGCGAGTTGCTCAACTTTTGTCCCGTCATTGCTGTTGACGGCTCCTCTATGCGCGAATACAAAACAACTAATCTTTTGCAACAGCTCAAGCAAGCTTGGATTAGTCGCGTCGTCCTGCGCGGCTTTGACGATAATAATCTTTATAACGACAACCTTTTGAAGCTGGACAATATCGAACTTGAAAATTTCGTCGAACTGCGCGGCTATGTCGGCACTTCGGAGAGAAAAGATAAAATCGTTTTAAATGACGCGGGCTTAACCGAAGAAAAACGCGCAAAAGGTAAGCGGTTGCCGCGGGAACGCACGGAGGCGGAAAAGGAACTCGAACTGCGCAAAAAAAATCGTCGCATCGCAATTTCAATCCTGCGCGGAATTTCTGTTCGCATGCCGCTTTTGATTTACGGCGCGGATCTCCCTTTTGATGAAGATATTTCCATTAAAAAATTCGCCGAAATTGTCGACGACGCCTCTTGGGCGGAGTTTATGCCGCGGGGCGTCACGAAGAATTTTTTTGCCAAATTTATTAAATTCTACGACGAAGAAATTTTCATAGCGGCGGGTCATCGTATCAGAAATATCGCCAAAAATGCCGACGAGCTTATTCCCACCGAGCGCGTCAAGAAAATCGCCGAACTTTTTTCCACCTTCAAAAACCCCGACAAAGAAACCGTCCTGACTCCGTGGCGCGTGGTGAATCTGCATATCGATTCGGCTTTCGACAAAAATTTTTTCAAGCCCGATAAAAAAATCCTCGAAATAAATTCAAAGTCCGGGCTCTATCCACTTTACGTCACTTACAATATTTATCGGGCAAGGCTCGGCGATTTTTCGGAGGATGATTTCAAGGATATTGACGTTTTGAGACGCATTTGGGATAAATCTGTCGCGGAAAATATTTTCGTCATTTGCAAAACGCCCATGGCTCAAAAAATCACCCGCCGCACGCTCCTGGGCTATCGCGACGCCATTTTCAACGCCCATTGCTTCGACGACCTCATTAATCTCTTGAAAAATGATCCAAAATCTTTTATAAAAAATGTCACGAGTGAAAAATTTTGGCAAAAGGGAGTTGACAATATGAAATTCGATGGCGTGGTCGGCAACCCGCCTTATCAAAATATAACGTCGAACACAAGCGACGAGCCTATTTATAATTATTTCATTGAGACGGCTCAAAAACTTTCCGATAAAGTCAGCTTGATTCACCCTGCGCGGTTTCTTTTTAATGCGGGAAAAACTCCCAAAGAGTTTAATCAAAGGCTTCTTGCGAACGAACATTTCAAGGTTATTAAATATTTTCCGAAAAGCCAAGAAGTTTTTCCGACCTCCGACATTAAGGGCGGCGTCGTCATCACTCTTTACGACGCAAATCAAAATTTTGAGCCGATTAAACTTTTCATTCCGTTTGAGGAATTGAAATCTATTTATCAAAAAGTTGTCCTCGGCAATAAAAATTTTCGTCCGATCAGCGAAATTATTTATCCGCCCGAAAGTTTTCACTTCACGAAAAAATTTCACGAAGATAATCCCCATATTGTAGAAATTCTTAGTGACGGACATGACGACGATTTAACAACAAATATTTTTGAAAAACTTCCGGATATTTTTTTGGACGATAAACCGAACGACGGACGCGAATACATTCAAATTTTGGGGTTAATAAAAATGAAACGCGCATTTAAATGGATTCGCCGCGAATATATACGCAACGAGACGAACTTAGATAAATACAAAATTTTAGTTCCAAAATCCAACGGATCGGGAGCTTTGGGCGAAGTGGTTAGTACGCCGCTTGTCGGCTCGCCGCTTGTCGGCAGCACGCAGACGTTTATAACGGTCGGAGCGTTCGATACGCGTGCGGAGGCGGACGCGTGCATAGCATACATCAAGAGCAAATTTTGCAGGGCGTTATTGGGCATATTGAAAGTCACACAGCACAACCCGCCGGCAACGTGGGCAATGGTGCCGTTGCAAGATTTTACAGCGAGCTCGGACATAGATTGGAGCAAAAGCATAAAGGAGATAGACGCGCAACTTTACAGCAAGTACGGGCTGGACGCGGCGGAGATAAAATTCATAGAGGAAAAAGTAAAAGCAATGGATTGAGCCTTGCAAAAGTTTTTGAGCTATGGTAAATTACAAACGTTAGCTAGACAACTGACGACAATGTAATCACAGAAACGACTGCAAAAAACGAACCCCGAGTTGCCGCTCGGGGTTCAAGCGTTTTTCAACGCTGTTCGTTTTGTAGAGTAACGATACCTACTGTGCTGTCTGTTATCTGAAATGCCTGTCCAGCCACTTGCAAACGACATGCGAAATGGTGTTCGCCACGACGGTCACAAGAAACAATGTAATCACAGAACTCACCTCCTTTCAAAAAACAA
>CAMNEX010000060.1 GCA_946536825.1 uncultured Selenomonadales bacterium | reverse complement strand
TGTCGGCGAGTGCCAAGCGCGGCGAAGTCGAACTTATCGCGATTGTAATGCATTCGCCCAACCACGATACCCGCTTTGGCGACGCGACCAATCTTTTAGATTACGGCTTCGAGCACGTCAGAATGGTTGACGCCATTGATAAAAATCGCGTCGAGAAAACAATTTTTGTCCGCGGCGGCAAGCAGGCAACAGTTCATGTAGGGGTGCGAGACAATTTAACTTTTCCGCTTATGGCGGGCGAAGATCCGAAATTTTTAAAAATAACTTACGACCTGCCCAAGATTATCGACGCGAGTAAAGGTATCAGCGAAGGAAAAGTTTTGGGCGAAGCTGTCCTGCGCTACGACGGCAAGCCCGTTGCGAGAGTGCCGCTCGTCGCTCGCGAAAACGTCGACGAAGGTTTCAGCTTGAGTTCGCTGATTGTTTCGATTATCGCGCCGCTTATTGCAAAATAAAAAAATCCCCTTCCGATTTGGAGGGGGAAATTTTTTTGTTGAGAAAAAAATTTTATGCAATGTCGAAAAGCATGGCTCTGCGATAAACTGCGACTGCGTCTAAAAATTTTCTGTCGGGAGCCGCAATTTGTCTGCGCGTTTTTTTAGTGCCGTTAATTTTTACTTCGTCCGAAATATGTTCGGGCAAATTTTTATATTCGTCGGAATTGGTGAAACGCGCCCATTCGTCTTCGAGCGCACGAATTGTCATGATAAATTTTTCCATAATATCTTCGGCGGTGTCAACGTCCTCGGCTCCGTAAGTCGGCTTTGATTTATCGTCGTCGCGGTTGCCGGAAATTTCTTCGCGGGCGGATTGGCTGAGTTCGCCCGTTGCCTTTTCTCCCGAATTTTGAATTGATTGATTGACTTCTGTCAGAGTTTGATTTTCCGCGCCCGAAATGTTTACGTTGCCTTCAGACGCGGCAGAAACTTCGCCGGCAGAAACTTCGCCGCCCGAAATGTTCATTGCGCCCGCGTCGCCTTGAGACATTGCCGCCGCATTGCCTGAACCGCCCGCCGATACTGCGCCGCCGCCTTGACCGAGTGCGGAAAGTTCCGCCACTGCATCGGTTGACGCCTTGACCAATGCCCGCGTCATTGCCTCGCGAGCCTCCGATTTACTCTTCGCCTTTTTGAGTTCGGCTTTGAGTTCTTCGCGAGCTTCCTCGGCGTGTTTTGCTTTTTTGTAAAGCTTGGTGTCGTTGACGCGCAGAAAGCCCATTTCCTCCTGCGAGATTTTTTGTCCCGACATGAGTTTTTGTTTGATTCGGCGGAGCTTTTGCTGTTTGGCTTGGTCGTTTGACGCTTTAGCCGCCTCGCGGAGCTTGTCGAACGTCGAAGTATTTACCGAAACAAAATTGCCGTTCGCGTTCGTGAGCGTCTGCCCCGTTCGGATTTTGTGTTTCGCGGCAAAAGAAAGATTCTTCTGCTTAACGTACGAGCTGATTGTTCCCATAACCGCAAAATCCATTGTTATCGCCTCCTTGGCAAATAGAAAAAAATCCTGAAACCGCTTTTATTTTACAGAATGTTTTGTGACTTATCAAGCCCGCATTAATTTTTGATTAACGGTATTGCAATTTTTTTTCACGTGAAATAAAATTCAAGCCGCTGAAAAAAAATTAGGAATTAAAAAGCTAATTCCTAACTAATAGAACGGAGTGAAGAATTTGGTACTTGAGCGGCTTGAAAATTTGCCTGTCGGTTCGTTCCATTACAAACTTTTGGTTGTGACGGGATTGGGCTGGCTTTTTGATTCAATGGACACGGGATTAATTTCGTTCGTGCTCCCGCTTTTAGCTAAGGAATGGAATTTATCGCCCGAACAAGTCGGTTGGATTGGTAGCGTCGGTTTAATCGGAATGGCATTGGGTGCGGTATTGGCGGGAACAATCGCCGATAAATTCGGGCGCAAAAATGTTTTCGCGGCGACGGTAATTTTATACAGCGTCTCGACGGGACTCTGCGCGGTTGCGTGGAATTATGAATCGCTGTTGTTTTTCAGATTCCTGGTCGGCTTCGGTTTGGGCGGCGAATTGCCGGTTGCGGCGACGCTGATGAGCGAATACGCACCGAGCCAACTGCGCGGAAGATTTATCGTTTTGCTTGAAAGTTTTTGGGGCGTCGGCTGGCTTGTGGCGGCTTTAATTTCCTATCTGCTTATTCCGAAATTCGGTTGGCAAGTCGCATTCATAATCGGCGCATTGCCCGCGCTGTACGTCTTTTTAATCCGCCTGCACATGCCCGAATCAATCCGCTATTTACTCTCGAAAGGCAAAGTTGAAGAGGCGCGCAAAATAATTTTAACGCTGGAGAAAAATTTGGGCGTGGCGAGCAAACCGTTTGACAAAGAATATCTTGACGAGGCAACGCCGATTTTTAAACTGAACGTTTTCACGCTGTGGCGTCCGCAATTCCGCGTTCGGACGCTTATGTTGTGGCTTGCGTGGTTCGGAATAGTTTTCAGCTACTACGGAATTTTTATGTGGTTGCCGTCGATAGTTTTCTCGCAAGGCTTCGAGGTCGTGAAAACTTTCGAGTACGTGTTGATAATGACGCTGGCGCAGTTGCCGGGCTATTTCGCGGCGGCGTTTCTAGTTGACATAATCGGGCGGAGATATACGCTGTCGCTTTTCCTGCTGATGTCGGGCGTATGCGCTTATTTCTTCGGAAATGCGGCGACAGCGACTGAACTTTTAATGTGGGGCGCGGCAATGAGTTTCTTTAACCTGGGCGCGTGGGGCGTCATTTACACTTACACGCCCGAACTTTATCCGACGGCGATAAGGGCTTTAGGTTCGGGCTGGGCGGCAGGTTTCGGGCGAATTGGCGGAATGTTGGCTCCCATGCTTGTCGGCGTGTTATTGGTTCACGGTGCACAGATGAATTCGATTTTTGTAATGTTCGCTTCGGTCTTCGTAATAATTTCGGTTGTCGTTTTGAGTTTGGGCATTGAGAGCAAAAAGAAATCGCTTGAAGAAATTGACGCGGCGTTCAAAGTCAAGACAACGCCTTAATTAATCTTTTTCCTTTTCCGAGGTGATGTTTTGGTTTATCTTTTGAAATTCGGAGCCGCGTGGATTTTGCCGCCTGGAATTTTTATCCTGCTGTTGTCGGCTTTGTCAGTCAAACTCTTCAAAATCGATAAGTTGCTTTCGGCGACAGTTTTAATCGGCACGATAATTTTTTATCTGCTTTGCACAAGCCTTGTCGCAGAAAAATTAATGGGCTGGCTCGAAGAAATTCACACGCCGCCCGCGCAGATTGAAACTTCGGGCGCAGATGTAATTGTTTTACTCGGCGGCGGCGCGATAAGTCAAGTGCCCGACGTTGACGGCGTCGGAGCCCTGTGCGCAAGCCCTGCCAACAGACTTTTGACGGCGGTCAGATTGCAGAAGATTTTAAACGTCCCGATTTTAATCAGCGGCGGACAAACCTACAGCGATTCGGGCGCGGAGGCTGAAATTTCTGAGCGGGTTTTAAAATCGTTAGGCGTCCCCGACGACAAAATTTTAACCGAAACAAAAAGCGTAAACACCACGCAGAACGCCCGCTACTCCGCAAAAATCCTGCGCGACAACGGATTTAAAAATCCCCTGCTCGTGACGAGTGCTTTTCATATGAATCGCGCTATGATTAATTTCGAGCAATGCGGATTCAAAACCACGGCTTACCCGACAGATTTTACGGTTGCGCACAATCCGACTTTCCACTACACGAAATTGCGCCCGCGAGCTGAAGCGTTGCTTTTGAACGTTACAGTTATGCAGGAAGTTTTGCGGACTTTCGTGACAGAAATTTTCGGCGTATAAGGAGCGATTGCATGAAAAAATTTTTAACGATATTGGCGGCGATAATTTTCTTTAGCGGCGCGACTTGCTCGGCGGAAAATCTGAAATTTATCGACGCAAACGGCGACACCGGCTATTATTACGACGCCGATACCGTTGAAACTGAAAGTTCCTCGGTATTTTCGGTTGATATGGTGGTTATCAAGGCGAATTTAAATCAAATGTATGTCTACAACGTGCGGATTAATCACGCTGAAAGAACTTACAGAATTTTGGCGTCGAAAATTCTTTCCTACGACACGCGAGCCGAAATTGAATCGAATAATTCGCGCCGCCCCGTTCAAAGTTACTCCGACAGATCGGAATTCGGGCAGATGGTTCGCTTGATTCTTTACGGCAGATAAAAAATAAACCCGCGAGGAAAATTCTTCGCGGGATTTTTTTTGTAATATGAATTTATTTTTTCTTGACTAAATCAACTTTTGAACGCCCTGTTTTGTAAGTCATATCTTTATCTTTGCGTTTATTTTCCTTGGCTTCGCGGATTTTTTCCTGCGCCTTTTTATCTTCTTTGCTCAAATTTTCTGCGGAAGTTACGTCGAATTTCTTATAAAAACTTTCGGCGGCTTTGTTGTAATCCTTGGTATTTTTGCCGATTGAGCGGCTTTGAAGGCTGAAGGTATAAATAAGATTTTGATCGGCGGAGTTGTAAAGGCAAAAGAAAAACCACGGCTTTTCGGAATGGTTAGCAACAGTCACAATCAAGTAAGAATCAGCGTATTTGGCGACATTTGCCTTGAAAATTTTCTCTGCTTCGACGGGTGCCAACGAATAAATATCAACGCCCGTATCGCGACGAATGGCGGCGGCAACTTCTTCATAGGAAACTACGTTGTGGGCGGAAGTATCTCTGCCGGCGGTGTAAAGTAATTTTGTGAGTTCTTCAATGGTCGGCTCCGCCTCTGCCGTTCTGTAAAAATTCGGCATGGCAACCGCAATTCTTTTTACGGTCGTGAGGTCGACGCCTTCTTCAATATTTTCCTCGTAAGCCGCCGAAACAATCGACGAAGTTAAAAGTATCGTCAGCATTGCGAACACGGCTAAAAATTTTTTCATGGCGAATCTCCTTTCAAGCTTGAGAGCTTTTTTTTCTGCGTCTCGGCAAATCGGCGTCGCTGACTTCCACGGCTTTTCCCTCTTCAAGCCAGCGGTGAAAAGTCGAAGTAAAAATTCTTATCCTCGCTCCGGTTTTATCGGCGCAGTAAGCCTTTGACAAATTATTTGATTCGTCCAGGCAAACCAAGTATCTGCCTTGCGCGTCGGTCTTCACGCCGTAGGGGATGAGTTTCCTCATATCTTTTTCGTAATTCTCCTGAATCCTATCTTGCTTTGTCTTGCGCATAAATTTCACTCCTTTAAAAGGTTGTGAGCTTTAAGCGCGGTTTTTATTTGTTCGAGGTGCGCGGGCTCCGCTTCGCTGAGCGGCATACGCAAATTGCCGACGTTCCAACCCATAAGCCGCATTGCGGTTTTGACGGGAATTGGATTGACTTCGCAGAAAAGCGCGTCGATTAAATCGCAGTAATCAATTTGCATGCGCGACGCCTCGGCGATTTTGCCGTCGAAATAATTTTGGCAAATCATGTGCGTATCATAGGGCGCGACATTCGACAAAACCGAAATGACACCGCTGCCGCCGAGCGAAAGAATCGGGACGGTTTGATCATCATTGCCCGAATAAATTGCCAACTCGTCGCCGCAGAGTTTGCGCGTCCTCAAAATCGAAGTCAAATCGCCGTTCGCCTCTTTAGTAGCGACAATGCGCGGGTGCTTGCAAAGTTTCGCGTAGGATTCCGGCTTAATATCGACGCCCGTGCGCCCCGGAACGTTGTAGAGAATCACGGGAATGTTAATGCTGTCGACGATTTTCAGATAATGCGCGACAAGTCCGTTTTGCGTGCACTTGTTGTAATAGGGCGTGACCAAAAGGACGGCGTCGACGCCGACTTTTTCCGCGTATTGCGACATTTGAATTGCGTAGGCGGTATCATTGGAGCCCGTGCCCGCAATGACGGGAACGCGCCCTTTGACGTGTTCGACGGTGAATTTAATCGCAGCTTTATGTTCCGCGTCGTTCAGAGTGGCGGTTTCGCCCGTCGTGCCCGTGATACAAATTGCGTCCGTGTGATTTTTAATCTGGTCGTCAATCATGCGTCCGAGTTCGGGAAAATTTATCCCCGTCTCGTCAAAAGGCGTGACAATCGCGACACATGCTCCGATAAATGGTAATTTTTTCATTCAAAGCCCTCCAAAAAAATTTTTACTAATCCAACGTCTGCTTAACTTCGCCGAAAAGCTCCGCGTTTTCCTTAATAACTTTCTCGTTGCCGAAGACGCAAAGATAATTTTGTTTCATGCAGTCCTCAACGATTTTCGACAAGGCGCGAATATCGTCCTGCCGCGCAGAAAGAATTTCATTGCGGGATTTTTGGCGGTCGGCGTAGGTAATATTTCTCAAGCAAAAATCGGCGGCAATTTGTCCCTTAAGCGACGGCGTCAAAGGTTTGTCGGATTTACTCAGCGTGCCGATAATGTACTTATCCATTTCGCGGTCGGAAACATTGAAATTTTTTAAAAAATCCGCCGTGCCGTCAAAAGTTTCAATCGTCTTGGCAAGATTCGGATCGCGATAGGAGCCGAAAAATAAATTTCCGTTGCGCCCGAAACTCGCGAAAGCTCCGTACGCGCCGCCCTGCACGCGAATTTTCGTCCAGAAATATTCATAGCGCAAAATCGTTTCCAAAACGTTAAGTGCGCCCGTGTAGTCGTAACCGAGCTCAATGAAATTTGCGCTCTTGCCGACGTATTGAACGCGGCTTTGCGAGTAAAGCCCTTCATTTTTCGGCTTGCAGGGGAAGGAATAATGTTCGCGCTTAAATTCTTCAACCGTCATACTTTTGAGGAGTTTGGAAAGATTCGTCGTGAATTTTTTATAAAGTTCGTCGGGCGCAGTCACGCCGATAATCAAGCCGTTGCGATTGACAAGCCGCTCAAAAACGTCGCGCAATTCGTCAACAAGTTCGTCAAATTTCTCGTCGAAGTTCGCGAGCAAATTTTTCAAAAACTTATTGTAAGGCAGATAAGCGGCGGCGTTGTAAGCTCCGGCTTTGTTCTGATAGGCGGCGAGTTGCGCGGAAATTATTTGCGTCGCCATGTTCTGCAGATTTAATTCAAAAGAAATTTGTTCCTGTTCGACAAGTTCGCGCAGGCGTTTTTTGTTCGTGAAAACAGTTTCGTTAAAAATTTCCGCGAGAATTTCGCTCATGTCGTTGAGCTTTGACTCCAGGGCTTTGACGAAAACTTTCAGGCGCGGCGCGAAGGCGTTCGGATTGCCGTTTTCGGAATCAGCGTGAAGATTAGTCCCGAAGCCGCCGACGTTCAAATTTGTCAAAATCGCGAGTTCTTCGTAGGAATGTTTTTTGGTATCGACATTGCCCAAAAGTTCTGCCAAAAGGTAAGCGTGGAACAATTTATTTTGCGGAACCTTCGCGGCGTTGAAATAAAACGTCAGATAAATTATCCCGTGGGTGTCAATGTTGCTGAAAAGAATTTTCGTGCCGTCGAGGTCGCGGAATTGCAACGGCAAATGTTCGGGCTCCTTCTTGAGGTCTTCGCGCTTCAAAATCGGGATTGTCTTCAAAGCTTCGGGGGAGTCGGGAGCTTGCTGGCGAAGTTTTAGTTTTTTTGTCGTGTCGATAATTTCTGCAATCTGCGCGGGCGTCAACTGCGATTTAATTTCGGCGAGTTTTTTAGCCTGCGCGGCGTCGCGTTTTTTTGCGAAAGTTTTATCGGGCGCGAGCGTCATTAAAACTTTGTGCGGATTGTCGAGGAAATATTTCTGCACAAGCCCTTCAAAATAATTTTCGTCAAGTCCGCGCTTAATCGCCGCCAAATCGTCTTCGTAGCGCAAATAAGCGTTGGGATCGCCGCCGTAAAGCCACGTCTTGAAAAGCCGCAAGCCGTAAATCAAACCTTTTGGCGCAAGTCCAAAATCAGCCTCGCGAAGGCGAAACTCCATAAGATTTATCGACGCCTGCAGGAGCGTTTTATCAATGCCGTCCGCGACAAGTTTTTTAAGTTCGTCGTTGAGCAGATTGTAAAATTTATCGGCGCGATTTTTCTCCGAGCCGTTGAGCGTGATTGTAAAAGTCGGCTGGCGCAAATCGTCCTCAAGTCCGACGTCGACATCTTTACCCAAGCCCGAATCAATCAGAGCTTTGCGAACGGGCGCGGCGGGACTGCTGAAAAGCGCGTGACTTAAAATTCCCAAGCCCAAATTCGTCAAGGTATCGTTAATGTTGCCGACAACAAAATTTGCCGCGAGGAAAGTTTTTTCGGTAGCGGATTCTTCTTCGCCAATCGGATAAACTTCATCGACGCGTTTCATTTCGGCAAAAGACGGTTGCAGGGAAATTTCTGAATCAACTTCGATTTTTTCAAACGCAGAAAGATATTCGCGGTCGAGATAATTTAACTGCTCGGCAATATCAATGTCGCCGTAAAGATAAATGAAACTGTTCGACGGGTGATAAAATTTTTGGTGGAAGGCGACGAAATTTTCCTGCGTGAGATTGGGAATAGCTTCGGGGTCGCCGCCCGATTGATAGCCGTAACAATTCTGAGGAAAAGTTTCGTGCAAAAGTTTGCTGCCCAAAATGTCGTCGGGCGAAGAGAGCGCACCTTTCATTTCGTTGTAGACAACACCGCTGTATTTCAACGGCGCGTCGGCTGAATCAATTTCGTAATGCCAACCTTCCTGCATTAAAATTTCGGGCGTTGTCAGCATGGCGGGATTGAAAACCGCGTCAAGATAAACGTCCTGCAAGTTGCGAAAATCTTTTGCGTTGCGGCTCGCGACGGGGTAAACAGTTTTGTCGGGATAAGTCATTGCGTTCAGAAAAGTGTTCAGCGAACCTTTAACCAACTCGACGAACGGTTCCTTGAGCGGATATTTTTTCGAGCCGCATAAAACGGAGTGTTCGACAATATGCGCAACGCCGGTATCGTCCTTGGGCGGCGTGCGGAAGCCGATATAAAAAACTTTGTTGTCGTCGTCCGCCGCGACATAAAAAAGTTGCGCGCCCGTTTTAATGTGCTCAAATTCGTAAGTATTCGCGCCGAGCTCGGCGACTTCGGAAAAATTTTTTAGGCAAAAGCCGTTGAGTTCTTCGCCAATTTTTAAATCCATAAAATCGCTCCTTTCAATGGCAAAATTATTTTATTCATTTACCCGCTAAGCGTCAAGGCTAACATGTAAAACGGTTTTGACTTGCAAATAAATTTCGTGTACAATTTTGCGATTGATTAAACTTTTATTGAGGGGTTGAAAAATTTTGGCAATGATATTTGGAGGATTAATCGTTGCGGCTGTGGCAGTCGTGTTGATTTTGTGGCTTTATCTCAAAGGACGCAAAGAAAAAGTTGTGCCGAAACTCGACAATCGGACGCCGTTCAAAATCGAACGCCGCGACGAAAAATCCGTGACGCTTTCAACGACGATAGAATTTCGCAACGAGGGAACTCAAAGCGCAATGATTGTCGACGCGATTTGTCACCCGCTGTTGCCTTTTGAGCAATATGACGGCATGAACGTGCGCGGCAAGGTGGAGCGCGAAGGCGTTCCCCGCGAGGACGATTATTTTGAGGCGTTGGTTATAGAACATCAGCAAAGCGCAAAACTCGTGGCGAAAGTTACATTGACTGCGCGGAAAAATCTTTCGCTTGAAGAAGCAGTCAGCCGCATGGTAGATTTTCCCGTCGAATTGATTTATAGGGAAGTCGGGCGGACGCCAATGCATTGGTCGATTGCGCGAGTGATTTTGACTGCCGAGGAACTTGCAAAACTCGTCGGCGTTCAGCTTATCAAAGACTAAGGAGAATTTTTTATGAACGTAGAAATTTTGCCGATAACAACCAGAATTTTGACGCCGCAAGATGATATTGTCGACGTGATAGAAAAATACACCCGCGACATAATCGGAGCCGATGACGTGGTTACGGTTGCTGAAAGCGTCGTTGCGATAACGCAGGGAAATATTATCCGCCCCGACGAAATGGAAATAAGCAACCTTGCGAAACTCTGTTGCCGATTTATTCCCGATTACGGCAGTTTGGCGACGCCGCACGGCATGCAAGCCTTAATGGAAAAAGAAGGAGAGTGGCGCGTTGCCTTCGCGCTTGTCGCGGGCTTTTTCGGGAAAGTTATAGGTATGCGCGGGCTTTTCTACAAATGGGGCGGGCGTCAAGCGGCGTTAATCGACGACGTTACAGGGACAATGCCGCCCTTCGACAAATGTGTTGTTTACGGTCCGGAAAATCCGGAAAAAGTTGTCGCCGATCTCAAAGCGCGGCTGAATTGTTTCGGCGCAATGATTGCCGATGTCAACGATTTAAAACGCTCGCGAATTGTCGGTGCGACGCCCGGCATGAACGCGCAACTTGCCTCGGATTTGCTGATTGATAATCCTTTCGGCAACGCCTCGCAGAAACGCCCGATCTGCGTCTTGAAAAATTTCCGACAATATCAGGAGGAGCAAGCCAAATGAGGTGATTGAAATGGCAGAAACTCAACCCAAGGAACAATCCGCACGAGTTATCCCAATGACAGTCAACGATTTAATTTTAATGCAGATTAACGATTTGCGAAGCGAAATGCGCGAAGGGCGCAAAGATCTTTCAGAGCGTGTGGAACGTTTGGAACGTCGGCAGGACAGGTTAGAAGAAAAATTAGAAACGACGCGGCGCGAACTTAACGCCCGCATGGATAAGCAAGACGAAAAAAT
>CAMNEX010000059.1 GCA_946536825.1 uncultured Selenomonadales bacterium | reverse complement strand
TAAACTGCGCGGTGATTGTGGTCGAATCTTCTGCAGAAACCAATTTGAAGTTTAATTCCCGCTTTCTTTGCCGCGTCGATAGCCTCATGAACTTTTTTCAAGTCGTAATCGATCGGCTTTTCGCAGAAGCAATGTTTGCCCGCTTTAGCTGCTTCGATAATGTATTTCGAGTGAGTGTCCGTCGAAGAGCAAATTGCAACCGCTTCAATTTCCGGGTCGTTGAAAATATCGTTCGCGTCTTTGGTGACGTTCTTAATCCCGAATTGCGCGACATAAGCTTCTGTTTGCTCGTTGGCAAAAGGATCCGCCACAGTTTTAATCGTCAATTCCGGAACGAACAGCGAAATGTTTCTGATATGAACTTTGCCGATTCTGCCTGCTCCTATTACACCAATAACCATTTTTAAAACCCTCCCTAAATTTGTCTTGAAAGTAACTTTACCTTTGCAGAAAATAATAAGCTTTTGTTCAAAAATTCCCAGCCCAAAACTTTTTTGAAGTGTTTGATTATGATTAACACTTAGAGCAAAAAAAAATACACGCCGATAAAAATTGACGTGTAATTTTTTTGGATTCGTTTCTGCGCGGAATTTTTTTTTCTTCGGTAAGCTGAAGGAAATATCAATGCAAAAATTTTTCGCGATACTGACCAGGCGTCAAGCCTGTAAGCCGCTTAAAAATTTTGCAAAAGTATTGGTAATCGTTAAAGCCTTCGGTTGTCGAAACTGCCTTGATTTTTTCCGAAGTAGTAGCCAGCCGCTTTTTGACTTGCTCAATCCGAAGTTCTGTCAAGTAATCGCTGAAACCTTGTCCCAGAGATTTTTTAAACAGCGTCGAAAAGTAAGACGGATTTAAATGCACAGCCTCCGCGACAGTCGTTTGAGAAATTTCCTCGCGGTAATGCGCTTCGATGTAGCGCAACGCCAATCGAATTGCAGGGTGAAGATATTCTTTTCCCTGCCGCCCGCGCAGGTCGGTTAAAAATTTTTCAAGGCGCGAAAACCATTCCGAAAAATTTTCGGCTTGCAATGGACTCGGCAATAAATTTCGTTCCGACTCATCGAAAAGTTCATTTACAAACGCAGATAAAATTTCGGGGTGAATTTTGGCGGACAAAAGTTTTTCGCGGAAATTTTTCAGCGCGGCAGAAAAATCTTCGTCGGTGAAACTCAAAGCCTCCATTAACTTGCGTTCCGAAGTTTCAAGTTGCTCGCTGATTTTTATTTCCAAAGGCGGCAACTCCTCCGCGAAAATAATTTTCTCGTCCGAATAAAAGGAATCTGCGCGGGCGTCGTAAATTTTTTGCCAATGCCGCGACAAATTTTCAAGATTTTTTTGCGGAGCTGATAAAAATATTTTCAGATTCAAATTGAAGTAAAGTTTTGCGAAGTTTCGGAGACGCTCGGCAGTTTCGCGAGCTTTGTTGCCGACTTCGACAAGCAAACACCAATGAAAAAATCCGCCGCGTTGAGAAACGAAAATCTGCGCGGAAATTTTTTCTCCCAATAAATTTCGGCAGGTATTCAAAGCCATTTCCGAAAATGCCGACAAAAAATTTTCGCGTTCGGCGTCCGTCAAAAGTTGCTCGCGTTCGCTCCAATTTTTCGGGATAATCATAAAAGCCGCCGCCGATTGAATTTTTGCATTCAAATCCGCGTCCTTGGCGAGTTCGTCAAGATTTTCATTGCCATTATCGAAGGCGTGAAAAAAATCTTCTCGCAACTTCTTGCGCCCGATAAGCGCAAGCCGCTCAATTTCGGGATTATTTTCCTCCGCCTCGAACGAAATTTTTTCCAGAGCCTCAAGCAAACTTTCTTCGGTCAAATTATTTTTCAAAAGGTAGTCGTCAATGCCGAGTTTCATTGCCTCCTTGACGTAAACAAAATCATCGTGACAGCTCAAAATCAAAATGTGCGTGCGCGGCGAATTTTTTTTAGTCCAACGCGTCAGCTCAATTCCGTCCATTATCGGCATCGAAACATCAGCAATTAAAATGTCCGCGCCGTCATGTTGCAAAATTTCCAAAGCTTCCCTGCCGTTTTTGGCGTCGCCGACGATATAAAAACCGCGCTCCTCCCACGCAATCATTTGCTTTAAGTATGTGCGGACGAGAAAATCATCATCGACTATCAAAACTTTTTTCATTGATCATTCCTACTTCCTAAAAATCTTCTTGCAATAGAAATTGTTCGGCATTTTCCGCAGTGATTAATTCGTTGCGAATAAAGTTATATTTCTGAACGGGGCGATTGTTCAAATGCGCCGCGACAACTTCAATCGCCAACTTTCCCGACTCGTGTCCGTCCTGTGAAATCAGCGCGTCGATACTGCCCTTTTTAATTGCCATGATAGCATCGTTTTGCGTGTCGACGCCGACAATCCTCACGGTTTGAAAATTTCGCTCCGTCGCCTCGATAACGCCCAAAGTCATGATTGCGCTTGTAACGAAAATCCCGCTGGTATTCGGACGTTCACGCAAAAGTTTTTCCGCCTGATTCATTGCTTGCCGATATTGAGTTTCCGCCGCCATTGTTTTTCCTATCCTCAACGCGGAATTTTTTTCTATGTAATCGACAAAACCCGCCGTCCGCTGAATGTGCGCGTTTTGATTCGCACTGCCTGAAATTACGCTGACTTCGCTGCCCGCGGGCAAATTTTTAGCCATGAAAGCCGCAGCCATCTCGCCGACCCTGTAATTGTTCGAGCCGATATAAGAAATGCCGTCAATCTCCTCGTCAATCGAAAAGACGGGAATATTTTTTTTCTGCGCGGTCTTGACAAATTCCGCCGTGTGATTGATATTCGTTGGCGAAACAATCAGCGCGTCAATATCGTTGGCAAGCAAGTCGGCGATAATTTTATTTTGTTCGGGATAAGCGGTCTCGTTTTCGGCGGTTATGACAATCAGCCGCATATTGTTTTGTTGCGCCGCCTCCGACATGCCCGAACGCACCGAAAGCCAATGTTCGCTGTCCATTGCCTTCAAAACTACTCCGATTGTATATTTCGGCGGCGAAAAATTTTCCTCTGACTTTTGCATTGAGTAAGAAATTACCGCGATTAAAAGCATTGCCAACATTGCATAGAAAAGCGCGACAAATTTTGTCATGAAATCACCTCGGCAGGCAGAACGATTGAAATTTTGGTAAAAGTTTTGCCGTCGCTCTCGCAGATAACTTTTCCCGCGTCGCCGTAATAAAGTCGGAGCCGTTCTTTGATATTCGCCACGCCGATTCCCGAAAAGCCGCCGTGAGTTTTTTTATCGGAAGATTTAGCCGATAAATTTTCCAAAACTTCGGGCGAAATGCCCTTGCCGTCGTCCGCGATAGAAATAATTAGCTCCGCGCCGCGCAGTTCCGAACTTACGACGATTCGGCAAAAAGTTTTTTCGGGGCTCGGCGCGTGAATTATGCTGTTTTCGACGAACGGTTGAAGAATCAGGCGCGGCACTCGGCAGGACAAAGTTTTTTCCTCCAAATTAAAATCAACCGCGAATGAATTCATCAATCTGAATTCCTGCAACGCGACATATTTTTTGAGCGTGGAAATTTCTTCCGCCAAAGTCCCGAACTCGCCCTCGCGGTTTGTGCTGACTTGCAACAGTTCGATAAAATTCGCCAGCAACTCGCCGATATTTTTCGCGCCTTGAATCATTGCCGCAAATCGGATTGAATTCAGCGTGTTGTAAATAAAATGCGGACGTATCTGATACTGCAGGGCGTTAAGCTCCGCTTGCCGCTTCAAAATTTTTTCTTTCTCCAGATTGTCCAGCATGTGATTAAATCGCTCGGCAAGGTAACCGATTTCGTCATTGCCTTCGACTTTAGCCCGCAATGAAAAATTCCCGTGCCCGACGTCCTGCATGACTTGCGCGAGATTTTCGACCGGCTCATTGAGTTTTGCCGACAAGACGTAAATAAAAAATGTCGACAAAATCAAAATGCAAATGACGCCCAGGACACTCAAAATTTGCATGAAAATAATTTTGCCGTCGATTTTTTTCTTGTTGACCAGCAAAATAATTTTGAAGTGCGACAGCGGCATTTCGACTTCCGCCTTGATAAAATTTCCGTTGTTCAAAGTCGGATAAGCGCGGCTCTGCGAAACGATATTTCCTGCCGCGTCGAACATCAGCGCGATATTTGAATTGTCGGAGCCCAAATCGTCAATGAAATTGTAATAAAGCCCGCGCTCGCTGATTTGCGTCGTGATAAAAGCCTGCGCGCCCTCGACTTCGGCTTTGTAAATGAAAACCTTCTTGGCGGCGGGGCTCAAAATATTTTCCGCAAAAATCGGTCGCATGCCATTTTGTTCGGCGATAATTTTTTGCCACGCGGCGGAAGTTTTTTCGTCCAACGTCTGAACCGAATTATATTCTTCGGAGCGAATTAAAATTTTTTTCGCGGGCAGATAACAATAAATATCGTCCGCCAGAGAATTTTTTTCGCGATAATCTTTAAGACGCGCCGCAACTTTTGGAAATTCGTCGCCGTCAAGGAAAGTTTTAATCTGCGCGTCGAAAGAAATATCCAACGTCGTTCGGTAAATTTTTTGAAAACCCGCGTCGGCATTTTTCGCCCCGATAAAAACTCGCTCATAAAGAGAGGCAGCGTACTCTGAATAAAAATGCTCCGCGGCGTAATGATAAAATAAAAGCATTGCGAAAATTGTTCCCAAAACATTTATCACGAGTGCCGCCAAAAACATTTTCAGGCGCATGTTCAAAGTTATTTCCATTGCTCGACCTCCTATTTTGAATTATATTTGTTCATTAGGAAGTTTTCAATTCGATTTTATTGACAGTCTTTTATGTTGCCTATAGAATTTAGTTGCAAGGAAGTTCGACCTTAGGCGCGGCGAGTTTGTCAAAAAAATTGTCGCTTGTCGATAGACAACAAATTAAAAAGTTCGGTGTATAGTTGTTGCAAAGGAGGAATTAACGTGACCTTATCAATGTGGTTAATGAATAATGATTGCTCCGCCGACCGCCGCGCCGAATGGGCTATCAGTTTGGCTCGATGTCTGGAACAATGTTCTGACGGTCGTTTAAATCCCGGACGAATTGAGATCGACGAATTTTGGTCCGAGTTGTCTTTGAACAATCCGGACGAATTTTTACCACCGGAAATTCTGGAATTTAATTCGACTCATTCGACTCAAAACTTTTTGTCAGCAGTATTTTCTTATGGAATGATTTTAGATTGTATGTATCGCGGTTCGTCTTACATGCTGGACAAAGGCTTGACAGATCAAGAATTCTTGCAACAAGTCAAAAGTTCGGAGGATTGGTTTGAAGCTGTGGAAGGAGATCCCCTAAAAGAAATTGTGCGCACTTGTCTCGCCGCCGCTCCCCAAAATCGTCCTCAATCTCCGGAAGCTCTAAAAGCTTTGCTTGTCGACAACGCGGAGATTAAACGCTATCTCATGAACAATCCCGATCACGAATGGGCGAACGATATCGACGATAACCACGCTAAAAATTTCGTTCCTGTTGAAACGAATCAAGACTTCGGCTTGGCTGTCGGCATTGATTTAGGCACAAGCAATTCAACCGTCGCTTATTATCAGGCCGGCAAATACAAATACTTGGAATTCAGAAATGATAAGTTAATTCCTTCGGCGATTTACTTCAAAGAAATGGATCAAAGCACGTGGCTTTACGGCAATGCCGCACTAAGCCGAGGCGTCATGTATCCCGACGCATTGTTTAAACATTTCAAACGACACATCGGAGAAACTAAACAGCAAATTTTCCACACAGAGCCCCAAGCCAATCCGACTTACGTTATCGACACAAATATTTTTATCGAAAATCCGCGCATTTTGGAAGGTATGGAAGACGACGCGGAAATTTTTATTCCCAAAACCGTTTATGAAGAATTGGGACGGCGGAAAAATGTTCCCGAAACCGCCAGCGAGGCGGAAGTTGCTTTGCAATCAATAGACGAGCACCGCAACTTTGTCAAACTTGAAGATTCTCATTTGGAATTACTGACAAGCGATATGTTCACCTCGTCCGATAAAAATAACAACGACCGCAATGACAACAAAATTATCAGCGTCGCGCTTTTCCACGACGACAAAAGAACAATCCTCCTTTCCAACGACAAAATGATTGCCGAAAAAGCCGAGTGGCAGGAACATTCTTTTCAAGTTCAAAACTCCAAAGAGTTCAGCTTCTATCGCAACATGAAAGACGAAGACGACGTGTTGAAATTAACAGGCAAGGACGGCGCGACCATTTTCCTTAAATATCTGCGCGACGAAATTCGCAAAAAAATCGGCGACGTGAATAAGGCTGTCATAACCGTGCCGCAAGAATTTTCCCCGATTCAAAATAAGGAGATTAAAGAGGCGGCTAACGAGGCGGGCTTTACCGATATAGAATTGCAAACAGAACCCGTTGCGGCGGCTGTCGCTTACGGATTGGAACTGACTGAAAACCAAAATATTCTCATCTACGATTTCGGCGGTGGAACTTTTGACGTTACGATTTTAGGAATTTCCGACGGAAATTTTAACAGAATTGCTTCCGGCGGCGATTCAAAATTAGGCGGCGAAGATTTCACACAGGCTTTAATTGACGACTTCAAAGACAAATTAGCCTACGGAGAAATTTTGCCAAATGGCGAAGAATTTGACATGGAGAGCGAAGAAACTTCCGGCTTGTCGCACGAAGAATTTGTAAAAAATGAACTCAACATTTGGAAAGCCTGCGAGGATATAAAACGTAGATTGTCTTATAGTGAATCCGAGGAAAAAAATATTAGCCTTTTCATGACGCCCGGCGGCAAAACTCGCGATGTTACATACGAGCTCACTCGTTCGGAATTCAAGGGGATAACCGCCGAATTAATGGTAAAGGCTAGAAAAGCTCTTGACGACACTTTAAAAAAAGCAGACTTCCGCCGCGACCAAATTGACGTTATCATACTGGCGGGCGGCACGTCGACTATTCCTTTCATTGCCAAGTTTGTTGAGGATTATTTCGGGAAAAAGCCTTACTCCGACCGCGACCCCGCAACTTTAATCGCTGAAGGTGCCGCCCTGTTCGCCGATATAAAATGGAATCAAAACTCAACCATTGGCAAGAAAATTAAAATCTTCGATAAGACTATGACAGATTTAGGCGTCGCGCTAAAAGGTGCCGGCAGTTATGACTTCCGCAGATTTGATGTAATTATTCCTGTCAATTCTGCTCTGCCCATGCAACAAGAAAAAATTTATTCTTTGGTCAAGGACAATCAGGAGGAACTTGAAATTGAGTGTTTCACTCGCGAAGAATTAAGCAACGCCACAAACATTCCGGACAAAACAATAAATTATATCGGCAAAGTGAAAATCGCGAAGCTGCCGCAGTTGAAACGCTCGGAAGTTGATGTTTTTGTTACTTTCCAACTTACTAAGGAATATGAACTTGCTGTCGAAGTAAATTTGAAGGACAAGCAGGGAAACGCTATCGATCAAAGCAAAATCACAATTAATACAATGGGAGTTTGACAAATGAAAGATTTAGTTTCTTACGACTCGACGGCGGCTGAAAGTTTGCTAACTCAAATCAAAAATTTTTTTATGTCAAAAGGCATTGTGATGACAAAAAAATTTGGCGGCGCAAAATCTCAACAAAATCAAAGCTCGCCCGCCGATTACGCGCTTTGGATAAAATCTTTTATCATTCAGACAAATGAGTCGGCGTTTTATCTCAGCATAAATTCTCCGGACGACGTTGCCGCGACTCGCGCCGATTTGGAAAAACGTTTAACAGATTTGCAAGGCAAGCTTAAAACTTTTCTTCAAAACAACAGCGACCTTGACAAAAATTTATTAGGTAAAATCCAAACTCTTGCGAATGGCAATTTGTCAAAGGCAATAAAGGCAGCGCAGTTCGGATTGAGAAAGGATCTTGAGTCGCGCGTAAAAGAATGTAATAGCGTGGACGATTTGCAAGATATCGCGTCTCGACTTTATGGAGAATTTTTGAAAAAAGAGTTTTTGGAACGGATAATCGTGCCTTTGTATGAAGGGTTGCGCCAAAATCCGAAGGAATTTGCTTATCTTTGGACTTTGCAGGAAGTAAATAATTTTCTGGCAGATTTGGGCGTCATGACTGTTGATATTTCAGTCGGCGACTTTTATGACGAAAAAAAGCCTTATGAACCTTCCGAAGAATCCCGCTCAGCAATTACAACTGACGCCGCCGACAAAGATAAAATTCGGGAAATTCTCCGCTATGCCTACGCTTTTCAAGAAGATAAAGGCGCGGAAAATTCCGTGATTATGCCGGGTAAAGTAATTGTGGCGGTTTATCAAAAAGGAGGCGCGAAATGAGTTTGTTTATCGGGATAGATTTCGGAACTTCTACAAATGTCGTTACTCGTTGGGACGAAACAAAAAAGACGGCTATCCCCATTCCATTGGGGAAATTCGGCGCGCCAAATATTTTTCCAAATGTGATTTACTACGAGTCCCCGACAAATAAAATCGTCGGTGATGTCGCCGTAACAAAAGGCAAGATAGATCCGCAAAACGCGGTTTTTTCGATTAAACGTCGCCTTGAAGACTTTGGCTTCAAGCAATATATTCCTGCTCTGGGACGCGATTTGAGTAGCGAAGATGTTGCCGCCGATATTTTTTCTTGGATAAAACAAGAGGTTGAAAAAAATTTCGGCGGGCAAAATGTCGAAGGCGCGGTTATCAGCGTTCCTTTTGCTTTTCAAAACTCCGAGAGAAAACGCATTGAGCGAGCAGCAAAAAAAGCTGGTCTAAATGTATTGGGCTTGATTGAAGAACCCGTTGCGGCGGCTTTGAGCTTCGGCTTGCTTGAAAAAACTAAGAGCGGCAAGGCTGAAAAAATTTTAGTCTTCGACCTGGGCGGCGGAACTTTCGACGTTACGATTTTTGATTTTCAAAAGCGATCCGACCGACAATTTGCTATTCGCGTTATTACGACCGGCGGTGCAAAAAACCTCGGTGGCATAGACATTGATGATTTAATCGTCGACAAAATTATTGTCGAGAAAATGAACAAAAATTTTCCGACGTATAGCCTTGATATTCTCAATGCACCTGCAAATTTGCAAGAACAAGAGACTTTCATAATGAGGCAAATTGCCATTGAATTTAAAGAAAATCTGAGCGTCGAAGATGAAGCCGATTTATTTTTTGTCAGCGTTTTGGGAAATAATTATTGTTTGGACGAGACAATTACTTGTGAAGATTTTGAGAAGAGACTTGAGCCTTTCTTAGTTCGTATTAAAAATGTTTTGGATGATGTTTTATTGGACGCTGATTTGAAACCTGAAAACATTGATAGAATAATTATGGTTGGCGGCACAAGCAAAATTCTTGCTGTGAATGAAAAAGTTCGCAATTACTTTGGCAAGCAACCGCAACAGGTCGAAGATTTAACGCTCATGGTTGGCGAAGGAGCCGGCATTTATTGCGGGCTAAAGTACGTGGATAAATCTCTGAACTGTGATATTTCAGTCGGCGTAAGTAAAAATATCGGCTTAAAGTGGCGGGGAAAATTTCTGGAAATGTTGCCGCAAAACACTTTATACGGCACTCCCTCCGCGCTAGCAGTTATCGATTTGGACAATCTGGAGCGGTCGGATTTGTCAATTCCGATTGTTCAAGGAAATAGCTACGAAAATACAAAAGTAGCGAGCATTCCTGTTCCTTTGGAAATTATTCAAAAATTAATCGGCGGGAAACTCGGCGTGAAATTGAATACCGACAAAAATAACGGCACGATCAAATATGAATTGTGGAGCGTCGTTGATGAAAAGGAACAAATTAAGTTAAGTGACGGCAAGGCAGAGGAGGAATAAAATGAGTAAAAGTAGCAACAAAAAACAATTTTCGCGGAAGGCTCCCGAACAAAAAAATCCTGAACCCGAAAAAAAAATTGTGGCGCAGGGGGAAATTTCTTCGACAAAAATTGTTAGCAAAGCTCCCGAACAAAAAAATCCTGAACCCGAAAAAAAAATTGTGGCGCAGGGGGAAATTTCTTCGACAAAAATTGTTAGCAAAGCTCCCGAACAAAAAAATCCTGAATCCGAAAAAAAAATTGTGGCGCAGGGGGAAATTTCTTCGACAAAAATTGTTAGCAAAGCTCCCGAACAAAAAAATCCTGAACCCTAAAAAAAAATTGTGGCGCAGGAGGAAATTTCTTCGACAAAAATTGTTAGCAAAGCTCCCGAACAAAAAAATCCTGAATCCGAAAAAAAAATTGTGGCGCAGGAGGAAATTTCTTCGACAAAAATTGTTAGCAAAGCTCCCGAACAAAAAAATCCTGAATCCGAAAAAAAAATTGTGGCGCAGGAGGAAATTTCTTCGACAAAAATTGTTAGCAAAGCTCCCGAACAAAAAAATCCTTCCGGTAACAAAAGCACGGATTTTCAAGGAAAAAATTCTTCGTCGATAAAAAAAGCCAGCAACAATCTCGCCGAAAATTTTCGTCCGGACATTAACTACATAAAAAGCGTTATAAATTCCATTTCGGTCGCCTCTTCAAAATTTGTCAAGCACGAAGATATTAAACAACTCGTCGAACCGCTTTTGGAGACGGGAAAAAAAATTACAAACGTTGAAAAGAAATTAGACAGTTGCCTTAAACAGGGAGACTTT
>CAMNEX010000058.1 GCA_946536825.1 uncultured Selenomonadales bacterium | reverse complement strand
TGTCCAAAATTTTTTCAACGCAATTTTGCAGAAAATGCCTGTCGTGCGTGACGGCTATTACCGTGCCGCGATAATTTTTTACGAAGTCCTCCAAAAATTCTATAGAATAAATATCCAAATGATTTGTCGGCTCGTCCAAAATCAAAATGCGCGGCTCGTTTATCAGTGCCTTTGCCAAAGAAATTTTAGCCGATTCGCCGCCGCTGAAGTTGTTTGGATTTTTTTCGAGCTCCGACTCCGAAAATCCCAATCCGAACAAAATTTTCCGCGCCATGAATTTTTCCGCGCCGTCGATTGTCAACATTTCGTCAAGAAGCGTCGCCGCCGTAAATCGGGGCGTCTGTTCCACAAAGCCAATATCCTCCGAGCGAAGTCCGCCGATTGTGCCCGCGTCGAAAGGTTCCGCGCCCGTCATGATTTTTAACAGCGTGGATTTACCCGCGCCGTTTTTACCGACAATGCCGAGTTTTTCGCCCTCAGCGATTTTGAAAGTCACGTCGGAGAAAATCAGCCGCTCGCCGTAATATTTTTTCACGTTATCAAGTTGAATCATTTGTCCGCCTCTGAATTTTTTTGTCATGATAGCAAAAAAAAATCCCCGCCGCAAATTTTTTATTTCAGTCGTTGAGGAAATAAAAATTGCGTAAAATTTGTCCGCCTCTGAATTTTTTTGTCATGATAGCAAAAAAAAATCCCCGCCGCAAATTTTTTATTTCAGTCGTTGAGGAAATAAAAATTGCGTAAAACTTGCGCCGAAAAAATTTCTGTGCTACAATGCGCTTGTTTTTCTAGAGAAGAGGTGATTTGCATGTCTGCTTACTGCGAAGTTTGTCAAAAGGGCGCGATGTCGGGAATGAACGTCAGCCATTCGCACTTGAAGACCAAACGCAAATGGAAACCGAATATTCAGCGCGTGCGTGCCATTGTCGACGGCGAAATTAAGCGCGTCAATGTCTGCACCCGTTGCCTTCGTTCCGGCAAAATTCAGCGTGCGATTTAAGTTTCAAAAATAAAAACTCCTCGATTGCTCAATGCGGTTGAGGAGTTTTTGATTTTATTCAGCTTTCGATTTCAAAATCGCTACGAAGTTTAATCGCCTCGGCAATGTGCCGCGCTGAAATTGATTCTTTGCCGCCGTCTAAATCCGCGATCGTTCGCCCGACCTTGATAATCCTGTCGTAGGAGCGGGCGGACAATTTTTTTGTCTCGAAAACGTCTTTTAAAAGATCTTCGGCGGTAGGCTCCAATATGCAAAGTTTTTGAATCAGCGCGTGAGTCATTTGCGCGTTGCAGAAAAGATGATATTTTTCAAGGCGTTGAGTTTGAATTCTCCTTGCCGACGAAACGCGCTCGCGAATTGCGCTTGACAATTCATTTCTGCGCTTGGAGCTCAAGTCGTCGTATCTGACGCGGGGGACGCGAATTTGAATATCAATTCTGTCGAGCAAAGGTCCCGACAAGCGGCGCATGTACCTTTTAATTTCCATAGTCGAACAGCGGCAAAAATGATCGTTATCGCCGTTCCAACCGCATGGACAAGGATTCATTGCGCAAATTAAAATCATACTCGACGGAAAAGTTAAAGTCCCGTTGACGCGGCTGATTGTGATTTGCCTTTCTTCAAGCGGCTCGCGCAGAGCTTCCAGGGTAGATTTTTTAAATTCGGGCAATTCGTCCAGAAACAAAACTCCGTTATGCGCAAGGGTGACTTGTCCGGGCGTAGGATTGGTGCCGCCGCCGATTATCGCCGCGGTTGAGGCGTCGTGATTGGGATTTTGAAAAGGACGCTTTGTCATAAGCCCGCTACCCTGCGGCAATTTCCCCGCTATGCTGTAAATCTTCGTGACTTCCAAAGCTTCTTCGCGAGTCATTTCGGGCAAAATGGAACTCATTCTTTTGGCGAGCATAGTTTTTCCCGAACCGGGGACGCCGACCATTAAAACATTGTGTCCGCCCGCCGCGGCAATTTCCAAAGCGCGTTTTGCCATGAATTGTCCTTGAACGTCCGCGAAATCGTCAACCAATTCTACAAAACCTTCCGCCATGTCGACAGGTTGCGGCGACGCGGGCTCAAGTTCAATTTCGCCGTCCAAAAAGTCGACAAGTTCCATTAAATTTTTCGGCGCGTAAACTTCTATGTCGTTTACCAGCAAGGCTTCGTTGATATTTTCACGGGCGACGATTATTTTTTTGAAACCTTCCGCCCGCGCAGTTATCGCTATCGGCAGGACGCCCGTCACGCTACGCAAATTTCCCTCCAGCGACAACTCGGCGACGAATAAAAATTCTTCACAAATTGACGGGCGCAATCTTCCCTGCGCGGCTAAAAGTCCTATAGCGATCGGCAAGTCAAGCCCTGCGCTTTCTTTACGGACGCTCGCAGGCGCAAGGTTAATCGTGATTTTTTCGGTGCGCATGCGGAGTGCCGAATTTTTTATTGCCGTTCGGACTCGCTCCTTTGACTCGCGGACGGCGGTTGAGGGCAAGCCGACAATATCAAAGGCAGGCATTCCGTTCGCGCTGTCCACTTCGACGGAAATTATTAGCCCGTCAACGCCCTGCGTCGCCGCTCCAAATGTTCTCGCGTACAAAATTTACACTCCCCAAATTATATCCGCTTAAATTTCTTGTGTGACTTCAAAAGCGTTTTCAATGTGATTAATTTCCTCGACGCGCTCGCCGTTGAGAAAAACTTCCACAACGTCAAAGCGACAGGCGCAGTCGCAAAATTTTTCATCCTGCAAGAAAACGCCTGCCGCCTCAATTATTTTCTTTTGCTTGCGAAAGGTTACAGCCTCGCTCGGCAAGCCGTGACGAATATTCGACCGCGCTTTGACTTCGACAAAAATTATCACGTTGTCAAGTTGCGCGATTATGTCAATTTCCGCCGAACGAATACGAAAATTTTTTGCGACGATTGTATAACCCGCCGCCTCAAGAAATTGCGCCGCGCAGTTTTCGCCGAGCTTGCCTAAAGTTTTTTGTCTGCTCAAAGTTCCGCGACGACCTCTTCAAGCGGGCGGCGTTCCATGTGACGAACATTTGGTTTTGCGTCCTCCGCGGGATAGCCGACCGGAAAGACCGCTATTAATTCGTAACCTTGCATTTCGGGGAAAAGTTCCTTGAGTTTGGGCGCGTCGAAGTATCCGACCCAAGTCGTTCCGAGTCCCTCGTCTTGAATTGCCAACATTAAATGCGTTGCGACAATCGCGGCGTCAATCTCCGAGAAATTTTTGTTATCGAACGGGCGATCAAATGCGCCGTCCCTTTTCGCGCCGACGACAAAAGCCAACGCCGAGCCGAAAGTATAATTCGTCGTCTGCTTGAGCTTGTCGAAGGCTTCGGGGGATTTAATTTCCCAGATTGTATAACGCTGGAGGTTTTTAGCCGTGGGAGCTGCTATCGCCGCTTGCAAAATTCGTTCGATTTTCTCCGGCTCAATCGCCGCGTCCGTCAATCTTCTGCACGAATAACGCGCCTTTGCCAATTCCAAAAAACTCATTTTAAATTCTCCCTTCTCACTTGAGATAATCGCCGCGAATATCTTCCGAGGGCGGCGGGATAGGATAATCGCCGCTGAAACAAGCCGTGCAAATCGGTCGTCCGCTAACCATTTCATCAAGGCAACCAATCGGCAGATAGCCCAGAGAATCCGCGCCGATAATTTTACAAATTTCTTCAACCGTCCGATTGTGCGCAATCAGCATATCTTCGTTGGGAATGTCAATGCCGAAATAACACGGGTGACGGAAAGGAGGACTCGATACCAACATATGAACTTGCGCCGCGCCCGCCTCCTTTAGCATTGTGACAATCTGGTTGCAAGTCGTGCCGCGGACGATAGAATCATCAATCATGACAATGCGCTTGTCCTTGACAACGTCGCGCAAAACATTCAGCTTGACTTTGACGCTTTGCATGCGGCTTGACTGTTGCGGCTTGATAAAAGTTCTGCCGACGTAAGTATTTTTCGTAAAAGCAATGCCGTAAGGAATGCCCGATTCCATTGAGTAGCCGACCGCCGCCATGTTGCCCGATTCGGGAACGCCGACGACTAAATCAGCGTCGACAGGGTGAATTTTCGCCAAAAGTTTTCCTGCGATAATCCGCGACTGCGTGACGCTCATGCCGTCAAAAGTTGTATCTGGGCGGCAAAAATAAATATACTCGAAGACACACCGCGCAGATTTTTCTTTGGGCAGGGCGAGTTCCATATTGGATTCAATTCTGCCGTTCTGAAAAATCGTGACGACTTCGCCGGGCTCAACGTCGCGAATAAATTCCGCGTCGATTGTCTCAAGCGCACATGTCTCCGAGGTTATGATATAAGCATTGTCGAGCTTGCCGATAACAAGCGGGCGAAAACCCCACGGGTCGCGAGCTCCGATTAATTTTCGCGGACTGGCGACAACCAGGGAATAGGAGCCTTGAACTTTTTTTAAGGCGCGGACAGTCGCCTCCTGCACCGAACGAGATTTAACTCTTTCGCGGGCAATGTGATAGGCGATTGTCTCGGAGTCGGTTGTCGTCTGAAAAATTGCGCCGCCCATTACCAATTCCCGACGGAGTTTCGGCGCGTTGACCAAATTTCCGTTGTGCGCAAGCATGAGCGTTCCTTTGATATAGGCAAGGACGAGCGGTTGAGAATTTTCGCGAGTGGAGGCTCCCGCCGTCGAATATCGCACATGACCGACGCCCAAATTGCCTGTGAGCGCGGAAATATTTTCCGTGTTAAAAACTTCGTTGACGCGCCCCAAATCCTTATAACAAAAAACTTTGTCCATTCTGTTCGAGGTATCTGTAACCGCAATGCCCGCGCTTTCTTGCCCGCGATGTTGCAGAGCATAAAGCCCGTAATAAATTGTCGTTGCCACGTCGCCGCCGTCCAAATCGTAAATGCCGAAGACGCCGCAAGATTCTCCCGCCGAAGTTATTCCGAAATCCAATGCCGCCACCCCTTTGCAAAGTTATTAAGTCTCAATGCTGAAGATTTGCAAAGTAATTATATTCAAGCGGTTTATCTTTGTCAAAAAGTTTACTTCGGCTCGCCGATTTTTAAACCAAATAACTTAAAACTCCGACGCCCGCGCAGATTAAAATCACGAACGCCGCCGCGAAAAAATCTAAATTTGTCAGGCGAAGTTGTTTCATATGCGTGCGCCCTTCGCCGCCCCGATAACAACGCGCCTCCATTGCCATTGCTAAATCATCTGCCCGCCGAAAACTTGATAAAAACAGCGGAACCAAAATCGGAACCATTGCGCGAAGTTTTTTAACGAGCCCGCCCGATTCAAAATCTAAGCCGCGGGATTTTTGCGCCTTGATTATTTTGTCTGTTTCCTCAATCAGCGTCGGCACGAAGCGGATTGCTATCGTCATCATCATTGCCAATTCGTGACTCGGCACGCCGATTTTTTTCAGCGGCGACAAAAGTTTTTCTGTGGCGTCGGTTAATTTTAGCGGCGAAGTCGTGAACGTCAACAAACTCGATAACACGATTAATAAAATCAGCCGCAAGCTTATTTTTATGCCGTAAAAAATTCCCTCCGCCGTCACTTTGAAGACGTAAAATTTTGCGAGGACTTCGCCGTCGTGGCTCACGAAATGAATCAACAGCGTAAATAAAATTATCCAGCTCAGCGGCTTGATTGATTTTAAAACCGTCAGCGGCGGCACTTTCGACAAAAAAATTAGCGCGACAGTAAAGATTGTCAGCGCGAGATATGCCGCCCAACCCTCCGCCGCGAAAATTAAAATCATAAGCGCGAACAGCAAAATTATTTTCGTGCGCGGGTCGAGCCTGTGCAATATTGATTGTCCCGGAAAAAATTGTCCAAGCGTTATGTCCTGTAACATTCCTGATTTTTAGTTCCTCGTTTCCTATAAATAATCGAAAAGAATTGAAGACGCCGTTATCAAAATTAAATCGAAAACCGTCATGACAACGAGTAAGCCCGAATCGACCGCCTCGCCCGTGAAAGAAATTTCTGTCAGCGAAATTGCGGGCAGGAAAATCGGTAGCGTTATCGGGAAAAGCAAAATCGGGAAGAGTCCGCCTTTAACCGTCGCCGAAGTCGTCAAAGCCGCCGTCAAAGTTCCCGCCGCGGACAATCCGATTAATCCCAAAAAAACTGTCGCGAGGAGCAGGAAAAAATTTTCAATCGCCGCGTCGAACAGGATTAAAAATATCGGCAGGATAAAAATTGTCAGTGCGACAAGCGACAGGAATACATAAATCATTTTCCCGAAAAGAATTGCCTGCGCGTTGGCGTAGAGTTTCAGCGTCGGAAGAGTGCCCGCTGTTGCTTCGTCGTCGAAGGTGCCCGCAATGCCCGCGCTCGCCGCGAAGAATATCACTACCCACAAAAGCGCGGCTAAAAGTTTTGGCTCGACAAATGCGCCGCCCGTCGACAAGCTCAAACTCGCGACGGCTGTCAACGCGAACATCATCATTGCCGCGAACGTTGCCCGCCGCCTCATGCCGATTAAAAAATCTTTTCGCAGAATCGCCGCGACTTGTTTAAAGGGGAAGTCTGATAATTTCATTGCAAAGTTCAATCTCAAATTTATCGTTCGTCGCCAACAAAATAATTTTCTCCGACTGCGCGGCTTGAATTTCTTTAAAAAATTTTTCGCGCCCCGCGTCGTCAAGATTGGCGGTCGGTTCGTCAAGGAGCCAAATTTCAGCGTCGACGCTCAAAAGAATTGCAAATTTTAAACGTTGCCTCATACCCGTCGAAAAATTTTCAGCGCGAGTTTTACCGAAAGTTTCAAGGTCAAGTCCGACGCGTTCTCCCAACTCCGAAATTTTTTCCGCAGATAAAATTTTCCCGCGCAGGTCGGCAAAAAATCTTAAATTCTCCTCCGCCGTCAAATTGTCGTAAATTTTCATTTCGGGCGACACGGCGGCAATTTTTTTATCGTCGGGGAAATTAACCGAGCCGCTGTCGGGTTTTAAAATTTTTCCCGCGAGTTTTAGAAACGTCGACTTACCCGCGCCGTTCGCGCCTGTGACGCCGATAATTTTTCCGCCGCGCAGTTCAAGCGAAATATTTTTAAAAATCTCGTGTTGTCCGAAGCTCAAGCTCACGTCGTCGAAGATAATTTTCACCGAAGCATTTCCTTGTTGAGTTTCATACAACGTTCGCCGCACTCAACCAGACCTTCCGCTTGCATTTGCGAAATTTCCCGCGTCAACGCCGAACGATTGCATTCCAATTCTTTGGCGAGTTGAACGCGTCCGGGAACTTTAACATACTCCGATTGTTGACGGCGTTCGCGTTGCATTAAATATAAAATCACTCGCTCGCGCAGAGTTTTCTGCGACAGGAGCTCAACTTTTTGCATCATCAAAACATTTTTGCGGCTGAACGTTTCCAGGAGATTTTTCATAACAATTCCGTGCATTCTGCCGAGTTTGGGTCCCGCGATTAAAAGCGAACGATAAGGCAACCACATTATCACGGCGTCGGTTGTCAGCTGAACGCTTGCCGCGATTAAATCTTCGCCGAGGATTGCCGAGACTGTCCCAAACATTGCGCCGCTTTCCAAAGCGTGTCCGACAATTTCGTTGCCGAGCCTGTCGAGCGATAAAATTTGCGCCTCGCCGCTGACAATTATTCCGATATTGGCATTGGGCGCGAACGCCTCCAAAACTCTTTCGCCGCGATGATAACGCCTAATCGTCGTGCCCGTGAACTTCATAAATTTTTCAATCTCATCTGGCAATAAATCTTTAAAGAGCGGAACGCCTTGCAATTCTTCACCAGTCATAACCGCTCACCTCCCGATAAAAATTTTTCGGATTATAACATGCCGAAGTTTATCATAATGTTGTAAATGTCACAACACCCTTTGAAATTTTAGCAACGATTGACGGAGCAAAATTAACTTGATAAACTCCGCGCAGTAAATTTTTTTAGGAGAGAAAACTTTTATGGATAAAAAAATTTCGGTTATCGGTGCGGGCGTTGTTGATGTGTTGGTCGGCGCAGTTGACGAAAAAATTTTTTTGCGCAGTTCCACGCCTATGGATTTTATAAAAATTTCTTTTGGCGGCGACGCGCTCAACGAAGCGATTGTTCTTTCGCGGTTCGGAAAAAAAGTGCAATGGATTTCCAAAATCGGCGACGACGACGCGGGACGGCGAATTTTGAATTACGCCGCCGAAAACAATCTTTCAACCGAGCGCGTAAAAATTCAGGCGGGCTTGGAAACGGGCGTTAATATAGTTTTGGTTGACAAGGCGGGCGAACGACATTTTTTGACTAATCCGCGCAGCAGTCTGCGGAAATTGGCGGAAGAAGATATTGTCCCACAAATTAACGGCATGGCGGAAATTGTTTCTTTCGCGAGCATGTTTGTTTCTCCGCTTTTGGACGTGGCGACAATGGAGCGCGTTTTCAAGCAGATAAAATCCGCGGGAAAAATTTTGGCAGTCGATGCGACGCGAGCCAAGAACGGCGAGACTTTGAAAGATTTAAAAAATTTATTTCCGAACATGGATTATTTTTTTCCGAACGAGGCGGAGCTTGCAACTCTGACGGGCGAAGACGACGTTAATAAAAATATTTCGGCGTCGCTGAATTGCGGATTGAAATGCGCGGTCGTCAAGCGCGGCGGGAAAGGTTGCATAATCGCTACAGAAAATGAACGCTACGAAATTCCCGCGTATCGCGCAGAAAAAGTTATCGACACGACGGGCGCGGGCGATTGTTTTGCGGCGGGTTTTTTATGGGCTTTGTCGGAAGGTTGGTCGCTTGAGGACTGCGGAAAATTTGCCTGCGCGGCGGCGAGCTGTTCGGTTGAAGAAGTCGGAGCGGTCGCGGGTGTCGCGTCATTGGAAAAAGTTATGAGCCGTTACGAGAATAATATTGGAGGAAAATTTGAGAGCGAAGAATAAACAGGAAATGAAACTTCGACGGCGGAATATTGCGTTGACTGTCGCTTACGACGGGACGAATTATAACGGCTTTCAATGGCAAAGCCCGCCGCGAGTCGCAGTTCAAAATGTTTTGGAGGAGCGTCTTGAAAAAATTTTCGGAGATAAAATCGAATTAGCCGCGGCAGGACGTACGGACGCGGGTGTTCATGCTTTTGGGCAGGTTGTAAATTTTTTTACGGACGGGCGCATTGACGTTGAAAAAATTCCGCTTGCCGCGAGTACGGTTTTGCCCGCAGATATTGTCGTTCGCGAGGCGCGGGAGGTCGATAAAAATTTTAGCGCGTTGCACAGTGCGAAGAGTAAAATTTATTTCTACAGAATTCAGCGCGGGGCGGCGTCCAATCCTTTTGTCAATCGATTCGCCTGGCACATTTTCAGACCGCTCGACGTTGAGTTAATGCGCGAAGCTTTGAATTTATTAATCGGGACGCGGGATTATTCGTCATTCAAAGCGGCGGGCGGAGCTCCGAATATGAATCCCGTTCGGACGATTTACGCGGCGGAACTTTTTAACGAAAATCTTTTCAGCGGAGATATTCTGACGATAAAAATTCATGCGAGCGGCTTTTTGTATCACATGGCGCGAAATATTGCGGCGGGGATTGTTGCGGTCGGGCGAAGACGATTGAGCGTTGAAGACTTCAAAAAAATTATCGACGCCCGCGACAGAAGTTTATTGCCCGCGACGGCTCCCGCGCAGGGTTTGTGTTTGCAGGAAGTTTTTTATTGAGGAGTTGGAAAAATGATTGCCCGTAAATCGACAAAAGAATTGCTTGCCGAATCCTTAAAAGAATTATCGCGGATTAAGACTGTCGACAAAATCACGGTTAAAGAGCTGACTAAAAATTGCGGGCTCACGCCGCCGACGTTTTACAATAATTTTCACGACAAGTATGATTTAATGGCGTGGATTTACAATCGGAAAATCGATGCGTCGATTAAAAATTTCGGGTGCGGCGATTCTTTAGAGGACGTTATTTGCAAGTGGCTTGAAATTATCCTTGAGGACGAGGATTTTTATATAAATCTTTTGAAAAACGCCGTCGGGCAAAATTCCTTCCGATATACCACGAACGATCACGCAATTGCCTTGCTTGAAGACTGGATAAAGGCGCGGCACAACCTGCGCGAACTCACGCCGGAAATAATTTTCTGTATAAAATTTTTTATGCGGGCAGTCTCGGAATTTGTAAGCGATTGGGCTTTGGACAAATGGGACTGTTCGCCGCGAGAAATGGCAAAATTCTTTGTTGGGGCAATGCCCGCGCCGCTCAAACCATTGCTTTTACAAATCTGAATTTTTATAAATCAGCTTTACAAAATCGCGGCTTTGAAAATTGAATTGTTATCGCGTTCCCTGTAAAAATTTTTAGAAATTTTTTGGGAGGTGATTTTCTTATGCCAATAGTAAAAGATTATCTGTACAACAAATTCAAGCACGGCATCGAGGCGGGCAAACTTCAATACGGCGTCGGACAAGAAACGACTTCGGCGGAAGTTGCGGAAATTTTAGCGACGGCTGATATTGATTGGCTGTTCGTCGACGGCGAACACGGCGGACATACTGTCACGACGATTTTGGATATTGCCCGCGCAATCGCGGCTTACGACGTGACGCCCGTTGTGCGCATTCCGCAAGCCGGCACCGGCATTATTAAACAACTCCTTGACGGCGGCATTCAAAATATTATTATCCCGAAAGTCGAGACCGGCGAAGAGACCGAAGACATTATGTATTGGGCGAGCTACGCCCCGCGAGGCAATCGCGGGTTCGGCGCGTCGGCTGTCCGCGCAGGTCGTTTCAATCGTCACCCCGATTATTTGGAACGCAACGTCGAGGAAATTTGCATTCTTCCGCAGATTGAAAGCGTGCGCGGTTGGGAAAATCTTGACGCCATAACCAATACGCCCGGCGTCGGCGCGGTTTTTCTCG
>CAMNEX010000057.1 GCA_946536825.1 uncultured Selenomonadales bacterium | reverse complement strand
AAAGCCGATAATTTTCCCGTCGCCTTGCTTGTAAATCTCCGCGACAATCATTTTTCAGCCCTCGATTTTTTCAATCTTAACTTTTGTAAAGGGTTGGCGATGACCTTGGCGGCGATGATAATTTGTCTTGTGCTTGTATTTGAAAATGTGAATTTTGGGACCCTTGCCGTTTTTGACAACGTTGCCCGTGACTTTTGCACCTTCGACGATCGGACGACCGAATTTAATTTCTTCGCCCTCGCCAATCGCCAAAACCTCCTCAAACGTGACCGAAGAACCTTCCTCGGCGTCGAGTTTCTCAATAATGATTTCGCTACCCTCGGCGACTTTGTATTGCTTGCCGCCGGTTTTGATAATTGCGTACAACTGTAACACCTCCACGCGGATGAACTCGCCGACTGCGGCACGAACTTGCGTTCGATTTTCGGAGCCCCGTCGAGCGGCGCGAATAAAATAGCATAAAAAATTTCCCCTGTCTAGTTTTTTTTTCACGAAAAAGCTTTATAATTGCAATCGACAAGAAAATTTCGGTAAGGGCGGGAAAACTCATGACGATAAATAAAATTTTAGCGGCAGGACTCGCGGCAGGAATTTTTTTCGCAACAAATTTAATTTCAGCGGAGGCAAAAGTTATGGACGAAAAAAAATCAACGGCAGTAAAAATAGTACAGACCGCCGGCAGGGACAGTCTCGGAGATTTCGCGCCGGAATTCGCCCGATACAATGACGACATTCTTTTTGGCGAAGTTTGGAGCCGCAACGATATTTTGTCGCTTCACGACAGGAGCATTGTCACGATTTGTTCATTGGTCGGCGCGGGCGTTTTAACCGACGCTTTGAAGTATCACATTCAAACGGCGAAGAAAAACGGCGTAACTCGCGATGAAATGGTTGAGATTGTCACACAGCTCGCATTCTACGCGGGCTGGCCAAAGGCGTGGGCAGTTTTTCCAATGGCTAAGGAAGTTTACGGCGGCGACGCGGCGCAGAATTTTAAAAACGTCGGGGAAAAAATTACGCAGACTGCCGGCAGAAAAGTTTTGGGAGATTTCGCGCCGGAGTTCGCCCGCTATAACGATGATATTCTTTTTGGCGAAGTTTGGAGCCGCAACGATATTTTGTCGCTTCACGACAGGAGCATTGTCACGATTTGTTCATTGGTCGGCGCGGGCGTTTTAACCGACGCTTTGAAGTATCACATTCAAACGGCGAAGAAAAACGGCGTAACTCGCGATGAAATGGTTGAGATTGTCACACAGCTTGCATTCTACGCGGGTTGGCCAAAGGCGTGGGCAGTCTTCCCGATGGTCAAAGAAGTTTACAGCGAGTAATTTTTATGAACAGGCGGGAATTTATTAAAGCAGTCGCTTGCGGCTCGATAACTTTTTATTTGACGGGTTGCGGCTTGACGGCGATTAAAAATCAATTTGATAAGAAAAAGGAGAGCGAAGTCTCCGCGCAGGGCAGTGTGTCGGAGGGAAGAAGTATGAAAATCGTTGTAATTAACAGCAGTCCTCATTCCGAGGAGCAATCGACTTCGCGTTATTTGTCGCAGAGATTTGTTGAGGGCGCAAAAAGTTCCGGACATGAAATTTTCGTTTTCGACGCGGCAAATGAGCAAACCAATCCTTGCCAAGGTTGCGACCAATGCGGCATGGACGGCGCGTGCATTTTCGACGACGCGATTGAGGAAAAATTAATGCCGCAAATGCTGAAAGCGGATTTATTGGTTTTGGTGACGCCGCTTTACTATTTCGGCATGAGTGCGCAATTAAAAATCGTCATCGACAGATTTTATTCGCGGACGACGCGCCTGGCAGGGAAAAAATCAATGATTATGGCGACGGCGTGGAATTCTGCCGATTGGACAATGGAAGCATTGAAAAATCATTATGAAACGCTCGTTCGCTACATGAGTTGGCAGGATGTCGGACAGATTTGGGCGACGGGTTGCGGCAATCGTCCATTGGTTGAGCGTTCGGAATTCGGCGACATGGCTTTTAAAATCGGCGCGGCATTGTAAACGATATTCCTATAAAAAAAAAACGGCAGGCTTTTAATTGAGCCCGCCTTTTTTTGTTGCAAAGAAAAGCTATTTCATCATGACGGCAACGACCATTGCCCCGACGCCGATTATCACGGTTATGAACATATTGCGCACATTGTTATTGAGAATTTCGCGAATTTCCTTCATGTCAGCATCTTGCCGCGCTCGAATTTCCTTCATGTCGGCATCTTGCCGCGCTCGAATTTCTTTAATATCAGCGTCTTGCCGCGCTCTGTTTGCTTGCATTTCGCTGACTACCAAATCAATTTTATCAGATAAGGCGTCAACCTTTGCCGCCATTACCGATACTTGCCTTTCCAAGCTCGTTACTCGTTCGTCAAGATTGTTATTTGCCATAATAATCGCCTCCCGTTAAAGAAAAGCTATTTCATCATGACGGCAACGACCATTGCCCCGACGCCGATTATCACGGTTATGAACATATTGCGCACATTGTTATTGAGAATTTCGCGAATTTCCCTCATGTCGGCATCTTGCCGCGCTCGAATTTCTTTAATATCAGCGTCTTGCCGCGCTCTGTTTGCTTGCATTTCGCTGACTACCAAATCAATTTTATCAGATAAGGCGTCAACCTTTGCCGCTATTACCGATACTTGCCTTTCCAAGCTCGTTACTCGTTTGTCAAGATTGTTATTTGCCATAATAATCGCCTCCCGTTAAATGTTAGGCAATATTCGACCTCCACAATCCATGCAAATTGCAAAATTCGTAAGCCGCAATCGGCTCGTCGCCGTCCGCAACGATAAATTCGGCTTCGGGCTTATCGCTCGCCGTCAAATGAACGTATTGCCCGCCTTTTTTTGTCTGAAGGTAAATCCATTGAATCAAATGCGCCTCGGTCATTGGGTGTTCGACGCTACCGACCTTGACTACGATTTTTTTGCCGTCGACAGTGACTTGCGGAACGTGTTTTTCCTGCGCGGCGTCGGTGGTGTTCGCCTTAAGATAACTCATGGGTTTGCCGTTGCAAACGAGTTCCGCGCCGCCTCCGCTTATCTGCATGATTACCGATTTTTTATCTTCCGAAATTAACAGTCTGCTCATAATAAAACCTCCCAAAAATTTTTCTTTAGATTAAATCACAGCGGCTTATTCGTCAAGGCGAGTTCTTTTAAAAGTTTCAAGTCGGCTTGTATGTTGTTGTTTGAAGTCGTGAGCATGTTGCCGGTTATCGCCGCCGACGCCCCGTGCAAAAGTGCAGACGCGCCGTTATCCGCCAAAAATTTTCTTCCCGCCGCAAATCGAACGTCCGCTTCCGGATTTATGTATCGGAAAATCGCGACCGTCCGCAAAATTTCTTCCGAACTCAGCCGCGGCATATTTTCCAACGCCGTTCCTTTTATCGCCGTCAAAATATTTATCGGGATTGATTTTATTTTTAAATCGGCGAGTTCAAACGCCAAATCGATTCTGTCCTGCCACGTTTCGCCCATGCCGATTATCCCGCCCGAACAAACTTCCAAGCCGACTTCCTGCGCAAATTTTATCGTCCTTATTCGTTCGTCGTAAGTGTGCGAAGTGCAAATTTCAGAAAAAAATCTGCGCGAAGTTTCCAAATTGTGATGATAACGTTTGACGCCCGCATTTTTTAATCTTTTTAATTGCTCCAAACTCAAAATGCCGTGCGACGCGCATAACTCCAAACTTTTTAATTCCGAGCGCAAAATTTTATAAGTCTCAATCGCCCGCTCGAAATTTTTTTTGTCAAGAGCTCTGCCGCTCGTCACGATTGAAAAGCGATTGACGCCCGCCGCTTCGTTCGCCAATGCGACGCTCAAAATTTTTTCTGTAGGAAGAAAATCGTATTCGTCAATTCCGGTTTTGTGCCGCGCAGATTGGGCGCAGTATTTGCAATTCTCACTGCAACGCCCGCTTTTGCCGTTAATGATCGTGCATAAATCGACGTGATTTCCGCGAAAATGTTTTTGAATCTTCTGCGCACCCGCCTGAAGTTTTTCCAAGGGCGTTTCCAATAAAAATTTTGTATCGTCCGAAGGAGTGAGCCGCTCGCCCGAAATTATTTTCTCCGCAATTTCATTAATCAAAGTCATTGTCCTCCCAAAACTTTTTGCAATTTTACTCCGAGAAATGCCGCCGCCAATGCTTTTAAAATGTCGCCGGGTATGAACGGAAATACCGCCATTGTCATTGCTTCGAAAAGATTCACGTCCAAAACCAAAATCATTGAGATCAGCCCGCCGAGGTAAGTTATCGGCACCGCGATTAAAATATTTGCCGCGGCGTATCGTTTGAAGCTCGGTGTTTCGCCCTTAAATAAACTCAACAGCGAATATGCGAACAGCCACGCGAAATAAAAGCCGCCCGCAGGTCCCAAAAGTCTGCTTAAACCTTGACCGCCCGCGAAAACCGGCAAACCGACTGCTCCGAGCAATATGTAAATTAATATTACCGTGAAAGTTTGTCGCGGCGGCAAAATGTAAGCCGTCAAGCTCAATGAAAAAGTCAAAGCTGTCACCAAACCCGGCGTAAACGGCAACGGAAATGAAATGTACGCCGTCACACAACACAGCGCGACGCATATTGACATTTTTGTTAAGTTTCGGATTTTGTCGTCTTGCATTAAAAAATTTTCCTCCCCTGATAAATTTTCTTAATCGATTGTTACCGCGCAGATTATACAAAGCAAAATTGTCAACGTCAACTTTTTAAATGTTTACCGGAAAATTTTTTTGCAAGTTACAATACCGCCTGATAAAATGTTTGTGCATTGTAAAAAAGTTTTGGAGGGGTTTACATGTTTAAAAGAAAATTGACACGTCAAATAAGCGTCGGGAAGGTTAAAGTCGGCGGCGACGCACCGATAAGTATTCAATCCATGACAAATACCAAAACTCATGACGCGGCGGCGACGATTGAACAAATTCAAAGACTCGCGGCGGAAGGTTGCGAAATTGCCCGCGTTGCAGTGCCCGACATGCCGGCGGCTAAAACGCTCGGAAAAATTATTTCGGCGGTTGAACTTCCGGTTGTTGCCGACATTCATTTTGATTATAAGCTCGCGCTTGAGTCAATCGCTCAAGGCGTGGCGGCTTTGCGATTAAATCCGGGCAATATCGGCAATGCGGCGCATGTTCGCGAAGTCGTTCAAGCTGCGCGAGCTGAAAATATTCCGATTCGTGTCGGCGTCAATGCGGGCTCGTTGAGCAGAAAAATTTTGCAGAAATACGGCGGCGCGACGCCCGAAGCTTTGGTTGAATCCGCAATGGAGCACATAGAAATTTTGGAGGCGGAAAATTTTTTTGATATTAAAATTTCACTCAAGGCGCATGACGTGCCGTTGACAATCGCCGCTTATCGTTTGATGAGCGAGAAAAGAAATTACCCGCTCCATATCGGCATAACGGAGGCGGGCACTGTCAACACGGGTGTCATTAAATCTGCGGTCGGGCTCGGCGCGTTGTTGGCTGAAGGTATCGGCGATACAATTCGCGTTTCGCTGACAGGAGATCCCGTTATCGAAGTCACGGTTGCCAAGGAAATTTTAAAATCGCTCGGACTTCGCGAAGGCGGCGTAATTTTAATTTCTTGTCCGACTTGCGGACGCACCAGAATTAATATTCCTGCAATCGCCGCGCAGGTTGAGCAAAAAATTTCTTCGATTAAAAAGCCGCTGACAGTCGCGGTTATGGGCTGTGTCGTGAACGGACCCGGCGAGGCGCGTGTAGCAGATGTCGGCATTGCGGGCGCGGACGGCGAGGGAATTATTTTCCGCAAAGGCATTGTCGTTCGCAAAGTGCCCGAATCCGAACTTGTCAACGAACTTTTTAAGGAAATTGATTCAATCTTGGCGGAGTAAACTTTATTGAACGGAAAATTTTTGATAACGACGGAGGATAAAGCTTGATGAAATTTTATCTGGCGATTTGCAAAAATAAATTTTGTCTTTACGACGAAACGCGCAAGCCCGCGAAAATTGGCGGCAAAAATTTTTTCGAGTACGAGACGAATAAAATCCGCGAGGCGGCAGACAGATTGGCGTATAAAATGGCTGACGAAAATAAGCTTAAGAATAAAAACGAATTGAAATTTTTCGTCATAGAAAACAGCGACGCCGCGTTAAACGAGAGTTTTGACAAGGTGCAGGGCAAGTTGATTGTCAAAAAATTTCCGCTTAACGAATTGTTGCGGAAAACTATTTCGGAGCTCGCCAAAAATCCCAAACTCTACGTTTCGGAGTTGGGAATTAATTACGACGGCGAATGTTATTTCACGGACAAAGGAAATTTGATTAAGCGCGACTACAGTTTGCTTGCGTTGTCGATTGAACCGACGGAACTTTTAAAATTTGTCGATTGAGGAGAGCGATATTTATGGGAAAAATTACTTGCGGCAAATGCGGCTTTAAAAATTTTGAGACAAAAAATTTCTGCGAAAAATGCGGCGCATTTCTTCATGCAGGCAATTTCGACGAGAAAATTTATGCTTTGCCTGAAGTAAAAATGATGCGCGTCGTCGAAAATCTTTTGCATTTCCCGCACGAGCCGATTAATTGGGATGAACTTATCGACGCCTATTCCGCCAAGGTTGAGCGTTGCGACGCGCTGTTTAAAATCCCCGGCATGGGCGCGGAAAATAATTCTGCCGTTGTCCAAAAAATTACGGACTTTCTGAGCCTGTGCAGAAATCCCGATTTTCAAATTGCTTTCGTCGGCACGATAAAAACCGGCAAGTCGACTTTGATTAACGCGCTCCTCGGAAAAAATTATGCGTCAATGGACGTGACGCCAGAGACAGCCGCCCTTACGAAATTTCGCGCAAGCCCCCGCGATTACGTCAAAATTATTTTCTACAATCAAGCCGAGTGGGATAAACTTTGGGCGTCGCGCACAGTCGGAGCTACGGATTTCATGAGGGAATATGAAGAATTGCAAGGCGACAAGCACAAGGGCAAATGGATTAATCACGCGCCGATTTATAAGCAAATGGCGAACGAAGAAATTCAAGACGAGCTAAAAATTTGGTCGAGTTCAAAGCGCGTGGAGCATTATTTTGTTAAAGAAATTGAAGTCGGCATTTCCACTTTGGGGAAAGATTTTCCGCCGCAAGTTGTCTTCGTCGACACGCCCGGACTTTCCGACCCCGTTGCTTATCGCTCCGAATTGACAAAGGAATATATTCGCCGCGCCAATGCCGTTTTCGTCTGTATTGATGCGCAGAAAATCCAGAGCGAGGAGATAAATACAATTTCCTCGGTGTTTTCGTTTTCCTCGGACGACAGAAGTAAGGTTCATATAATCGCTACGCATTGGGACAAGCTCAACGAACCCGAAACCGATTGGGATAAGCAAAAAAAATATTTGATAAAGCGGCTGACAGGTCCCGCCTTTTTTGAAAAGCAGGATATGGCGGCGGAAAATATCATGCATTCGGCGGCGTTCATTTATAATCTTTGCAGGGATATTGATTCGCTCGACAAGAATAATCGTCGCAATAAAAAATTGCTCCGCGACTTAGAAAATTTTGCAGACGACACGCCTTGTGCGCCCGACGATTTGGAAAAAATCGGCAAGCGGGCAAATGTAACGGCGATTATGAAAGTTATTCGCGAAAAACTCGCCGCCAATTACAAAAAACTTTTGACGCATGAAATTCAAAGTAAGTTCATGGATATTTCTTACAATCTCAACCGCGCAACCAAAGAGAAAAAAGACAGCATGAACGAACTTTTAGCGGCGTCATATGCGAGCGAGCAAGAACTTGAGCAAAAGCTTCAGGAACAGATAAAAAAATGCGACGCCGTCAAAATTTCTTCCGATCAACTGCAAGAAATGATTAAGCAAGTCAAACGCAAGACAAATACTCGCGCCGACCTTATTTGCGGCAAACTTCGTCTCAAGCTCAGCACCGCGAAGAAATAATTTTATGGCGGTTATTTTCTCCAAAAACTTTTGACAAGATTATATAAAATTTTTACAATGAATAAGAAGTTTTCTCGCGTCTTTAACAAGGAGGTTGATTTTATGGAAGTAAGGAAAAATATTTTTATATTAAAGTTTGCAAGAAATGCCGGTTATAATTTTTTCTCAAGGGATTGGACGGTTTAAGAAAGGAGTTTCATCATGACACAGTTGGAAGTTATACAAAAATTTATGGCGGCATTGACTGAACACGGCTACACCTCCTCTACTGCCGACGGCAGTAAAAATCCACCGGCAAAGGCAATGCTTGATTCGGCTATTCGCACTTGTTCTTCTTATGACGGAATAGACGACGCTATTTCAAAATTTTTAGCGACAGCGAAAAGTTCCGCCTCCCGCGCAGATTTTTTGACGGCTTGCGGAATTGATATAAGCAACACCGATACGGGCGGTATTACGGGTTCGGACGCGGGCGGCACAACTTCCAAGACTGCCGATACAACCGTTTTGGAAATCGGCAACCTTTATAAAGCGTCGGCTAATGCCGCAAGCCAAGTGATTTACACGGGCAACAACGGTTGGCTCGTCGAAGCGACTTCAAATAAAGATACAATTTTCTCTGAAGGTGAAGACTCAATCAACGCGGGCGCGGGCAACGACTTTATCCAAATCAGCGGACGCACCGCAACTATTCTCACGGGCAAAAACAGCGATACCATTTCCGTTGGGTCGGGCGTCAAAAATTTCACGGTAAAAGATCTCAACGGCACGACAACTTTAATCGGCGCGGAAAATTATTCTTCGGTTGCAACGGCGAATTCTGACGGCTCTTCGGTTGTAAGTTTCACGCTCGGCGTAAATACTTCGGGCAATGTCGCAACTACAATTAACGACTCGCCGGCAATGGTTGAGACGGAAATAAATTATTCCGAAGCAACAGGCTCCGAAGTTTCAAGTTTTGAAGTTTCGGGCAACCTCGCAAATGAAAAACCGCCCGAAACAACTTTAACTCCGCCAAAAGAAAACCCGACGACAACCGAAACTGTGCAACCTGTCGAAAGAAACGGCTTGGAGGCGGAATATATTTCTAAAGTCAATGTCGACCTTTCCACGGTGAATACTTTGTCGGGTTATTTCGTCAGAGGCAACGCCTCCTTTAAAAGCGGCACTGCAACAGGAAATGTTATCGGCACCGTTGAAAGTAATTTCGATCCTTCTTACCTAGACAACGACGGAAACGGCAATTTGTCATTTACTTATCGCGGGCTAAAAGTCAATATCAAAGGTCTGCGCGCCAACAACGGCGGAGCAATGGTCAGCGGCGGCGCAATCAACGCAAGCAATATCAATTCGCTAAAGACTAACTCCAGCAAATATTATCAATACGTCATTATCGCGGGGCTTTACAAGTGGTGGCTTAAAGAAGCTCTCGATTTAAACGCGGAAGCCAACGGAATCAATTTCACGGACGGTCGTGCCTCTGTCAACGAAATTGATCTTTACTTTGAGAATAACACAAGCTCAAGTTGGCTCGCTTATGTCTCGAACAGTTTCGGCTCCAATGGCAAAGCGAATGCTCTGGAACTCGTTGTCAATGCAAAATATTTCAGCAAACTCACAAGCGAAACCGACCCGAATTGCGACGGATACGTAACGGTTAGCGGTGGCACGACAGGCGGGCGGCTTGACCGCACCATTGCGCACGAATTCAATCACGCGGTTTTCGGAGCCAATGTCGCTTATTTCAGCCTACTTCCAATGTTTATCAAAGAGGGTATGGCGGAACTCGTTCACGGCGTCGACGACAATCGATTATCCTCAATGAATGAACTTCTGGACGGCACCATAAATAACAACACCAAAGCTTTGCTTGATAAATATATTAATTTGGATATAACAACTTCCTCGCAAGTAACGAGCAGTGCAAGCACTTATCCCTATGCGGGCGGCTATATGTTCCTGCGCTGGCTCGCAAAAACTGCGGCGGATTCGGATACCGTTCCCGTTGGACAAATTACCGCTCGCGTTGAACTCCGCACGAACGGAACTTATTACGTTTCCACAGCTGAAGACGGCACTTCCTATGAAAGACTCGCGACAACTACAAGCGGCAATAAAACCTATCAAATCGGCACGGCAACAAATAAAATTTACACGGCAAACGGCAACATCATGCAATCCATAACCTATAGCGGCGGCGCGTGGACTATCGGCGGTGTTGGAAACGGTTCGACAATTCTTTCTGATTCAGCCGCCACGGGCAACGACTCAATCTCCGCAACCTCAAGAAATTACATTTTAACGGGCGGCGGCGCGGACGCTATCAAACTTAGCGGCGGCTATAACTCCGTTAATGCGGGCGCGGGCAATGACTCCGTTACCATTGAATCGGGCGATTATCAAGAAATTGAACTCGGCGACGGAAATAATCTCGTCACTATTCAAGCTACTCGTACCTATGACAACACGATAACGGGCGGCTCCGGCAACGACACGATTGCAGACGGCGGCTCCGTTGCCAGTCAATACCATTACAACTACGCTGTTGACCTCGGCGACGGCGCGAATGTTATTTCGCTCAGACGCGCAGAAAATAGTTCAATCACAACGGGCGGCGGCGCAGATTCAATTTATTTAGCTTATGCAGATAACAGCACAATCCAAACAGGCGACGGCGACGATACTGTTGCATTTTATTATTCAAACTCCTCTTTAAATTCCATTGACTTGGGCGCGGGCAACGACGCCATGAATCTCATTGGAAACAACAACATGATTAACGCGGGCGACGGAGCCGACAAAATAAGCCTCTTAGGTAGCGGCAATACCATTATCGGCGGCTCCGGCAATGATTCAATTCTTCAATACAGCAACAGTGCGGGCGGAAATTATTTCGTCTACAATTCGACTTTCGGCGACGACACTATCAACACTTTTAAAACAAATGACACTCTGCTTATTCCCGCTACCTTTTCAACGACAAAAAGCGGCTCCGTCATTACGATAAAGAAAGGCGAAGTCGTAAAAGGCACAATCACTTTGCAAAACTTCAGCGGCACGCCAAAAGTTGTATCGGGTAAAGTCGAAGAAATAATCGAGGAAGGCGACGACATAAGCAACAGCACCAACAATACCCTAATCACGGGCAAGGACGGAGCTGACAGCATTTATAACAGCGGCAATTCCGTCACGATAAGTAGCGGCGGCGGCAACGATTCTATCACCAATACCGGCGCGACCGTTTCAATCAGCGGCGGCACTGAAAACGATTTAATCACGAACAGCGGCGCAA
>CAMNEX010000056.1 GCA_946536825.1 uncultured Selenomonadales bacterium | reverse complement strand
CGTCGCCGTCGTGCAGGATTTCGATAAAGCCCCAACGGTCAAGCAAAATCGAAGCGATATGTCCAATCGTTTCAAGGGTGAATTCGTCGGCGTCTTGGGGCGCGATTAAAGACGAGCGGTTCAAAGGTTAGCCGCTCGTTTTTTTTTATATTAATTCGCGGTATTTCGCTTTATAGAATTCCTCGAAGATTTTAAGCATTTCGCGACGAATTTCATTGGCGTCGCCGTCGTGCAGGATTTCGATAAAGCCCCAACGGTCAAGCAAAATCGAAGCGATATGTCCAATCGTTTCAAGAGTGAATTCGTCGGCGTCTTGGGGCGCGAGTAAAACAATCGCCGTTCGGACAACTTCGCCGCCCTCCTCCGGATAAATAAAGCCGTCGCCGAGCTGGAGAATCCCAAAAGCGAGAGATTTAACAGCCGCGCTTTTGCAATGCAATAAAATCATGTGCCGCCCGACAATCAGCGTGGAGCCTTTATCTTCGCGCAATAACAACGCCTTTGAAATATCTGCGCGGGAAATAGAATCTTCGCCCGCCAAAGTGCCTGCCAGGTTACAGGCGGCGTTAATGTCGGTGATATTTTCGCGGACAAAAAAATAATTCGTCATAAGTTCTTCAATGGCGCGACCGTAAGAATTCATTTTGGCAAGCCCCTCGATAAAGGCGGGGCGCGGCTCCAATTCCTCGGCACTGCCTAGAAATTGCTTGTTCTGACGTGCGAGTTCCGCTTCTATTTTCTTTTTATCCTCGTCGATAAGTGCCGCGCTGACGACTAAAACGGGGCGTTTTGCGTTCGGGATAGGGACTGTGGATATAATAAATTCAAAATCCTTGGTGGCTATGAATTCGGAATTGATATCGAGAATGGGGACTTCATCGACGATTTTAAGAGTGGGAAAGGTTGCGCGGAGGCGACTTGCTAAAAGCCGCGAAGTACCCATGCCGGTCGGACAAGCAACAACTACGCGGTGAACCGCATGAGAAAAATTTTCGGTGTCAGACAGTGCCGCGCCTAAATGCATGGCGATATAAGCAATTTCAGCGTCGGGCAGGGTTTCGCCGAGTTCGGTTTCAAACTCGCCGACGCATTTTTTTGTTAAGCTCATCAATTCGGGGTAATGGGTTTGAATTTCATTGAGGAGCGGATTGCGGATATCCATATGCATTTTAAGGCGGCTGATTGACGGCGCGAGATGATTAACCAGCCCCGCTAACAAGCTTTGATTCTTGTCGATGTCGCGTCCTGTGATTTTGGCGGCGTTCTTCATAATCCGGCGAGCTAAGCGCACGATATGAAAATTATCCATCATGGAAATTGCCGCGAGCGAGGAATAGCGGCTACGTGCGCCCAGGATATGCGAAGTCATATAGCAGATTTCGCTTTGGGGCACTTCGATTTTAAAAACCGCCGAAATTTTCTGTGCTAAATTTTTTGCGGCGACGTATTCGCGAGTATCCTTGAGGCGCGTAAAAAGTTCGCTGTCAAAGGCAACGGGTTCATGATTTTTAATGCGGCGAATGGCCAGCGACAAGTGCACCGTGAGCCCGATAAACGCATTGTCCGAGAGTTTGAAACTTAAATCGTTTTCGGTGGCGCGGATTAATTGCTCCAACTGCCGCCATTGATTGGTATCGATAAAAAACAGCGCGACGGAGGCGTTGTTATCGTCGGATAAATTATTTTGCATGAGGTTGAGCAATTCAGCTTCGCCGACGTGTTCATAAATGTAGCGGACTATAGCGCGGCGCAAATCGCGTTCATCGCCAAGAAGACTGACGCCCAGCCCCGGCTTGCGTAGCAGTTTCAATCCTTGAGCGCGGAACCACGGCTCCAATTTATCAAGGTCGTTGCTGATTGTTGAATCGGTGACGTGCACCGCAGAGGAAAGCGCGAATAATTTAATCGGTTCGCGGCAGGATAGCAATTTGCCGATTATAATCGAACGGCGTTCCGTGGGCGAATAATCTTTTCTATCAGCCGACGCTATTTGCTTTGACAGCGCGTAGCGTTTGACTTCGCTACCGACGATAAGCAGTCCCGCGCCGGATTTTTTTTCTAATCGCAACCCAACTGTATTTAGCATTTCTTCTACCTTGGGCAGTTGCCGCGATACCGTTTTGGAACTGATTGACAATTTCTCGGCTATGTCGATGGACGATAAAAAGCTGTGCTCCTTGAGCAGGATTTTTAATATTTCAATGGTGCGTTGCTCCAATATTATCACCTCAACAAATGCGGGGCACCAGCTCGCCCGCGGGCATGTCAACTATTCTAATCGCGCCTATTGGCGTTCGCAAGCCCACTTTGCCTTTGGGCTTTTCCACTACTTCTCCGATTAATGCCGCTTCTGCTCCGTAAATATTGCCTCTTAGCACTGTAAGAATTTTTTCGGCTGAACGCTCCGGTACTATCGCTACGATTTTGCCCTCGTTCGCCAGTTCCAGCGGGTCGAATCCCAGAATGTCGCAAAATGCGCGGACTTCCCTCCGAACGGGGATTTTTTCCTCTTCGATAAGAATGCCCAGCCCCGACGCTTGCGCCAGCTCGTTTAGGACGCTTGCCAAGCCCCCACGCGTTACGTCCCTCATCATCGCTATTCCCGGCTCTGCCCTAAGCATTTCTGCTATCATTTTATTCAGCGGCGCACAATCCGATTTTATTCCTTCCGGCAACTCCAATCCGTGCCGTCTCGCCAAGATTGTCGCCGAGTGGTCACCCAGCGTCCCGGATATTATTATTTTCATGCCCGCGCAGATTTTTTTCGCTGAAATTTCCACGCCCTTTATCAACTCGCCGATTCCCGCCGTGTTTATATACATTCCGTCCGCTTGTCCGCGCCCCACTACTTTAGTATCGCCCGTCACGATTTCTACTCCCGCCGCCCGCGCCGCTGTCGCTACCGAGTTTAGGATTTTTTTTAGTTCCGATTGCTCAAAGCCCTCCTCAATTATCAGCGCGAGTGATAGATATTTCGGCTTCGCTCCCGATACTGCCAAGTCGTTCACCGTGCCGCACACCGCTAATTTGCCAATATCGCCGCCCGGAAAAAACAGCGGGCGCACGACGTAGCTGTCTGTTGTGAATGCCAAACCTCCCACCGTCGCCGCGTCGCCCAGTTGCCTTAGGGTATCGTTATTCAGCGCAGGCAGGATTATTCCGCTTAGCAACTCCGCTGACATTTTCCCGCCACCGCCGTGTCCGATTTCTATTTTCATATCGCCTGTCACCACCTGAAATTATTCGAGCCGTATTTATACCATGCCGCGCAGACACCTTCAACCGACACCATGCAAGCACCCACCGCCCGCGACGGCGTGCACGCCTTGCCAAACAGCGGACACTGCGTTGGATTCACTAACCCGCGCAGAACCTCCCCACATCGGCAGGCGTTTTTTTTCTTGACTTTTTCTATTTTAACAGGCTCGACCTGCTCAATGTCAAATTTTGCAAATTCCTCGCGTATTCTCAAGCCCGAATTGGGAATAAGCTCCATGCCTCGCCATTCGCTATCAGCTACTTCATACACCCGCGATAAAATTTTTTGCGCCGTCACATTGCCCGCCGCCGTCACCACCGCCGGATATTTATTAGCTACCTCCGCTCGCCCGTTGTCTATTTGCTCAAGCACCGACGCTATCGCTAATAATATTTCCTCCGCCTCGAATCCCGCTACCGCACTCGGTATTGACAAAAAATTAAATGCGTCCGCGCCGATAACTACCGCTACATGACCGGGCAATAAAAATCCGTCAACCCTAAAGTCCGGACTGTTTAGCAGAAATTTTAGGACGGGCGGTACCAATTTTTGCGCCGATAGCATAAAAAGATTTTTTAGCCCCTTCGCCTGTGCTGACAAAACCGTCGCGGCGGCTGTTGGGGCTGTTGTTTCAAAGCCGACTGCCAGGAAAATAATTTTTTTATTCGGATTATCCTGCGCGATTTTAATGCAATCAAGCGGCGAATAAATCACTTTGATATTTGAGCCTTGAGCTTGCGCCGCCGCCAATGAGGAGCGCGAGCCGGGCACTTTAAGCATATCACCGAACGTCGCCACGATAAAATTTTCCTCAAGCGCATAAGCAATCGCCGTGTCGATATAATCGTCATTGGTGACGCAGACGGGACAACCGGGTCCCGATACGAGTTCGACATTATCAGGAAGAATTTGACGAATCCCGGCGCGAAATATTGCAACAGTATGCGTACCGCACACTTCCATAATTCGCAATTTTTTTTTGCCTTCAGCAAGGCGGTTAATTTTTTTTATCAGTTCCGAAGTATCCATTCCTAATTCCTAATTCCTAATTCCAAATTGACAGAGCGCGGTGCGCCGTTCATTTCGGCAACTAAGGCATCGCGTATTTTAAGTTCTTGCTCGTCGATAACTTGCATTGCAAAGCCCGCGTGAATCAAAACGTAATCCCCAACCTTCGCTTCGGGCAGGAGCATTAAGCTTGCCTTACGTTTGACGCCTGACCGCTCCACCGTCGCCAAATCGCCTTCTACTTCCAAAACTTTCGCAGGAAATGCCAAACACATATTTTAATCACCTCGCCGCAATCATACACCATGACGCCACACTTTGCAAAGGTCTCAATAGGGCGGCAAATTTTGGGCTACGGCGTTCGTGAATCAGATAATCCCGACGCTTTACGCAGAATGCGGCTCTCTCGAAGAGATTAAGCAGCAGTCGTATAAGCGAAGGACGAAAGAAATTGCCCGCCGAGACGACGTATAAAGAGTGGCGAGCGGGAATAAACAAGAACATTCCTACGATTAAAATAACGAATTATAAGAAAGCGGCGAAGAGACGTTCAGAGGCAAAATTCATAAAGTTGGGTAATGAATTAAAACCGCTGATCGAACAATACACAGGAAGACAGAGTAAATGGAACGGGCGAATCGAATTGACCAACGGCGGAGCCCAGTCGGGCGGCAAGCTGTGGGATTGCAGTATCAGATTGAACTCCGACGCGCCCGAACACGTTCTGCTACATGAATTAATTCATTCGTGTTCAGTAAGTCATTACGGAGCGAAAAGCTACGTTGCTTACAAATGGGAAGAGGAACTTGCCGTTCACTACCTAAGCCAAGAACTTGCACTGCTGAAGAAACTCTCTGTAGTGAATTCAGGTTATGATGAAGGTGTTGAATTGATACGCGAATTTAGAGCGGCGTTGGGAATAGGCAAATTGGATTTGGAATTTGCGTCGGAGTTGGTAAAGCAACCTTTAGGCGAACGCTGGGATTGGTTATGGGGGCAAATTTCTGATAAAATGAATTCAGGCGCAACAATGGAATTGGGACAAGAATTGATTATGAAATTGGAGGCGATAAGGCAATGGAAAGCTTTGTAAGAGAATACGGTATAGATGGACAACGATTGAAAGAAAAAGTATTAAGAGCTTTTAATTCAGCAGAAAATCTTACACAAGAGGAAATAGATACGCTCTGGGAAGAAGCGACGACGTTTATAAAAACTTTGCCCGAAGAAAAACGCGGGGGCTTTTATTGGGATAGCGGTTTGGAAGCGTTCTTTCTCTTGACGACTGAATCTAAGGGCGATTTGACGTGACATATAAATGAGGTGATGATAATGAATGGTTGGTGCAAAATCATTGCTGAATTGCCAGATGGCTGGGTCATACGATACAGCTTGGAAGACAATCGAAGTTGTGACGGATTGTTATTTTTTGAAAAGGTCACAAAAAAAATAACAATAACGCTCTTATCGCGAGGCGCGACGGAGGAATCGACACAGGATTTCATTTATGCTGTGCGAGGCAGAATTCGATGGAATTTTAAATTAAACAAACTCTATCATCTTACCGTTAGCTAAGGCGAAACAATGACTCGGAGGCGTTTTTTTTTATGCGGAGGCTACGGTAGCTCGTCGAAGTCGCATTGTATAATTGTTTAAATTCAATGACGCCCGACTGCGATAGAAAATTTCGCTGTCATGGCAACGCGACAAAGAAATTGATCTGTAGAAAAATTTAAAGCCCCGGAAAATTTCCGAGGCTTTTTTATTTTAGTAGGTTCGTTTCTTGACAAAATCGTCATAACTCATGGAGCGAGTATGTCTTGTGTGCGCCCATTCGTGTTCGTTGCGGTGAATAAATCCCAAAAAAATTATCGGGATCCACGAATAAATGAACAGCGGATAGAAAAGCAAATACCACCACGATTTTAATTTGGCGCGGACTTTCACCAAGATAATCATTGGCAGGACGTATTGCGCGACCATTATCACCATTAAAATTTGGCTCGGCAGGACGGAATAAATATTTGTGTAAAGCGTGCCGACCAAAAGTTGGATATAGCTCATAAGAAAGAAAAACGACGACAGCATTAAAAAATGCGGCTGCAAAAGATAAAGGCAACCGTCCCAAAGTCGAATATCTTTCCTGCGCCAACCTTCGCGGAGCATTTTTGGAATAAAGCGGTGTGCGACGTCGAATTGCCCTTGCGCCCAACGTTTTCTCTGCGTCCAAGACTGCGCAAAAGTCAAAGGCTTTTCGTCATAGACAATCGCGTCATGCGCCCAAGTTGTTTTCAAACCCTCGGCAAGCGATTTCATTGTAAATTCCATATCTTCGGTTAAACAAGTCGCTCGCCAGCCGTATTTTTTTAAAACGTCAAGAGTAATGCACATGCCCGTGCCGCCCAAAACCGCCGACAAGCCCAGATTTGTTTTGGCAAGATGGCTGACGTAATCGATAACCCAAAAGGCAATGGCAAAAGTTCCCGAAACCCAAGTATCGTAAGGATTTTTTGCGTCGAGGAAACCTTGAATAATTTTGTCGCCTTTGCAAAGGCGATTATTCATTTCCATTAAAAATTTCGGGTGAACGAGATTATCGGCGTCGAAAATCGCAACGGCGTCATAAATCGTTCCGGACTTTTCCATTTCAAAAAGTTTTTCAAACATCCATTCAAGCGCGAAGCCTTTTGATTTTTTAGTTTCGTCAACGCGCTTGCAGACGATTGCTCCCGACTGCGCGGCAATTTCGGCGGTGTTGTCAATGCAGTTGTCGGCGATAACGTAAATATCGTAGAGTTCGTCGGGATAATCGAGCGATTTTAAATTTTCAATGAGCGGTTCAATAACTGCGCTTTCGTTGTGAGCGGCGACAATCACGGCGAATTTTTTTTGCGGCGTTTTAATTTTTTCTTCCTTGCGACGGAACATGCCGAAAAAACCAATCAGACAAAGATAGAAAGTAAAAACGAACAGCACAGCTTGAATCGGAACCATAATTGCATCAAGAGGATAGTTAAACATTGCCAGACCCAATTTCGATTTTTTTCAATACTACAACGCCCGCGCCGCGCTTGTCAAGGAAAGTAAGCGATTAAAAAATTTTATTTCGCTGCCGGTAAAACATGATAAAATCTGCGCGGAGGTGTTTTATTTTGGAAGGCTCGACATTTATTTATTTTTTGACGGCGTCGATACTCTTGACGCTCGCGCCGGGTCCGGACATTTTGTATTTGTTGACAAAAAGTTTGGCGGACGGCGCGAAAAGCGGAATAACTTTGGCTTGCGGCTTGGTGAGCGGAATAGTTTTTCACACGACACTTGTAATGGTCGGCGTGGCGACGTTGATAAAATCTTCGGCAACGGCAATGTTGCTGTTAAAAATTTTCGGCGCGGCTTATCTTTTATTCTTGGCTTTCGGAGCGTTCAAATCTGCGCGGGCGGGGAAAAAAATTTCGCTGTCGAAATCGGGCGCAAAAAGTTCCTCGGCGGCACTTTATAAACGCGGCGTCTTGATGAACGTCCTCAACCCGAAAGTTTTATTATTTTTCCTGGCGTTCCTGCCGCAATTCGTCAACCTGTCCGAGGGCAACGCGAGTTTGCAAATTTTATTTTTAGGAATCGTCTTTGCCACGCAGGCTCTGATAATTTTTTCGATCATCGCGTTTTTCGCGGGGCGCGTGAGAAAAATTATTCTGGGCAAAAAAAATATCGGGCAAATTTTGAATTTCGCGGAGGCGGCGGTACTTACGATAATCGCGCTCGGCTTGCTTTTATTTTAATTTCTGTGGTAAAAATCACTTGCAAAAATTTTGGGCGTGATAAAATTGTCGGGAAAAATGTTTTTGAGGAAGGAGAAAATTTTTTTGAAAGAGATTAGAGTACATGAAGCAGTCGGGCAAATTCTCTGTCATGACATAACACAAATTATTCGCGGCGTTGTCAAGGACGCAAAATTTCGCAAGGGGCATGTAATCACAGCGGAAGATATTCCCGAACTTTTGAAGCTCGGCAAGGAAAATATTTTTGTTTGGGAAAATGACGAAACCAAACTCCACGAAAACGACGCGGCGGAAATTTTGCGCGAAATTACCCAAGGCGAAAATTTATCGGCGACCGAAGTCAAGGAAGGCAAAATCGAACTCAAAGCGACTTGCGACGGAGTTTTTCACGTTGATGCCGACAAGCTCAACGCGCTTAACGAAGTCGAGGAAATTTGCATTGCGACTTTGCAAAATAAAATTCCCGTGCGCAAAAATAAATCTGTCGCGGGAATGCGCGTTATTCCGCTCGTGATTGACAAAAATAAAATGGAGCGCGTCAAAAAAATCGCGGGCGAAGTTCCGCTCATGAAAATTGCTCCGTACAAAAAATTTAAAGTCGGCTTGGTCGTGACGGGCTCGGAAATTTTTCACGAACGCATTGAGGATACGTTCACGCCCGTTATCGAGGCGAAGCTGAAAACTTTCGGCTTGCAGGTCGGCGAGCGCAGAATTTCCGACGATTCAAAGGAAATGACCAGCGAAAAAATTTCCGAACTGTTAAATCTCGGCATGGAAATGATTTTGTGTACGGGCGGCATGAGCGTTGACCCCGACGACAGAACGCCCGCCGCGATAACTTCGACAGGTGCGCAGGTTGTAACTTACGGCGTACCGGTTTTGCCCGGCGCAATGTTCATGCTCGCTTACAAAGGCGACGTGCCGATTATGGGCTTGCCGGGTTGCGTCATGTTCTGTTCAAAAACCGTGTTCGATTTAATCTTGCCGCGAATTGTCACGGGCGAAAAATTAATCCGCAAAGATTTCACAACGCTCGGCGTCGGAGGTTTGCTTTAATGGAAGGGGTAAATTTTGAACAGGCGATTGAACTTTTGACGGCGCATGTCAAAGAAATTTCCGACACGGAAGAAATTTCGCTGATTGAATCTATCGGGCGCGTGGCGGCAGAAAATTATTTTGCGACTTTCGACAATCCGCCGTTCGACCGCAGTCCGCTTGACGGCTACGCGTTAAAATCTTCCGATACGAAGGCTCCGATAAAATTAAAAGTTATCGGGGAGGAATGCGCGGGAGATTTTTTTGCGGGCGAAATTAAATCGGGCGAGGCGTTGAGAATCATGACGGGCGCGGCAATGCCTAAAGGTTCGGATTGTGTGATTCGTCAGGAGGACACAACGCAGGACGGCGAAAATATTTTTGTAAATCAAAAGCTCAATCACCACGAAAATTACTGTTTTGCGGGCGAAGACGTTAAGCGCGGCGCGTTGCTCGTTGCCAAGGATACGAAGTTGACGGCGGCGCATATCGCGGTTTTGGCAAGTCAAGGCGTCGCGAAAGTCAAAGTTTATCGGCGTCCGAAAATCGCGGTTGCCGCGACGGGCGACGAATTAATTCAGCCCGGCGAAAAAATTTCGGCGGGAAAAATTTACAACAGCAATATTTATCTTTTATCTGCGCGGCTTATCGAAATGGGTTTTGCACCGAAAATTTTGTACAATCTGCCCGACAACGCCGACGCCTGCGCGGACAAAATTTTTGCTTTGCGAAGTGAAATTGATTTGCTGATAACAACGGGCGGCGTTTCGGTCGGCAAGAAAGATATTATGCACGACGTTGTAAAAAAAATCGGCGAACGAATTTTTTGGCGCGTACTCATGAAACCCGGTGCGCCCGTTATCGGCTGGACTTGCGGGAATTTTTTAGGCGTCGCGCTGAGCGGCAATCCCTTTGCGGCTTATGCGACTTTTGAACTTTTAACGCGCCCCGTTCTCGCGAAAATCACCCGCCGCGCAGATATTCTTTACAAAAGGAGTCGCGGCGTTTTGGTTGATGATTTTCCCAAAAAAAGTTTCGGGCGGCGATTTATTCGGGCGAAGTTTGACGGCGAAAAAATTTTCCTGCCGCGTCGTCACGAATCGGGCTCGCTGTATTCGGCGGTCGATTGCAACGCGCTTGTCGACATACCCGCGGGCTCCGATAAACTTTCGGCGGGCGAAGAGGTGGAAATTATTTTGCTATGACTGACCAATTTGGACGCGAAATAAATTACGCTCGAATTTCCGTAACCGACCGTTGCAATTTGCGTTGCCGATACTGCATGCCCGAATGCGGCGTAAAAAAAATTCCGCACGCGCAGATTTTGACGTTGGAAGAAATTTTGCGCGTCGCCGAAATATTTTCGCGGCTCGGCATAAAAAAAATTCGTATCACAGGCGGCGAACCCCTTCTTAGAAAAAATTTGCCGACACTCATTGAAAAGATAAAAAATATTTCGGGCATTGAACAGGTTACGCTCACAACCAACGGCGTTTTGCTGAAAAATTTTTATAATGAACTTGCCGCGGCGGGACTCGACGGAATAAATTTGAGCCTGGACACTTTCGACGAAAAAATTTTCTCGAACTTGACGCGGCGGAAATTTCTATCAAAAGTTCTCGGTGGACTGCAAACTCTGCTAGACGAAAATTTTAAAAACATAAAAATAAATTGCGTACCGTTGCGCGGCGTCAACGAAGAAGAAATTTTGGAACTTGCCGCGCTCGCGAAAAATAATTTTGTCAAAGTCAGATTTATCGAACTCATGCCGATAGGTTGCGCGAAAAATTCGGAGCTTAAAGGCATTCCGGCGGCGGAAATTTTTTCGTTGCTGAAAAATAATTTCGGCGAGCTGATTCCCGTCCGCGAAAAAAATTCTCTGCAAGGTCCGGCGCAATATTTTTCGGTAAAAAATTTCAAGGGGCAAATAGGATTTATCGACGCGCTTGAGCATAAATTTTGCGCGAATTGCAATCGCGTCCGTTTGACGGCGGAGGGATTTTTGAAAACTTGCTTGAGTCTCGACGCGGGACTTGATATTAGAAATTTATTGCGTTCGGGCGTCAGCGGTAATGAACTTTCAGAAAAAATTCGCGAGACGATCTATCGCAAGCCGCGTGAACATCAGTGGCAATCAGGAATTAGGAATTGGGAATTTGGAATTAATCGGCGGCAAATGTATCAGATTGGGGGATAATATGGGAAAAATTAATGCGATTTGCATAAGCGAAAAGCGCGGCACGGCGAAAAAATTTGTCGAGGCGG
>CAMNEX010000055.1 GCA_946536825.1 uncultured Selenomonadales bacterium | reverse complement strand
TCGGTAGTGCGGCAAATAAAAATCTGCGCGAAGAAGGGCATTGCACGATCGTTGTCAACTCTGAAGCTACTATGCCCGGTCAAATCGCTGTTAAAGGCGTTCGCCCGCCGCGTCTGCGTTTCGGCAACATTGTTCAATTCTACACCGAAGAATAATTTTTAACGTCTTAGATAAATTTTTAAAGCCTCCGATAAGTGCGGAGGCTTTTTTCTTTGCAAAAATATTTTTCAGCCCGCCAAAGCGTTTAAAATGTCTGCGCGGGTGATTGCATATGTTCCCGACTTCCTTAAAACAATTCCCGCCGCTACGTTTGCAATATACGCGCCGTCGACAGGCTTTAAGCCGCCCGCCAATGCCATTGCGAACGTCGCCGCAACTGTATCAGCCGTTCCTGCGCTGTCGAACACTTCTTGAGCTTGTGTCGGCAAGTGAAATGCATTTTCTTCCGTCACTAACGTCATTCCCGATTCCGAGCGCGTCGCCAATACGTTTTTGACTTTAAATTTGCGCATTATATATCGTCCTGCGCGTTCTGCCGCGTCGTCGTCGTCGGTTTGTATCGGACTCAACAGGATTTTATTTATTTTTGCCACGTTCGGCGTTATGTAGTCGGCTTGCGCGTATTTTATCCATTGTTGTCCGTAAGGCATGACAACGACCGGCACGCCGTGATTGTGCGCCGCCCGAATCACCGACGCGCAAAATCTTTCTGTGCAGACGCCTTTTTCATAATCCGCCAAAACAATCGCGTCCAAACTGTCATTGAGCCGCCTTTTGACGAAATTTTTTAACGCCTCGAATTGTTCGTCCGTTCGCGGGGCTAAATCCTCAAAATCCATGCGAAACATTTGTACATGCCCGCTCATTATTCTGACTTTTGTCGTTGTCGGCCATTCCGTTGCGATTAATCCGTCCTGATCTATTCCGCTCTCGTAAAGTTGGTTTGAAAGGGTCTCAAAATTGTGGTCGTCACCGACAAAGCCCGCAACCGAAGTTTTGCAACCGAGCGTCGCCAAGTTATTTGCAATGTTCGCCGCCGCACCCAAAGTCGCCCTGCGCTTTACGATCTTCGCAACAGGAACAGGCGCGTCACTCGCAAATTTTTTTACGTCGCCGTAATAATATTTATCCATCATTATATCGCCAATAACCAGCACTTTGCACTTGCCGACTTTTTTATCAAAAAAATTCTTCCAATCGCTTTTATCCATAAAATTCCCTCCAAAAATTTTTTTTATTATAACATGCCGCGCAGGATTATCAATTTTAAATTTCAGGAAAAGTAATAACGGTTGACAGGCAAGCAAAATTCAAAGTAAAATTTCTACGCGGATTCCACATTAAAAATAAGGAGTGATCGTTTTGAATACGTTGGTTGCCGTGGCTATCGCGCCCGTGGGAGTCGGCGAAGAACTCAGCAAACACGTCGCCGAAGTCGTGAAAATTATTCGCGAATCGGGCTTGCCGAACAAAACTTATTCCATGTTCACCGAGATTGAAGGCGAATGGGATGCCGTTATGGACGTTGTCAAGCGGGCGACGTTCGCGCTTGCCGAGAAAGGCATTCGTACCGAAGTAGTTTTGAAGGCGGATATTCGTCCCGGCTTTTCAAACACAATGGAAGGAAAAATCGACAGACTCAACGAGGCTCTTGACGAAAAACCGCAACCCGCCGAAGAAAAGCCGCAATCCGTCGAGGACAGAATAAGAGCTACTTTGGGGCGTATCGGGGGCAGGAAATGAGCATTCGCGAGCGGTTAGATATTTCAGCTTATTTGGTTATCGGGCGGGAAAATTGCAGTTGTCCGGTTGAAGAAGTCGTCAAGGCGGCGGTCGGCGAAGGTTTTACCTGCGTGCAAATTCGTTCTAAAATTTCTTCTGCGCGGGAAATGATTTCTGATTTAAAAAAATCCGCGGCGGCAATTCGCGAATCGGGCAAAAGTGATTCCGTTGCGTTGCTTGTCGATGACAGGCTTGACGTTGTATTGGCGGCGCGGGAGGCGGGAATTAAAGTTGACGGCATTCACGTAGGGCAAAGCGATATCCCCGTTGAAGTCTGCAGAAAATTTTTGGGCGAAAATTCTATCGTCGGCTTGAGCGCGAGGACGCAAGATTTAATCGATTACGTGAAAACGGCGGACGTTTCGCAGATTGATTATTTCGGCGCGGGACCGCTTCACGAAACTAAAACCAAACTTGACGCAGGCAAAACTTCGGACGGGAAATTTATAACTCATGACTTTGCGGAGTTTGCCGAGCTTGCCAAAATCAGCCCGATACCAGTTGTAGTCGGCGGCGGCGTGAAATTGAAAGACATTCCCGCCCTTGCCGCGACGAAAGTTGGAGGATTTTTTGTAGTATCGGCAGTTGCAGGCGCGGAAAATCCTAAACTCGCGGCGCGGGAGTTGGTTACGGCTTGGAAAAATTTTTCATGACAAAAATAATTTACGACGAAAAAATTTGCGTGCGCTGTTTGGCTTGCGTGAGTGAATCGGAATTCGGCGGCGTGACTTATGAGCGCGGTCGAATTTTTTTTGACAAAACCTGCGCGGAGGATTGGGAAAATATAATTGCAATTTGCCCCGTCGCCGCAATAAAAAAAGCCGCCGAAGCGACCGATAAAAATTTACAACTTTGTGATTAAAATTTTCTCAATGCGAACGCCGTCCATTTCCTTGACTTTGAATCTAAAGCCGTTCCACTCGTGAACCTCGCCGACCTTGGGAATATATCCGAAACGCGAAGTCAAAAAGCCGCCCATTGTCTGAAAATGATCGTGTTCTTCATCGGGCAAAGTTTCAATGCCAAAGCGTTCTTTAAATTCGTCAATATCGCAGAGCCCGTCAACAGTCCAGGAATTGTCTTTGTTGCGTTTGAATTGTTGTTCGGTCTCGCCGTCGCCGGAAGTGTCGACAATCTCGCGCAAAATGTCGTCAAGCGTGATAAAACCGATAACTCCGCCGTATTCGTCATTAACCATTGCCTCGGTTATGCCGCTCGCCCGAAATTTTTCGACGATCCGAAACGCTTCCATTGTCCGCGGCACATAACTTGCCTTTTTAATCAGCGCGTCCAAATTAATTTCGCGTCCGTCCTTCAACACGGCGTCGAGTAAATCTTTGGCGTAAATCAAGCCGCGGCAATCGTCCAAACTGCCGTATCCGACAGGAAAAATCGTGTGGGGACTTTCCTGCACGATTTTTAAATTTTTTTCCAAATCGTCAGCAAGGTCGAGCCAAATTATCATAACCCGCGGCGTCATGAGAGAATAAGCCGTCTCGTCGCCAATGTCAAAAATTCTGTCAACCATTTCCTGTTCGGATTTCTCAATCGTGCCGTCCTCGGTGCCCTGTTCGATTAAATCCAAAACCTCGTCTTCGGTGACGGCGTCATTTTGCGAAGAGTTGCCGCCGAAAATAAAAGAAATTCCGTCCGCGATTTTCGAGAGCACTGCAACGAACGGATTCATAATTATGACTATAAGACGAAATGTTTTGTGATTGTTCAGCAAAAATTTTTCGGGATTGCGTTTAGCCGCCTGCTTGGGTAAAAATTCTCCAAACAGCAAGAAAATAAATGTCGTGGTACAAAACGCGATTGCCGCCGCCGGAAATATGGATAAATTTATTTGCGCGGCGAGTGTCGGACTTGCAATTACCGCGCAGACGCCCGCCAATATTCCCGTGAAAGTTATCCCGACTTGCGCAACATTCAGCGGCGGCGGCGAATCCAATATTTTTAAAACTGCCGTCGCATTTTTGTCGCCGTCCTCAGATAATTTTTCCAATCGCCCGCGATGACTTTCTATCAACGCCGTTTCCATAAGCGAAAAATATCCGCTCACTGCCGCCAATAAAATTATCAGCGCAGGCGGGATTAATCCTGTTTCCAAAATCTACACCTCGTTAACGCAAAAAAGTATCAGCAAGCGGAAATTTTCAAAGTGAAATTCTCAAATACTCGTCCAGCATGTCGGAGAAAGTCATATGCCCGCGCTCGCTCGCCTTTGATTTGCCGAGAATTTTAATTGCCGCCTCATAAATCGTTGACTCGACACTGCCCGGCACCAAATATTCCCAATTTTTATAATCGTAAGCGCGTTCGTTAATCGTGTTCTGCGGACGTCCGAAAACTTCCAACTCGCAGAGGAATTGCACTTGCTTTGTCTTGGGGCGCAGATAATAATGCTCCAAAACGTAATTCTGTTGGCGCAAAACTTTTATATCTTCGGGCGAATATTGATAACCTTGCTCACGCGCCAAATCAATTTGCGCCTTGAAATTGTCCGCGCCGTAATTCGTCATGTCGTTGCTAAAAGTTTTCGGCTCGCGCTCAATCATGCGAATCCAAACATCTGCCATATACTCGCTTGAAGAATAGGGCAATCGCTTCCACTGCACGGAATTTTTATCCAAATAATAAATGTAAGTGTCGTCGACCGCCAATTTTATGAAACGTTGCTTGAGTGTTCTCAACTCCGTTTGCTGCGGAATATTTCGCGGCGTTGAAATTCCTGACGCTGTTCTTTTTTCAACCTGCGCGGGCGGCGGCACAATGGCAATAGGTTCTTCGACGCGCTCCTTCCATTCGTTTGCAAAGGGGCGTTCAAATTCCCTCGGTTGCAATGATTCGACGGGCTGATTGAACGGCTCATCAACTTCGGGCGCAATCTGCGCGGGCTCCTCGCTGTCAAGCGGTCGTGTCGGCAATTTATCCTGCGAAGTAATTTGCGCGGGCTCTTCGCTGTCAAGCGGCTGTGTCGGCAATTTATCCTGCGAAGTAATCTGCGCGGGCTCTTCGCTGTTAAGCGGTCGTGTCGGCAAATTATCCTGCGAAGTAATCTGCGCGGGCTCTTCGCTGTCAAGCGGTCGTGTCGGCAAATTATCCTGCGAAGTAATCTGCGCGGGCTCTTCGCTGTCAAGCGGTCGTGTCGGCAAATTATCCTGCGAAGTAATCTGCGCGGGCTCTTCGCTGTCAAGCGGTTGTGTCGGCAATTTATCCTGCGAAGTAATCTGCGCGGGCTCCTCGCTGTCAAGCGGTCGTGTCGGCAATTTATCCTGCGAAGTAATCTGCGCGGGCTCCTCGCTGTCAAGCGGTTGTGTCGGCAAATTATCCTGCGAAGTAATTTGCGTGGGCTCTTCGCTGTCAAGCGGCTGTGTCGGCAATTTATCCTGCGAAGTAATCTGCGCGGGCTCCTCGCTGTCAAGCGGTTGTGTCGGCAATTTATCCTGCGAAGTAATTTGCGCGGGCTCTTCGCTGTCAAGCGGTCGTGTCGGCAATTTATCCTGCGAAGTAATTTGCGCGGGCTCTTCGCTGTCAAGCGGTCGTGTCGGCAATTTATCCTGCGGTTCTGCGACTTCGGGTTTTGGCGACTCGGATTTTTCAAGCGGCTTTTCTTCGGGCGGCGCAGTTTTTTCGACAGGCGCAGGCTTTTCTTCGGGGAGCGATTTTTTTTGCGGTTCGGGTTCCTTGACTTTTTTTGACGCGGATTTATTTCCCGATTCCTCGAATTCTCCGCCGAAAATTATAATTTCGTCATCTGCCCTTACTTGCGGCGAATTCATGAGCAACGCAAGAATTGCCGCGCCCGCCATTAATTTTTTTCTCACGCTAATTCCTCATTCCCAACTTTATTTTCCTAATCGAACTTTCGCGACGCGGATATTTATCGGGCGTCGATTTTTTTTTGCCAACGTAAATCACGGCTCGCGCCTCCTCAAGTATCGGTAATTTTATTTCGCGGACGAAAATTTCTCCGCCGCCCAAAATTTTAATCGCCGCTCGCGCCTCGTCAAGCTCCTCGCGGAAATTTTTTCCTTTCAGCGCGATGAAATTTCCTCCGACCTTCACAAATGGCAAGCAATATTCCGCCAAAATATTCAATCGAGCGACGGCTCGCGAAGTCACGATGTCGAATTGTTCGCGAAAAATTTTTTGCCTTGCGAGTTCTTCCGCTCGTCCGTGAAAAATTTCCACGCTGTCGAGCTCCAACTCCGCAACGACTTTTTTTAAAAATTCCGTGCGCTTCGCCAGTGAATCAATCAGACAAAGTTTTAAATGCGGCTTGAAAATTTTTAGCGGAATCGCCGGAAAGCCCGCGCCCGTCCCGACGTCGGCTAGAGTTTGTGCGCCTTGAAAAAATTTTTCGTCCCACGCGCTCAGCGAATCGATTATGTGTTTTATCGCGAATTCTTCCGGCGCGGTTATCGCCGTCAAATTCATCACGCGATTTTGTTCCGTCACCAACCGATAAAATTTTTCGCAAAGCGTTATCTGCGCGTCGTCGAGTCCGAATTTTGCCAATTCGCCGCGAAACATTTTCATCATCTCCGAAAAATATTTTAGCCGCCATTTTAAAACAAGTCAAACAGTTTCAAGCCAAACCAACAAAACGGAAATATCCGCGGGCGAAACTCCCGAAATTCGCGACGCTTGCCCGATTGAACGCGGTCGAATCTCGGAAAGTTTTTCGCGAGCTTCCACGCGCAGATTTTTTAACGCGGTGTAGTCGACGCCGTCGGGAATAATTTTATTTTCGAGGCGGTCGAGTTTCTCGGCAAGTTCCGCCTGCTTTTTTATGTAGCCTTCGTAGAAAACGGAAATTTCAACCTGCGCGGCTGCCTCGGCAGAAATTTCAGGCAGGTCGAAGGCGGCGCGAAGTTTTTCGTAAGTGACACCTGGGCGGCGCAAAAGTTCGGCAAGCGGCATTGCGTTATGAACTTCGCCAATTTCCAAAGCGGACAGCGTCTGATTAATTTCGTTGCTCGGCGTCAATTTAATTTCGTTGAGGCGTTGCATTGCCGATAAAATTTCGGCGCGTTTAGTCTCGAAAATTTTTTTGCGTTCGGGCGAGGCAAGCCCGATTTTTATCGCGTGCGGCGTCAAGCGCAAGTCGGCGTTATCCTGCCGCAAAAGCAATCTGTATTCGGCGCGGGAAGTCATCATGCGATAAGGTTCGTTTGTGCCCTTTGTGACGAGGTCGTCAATCAACACGCCGATATAACCTTCCGAACGCTTCAAAATCAGCGGCTCGAAATTTTTAACGAAAGCCGCCGCGTTTATCCCCGCGATTAATCCCTGCGCGGCTGCCTCCTCGTAACCCGAAGTGCCGTTGGATTGCCCCGCCGAAAAAAAGCCCGCAATGTTTTTAAATTCCAAAGTCGGCTTGAGTTGCAAAGGGTCAATGCAGTCGTATTCAATCGCGTAGCCCGCCCGCATGATTTTTGCCCGCTCCAAGCCCGGTATCGTGTGCAAAAACTCAATCTGAACGTCCATTGGCATACTTGTCGACATGCCTTGAACGTAATATTCCTGCGTGTTCAAACCTTCGGGCTCAAGAAAAAGTTGGTGGCGGTCTTTGTCGGGGAATCGAATAATTTTCGACTCAATCGACGGACAATAGCGCGGTCCTATTCCTTCAATAATTCCATTCGCCATCGGGGCGCGGTGCAAATTTTTTCTCAAAATCTCGTGCGTTTTCTCGTTCGTGTAAGTCAGATAGCAGTTCACGCGATTTTTAACGGGCGTTTTTGTCATGAACGAAAAATTTTGCGGGGGCTCGTCGCCGCGCTGAACTTCCATTTTGTCGAAGTCCAAAGTTCTGCCGTCAACCCGCGCAGGCGTTCCGGTTTTAAAGCGCATGAGTTTGACGCCTAAATTTTTCAGCGCGGAAGAAAGTTTAATTGCCGCCCGCTGACCGTTGGGTCCGCCGTCGAAAATACTTTCGCCAATAATTATTCGTCCGCTAAGATAAGTTCCGCTCGCCAAAATCACCGCGTCCGCCAAAAAAATTTCTCCGGTCTCCGCGCCGATTCCGACAATTTTATTTTCCTCAACCAAAATATTTTCAATCAGCAGTTGTTTTAAATCGAGTCCGTTGACGTTTTCGCAAAAATTTTTCATGACGGCTTGGTAAATTTTTTTATCGGCTTGAGCGCGCAGGGCGCGGACGGCGGGTCCTTTGCCGGTATTTAGCGTTCGGAACTGAATGCAAGTTTCGTCGGCGGCAATTCCCATTTGTCCTCCGAGCGCGTCAATTTCGCGGACGAGATGACCTTTTGCGGGACCGCCTATCGACGGGTTGCAAGGCATCATTGCTAAATTTTCCAAAGACAAAGTTGTCAGCAAAGTTTTGCAACCGAGCCGCGCCGAAGCCAATGCCGCCTCAATGCCCGCGTGCCCCGCGCCGATTATTATCACTTCGTATTTGTCGGCTGTAAACAATAATTTTTCCTCCTTAAAATTTTTTTGAGTGTAAACCGCATAAAAAAAACCGTCAAGCTGACGGCTGAAAAATTTTTTAAAGCGGATAATGGCAAGCGACGAAATGATTTTCTTCAAGCTCGCGGAAGTCGGGCTTTTTTTGTTGGCAAAGTTCTTGGCAATATTCGCAACGATTTTGGAACGGGCAACCGCTCGGAATATTCAGCGGGCTTGGAATATCGCCCGGCAAAATTCCTATGTACTGATTTTTTTCCTGATCTGTCGAGAAAACCGCCTTAAGCAAAGCCCGTGTGTAAGGGTGGCGAGCTTGATGAAGTTTATCGCCGTCGAGTTTTTCCATCATGTTGCCCAGATACATAACCGCAACGCGGTGGCTGAACAAACTGACCAACGCCATATCATGGCAAATAAAAATGTAAGTGATTCCCTTTTCGCGTTGAAGTTTCACCAAAAGTTTTATAATCGTGTCTTGAACCGAAACATCAAGGGCGGAAGTTGCCTCGTCGCAAGCGATAATTTCGGGCTCCAATGCCAACGCCCGCGCAATCGCAACGCGCTGACGCTGTCCGCCGCTCATGTTGTGCGGATAACGGTTGACAAAATCGGCGGGCAAATCTACCTGCGTCAAAAGCTCCCGCGCCCTTGAATCAACATCGCTCTTTGAAATTAAATCGAAGTTCAACAGCGGCTCGCAGACAATGTCTTTGATTTTCATTTTGGGATTGAAAGCGGCGGTCGGGTCTTGAAAAACCATTTGAATATGTCGGTAATTTTGTCGCTTCGCCTCGCCGGTAAGTTGCGTAATATCTTCGCCGTGAAAAATAATTTTGCCCGAAGTCGGCTTTTGCATGTTCATAATCGCCTTGAGCAAAGTTGTTTTGCCGCAACCGGACTCTCCAACGACGGCAACGGTCTCGCCCTTGCGAACGTTGAAAGTTATATCGTCGCAAGCCGTAAGAAATTTTCCGCCCGATACGGGAAATTTTTTCGTGACGTGTTCGACGCTTAAAATTATTTCAGACATAACGCCGCCCTCCAATTTCCGGAACCGACGCCAGCAAAGTTTTGGTGTACTCGGCTTGCGGGTGATTGATAACGTCGTTAGTTTTGCCGTATTCGACGACGCGCCCGCGGCTCATGACCATTAAATTATCCGCCAAATACGAGGCGACGCCGATATTGTGAGTAACGATAATCATTGCCGCGCCCGAACCGCGAGTTATAAACATCAATTCGCCGACAATTTGCGCTTGCGTCGTCACGTCAAGGGCGGAAGTCGGCTCGTCGGCAAGCAAAAGTTTCGGCTGAAATGTTATCGCCATTGCTATTCCGACACGTTGACGCATACCGCCGGAAAGTTCAAACGTGTAGGAGTTCAAAATATTTTCGGGGTTCGGCAAATTCATAAGCTCCAATTTTTCTATCGCCATTTCCCGCGCAGATTTTTTATCAAGGTCGCTGTGCACTTGAATATATTCGACAAATTGCTTGCCGATTGTGTGAACCGGATTCATCATATTGCCGCTGTCCTGAAATATCATTGAAATATTTTTTCCGCGCAGATTGCGCCAGCCGCCCGCGTCCAGTTCCAAAAGATTTTTCCCCTCAAAAATTATCGAACCGTCCGAAACTCTTCCGCCGCCCGGCAAAACATTTAAAATCGCTCGGATAACGGTCGTTTTGCCGGAGCCCGATTCGCCGACTATCGCTAAAATCTCGCCGTCATTTAAATCAAAGCTAACCTCGGCAATCGTCGGCACTGAATTTTTTCCGTAGGATACCGCCAAATTTTTTACGTCAAGCAACATGGTATCAGCTCACTTCGCGGGCTTAATCAAATTCGTAATCCAGTAATAATCGGAAGGATACATAACGACGCCGTCAATATATTTTGCATTGACAATATTCGTTTGCGGGTAGCCGAAGAAAAGAGCCGCGCCGTCGTCAAGCAAAATCTGTTGCAACTCAATGATAAGTTGGCGGCGTTTATCTTTGTCGAATTCCATAGAAAGCTGTTCAAGTTTTGCGTCATAAGCGGGGTTGCTGTAACCGGAGCCGTTTTGCGGATTGGAGCCGTCAGCATTGGATTTCCAATACCACGTCAAAAAAATTTCGGGGTCGCCGGTGTTGGCAGTCGTAATGTTTGAAATCAACAAATCGTATTCGCCCTTAATGCCCATGTTGTCAATCAAGTTGTAGTCGACGGTGTTAATTTTAATGTCAAAGCCGATTTTCTTGAGGTCGGATTGAACAGCCTCGGCATAAAGCGGCAACTCTGCGCGGGAATTGTAAACGACAAAATCGAGCTCCAAATTGCGTCCGTCCTTTTCGCGAATGCCGTCGCCGTCAGAATCTTTCCAACCAGCCTCGTCAAGGAGTTGTTCGGCGCGTTTCGGGTCGTAAACATTGGGATCTTTTAATTGATCAAAGCCGTAATCGAGCGAAGGCGGCACGGGAGCTTTGCCCGGAATAAAAGTTTTCTTGAGTAAAACGTCGTTATAAGTTTCTCTGTCGCAACCGCAAATTAAAGCCGCCCGAACTTTCGGGTCGCTTAAGATGTGGTCGGGTTTCTGATTCAAACGAGCGAGGACAACGCGCAAGCTTGCAATTTCGTCGACATGGAAATTGTTGTTACCCTTGAAAATGTCAATGTCGCCCGCCGCGATATTAACTGCAACATCAACATCGCCCGATTGCAAAGCCATTGCGCGAGTATTCGGGTCGTCAATGGAAGGAATTTCAACAGTCGGATAAGGAACTTCGCCGTCCCAATAATTTTCGTTGCGCTTCATGACGGCGCGTTCTTTGACGAAACTTTCAACCATGTAAGGACCGGTGCAAATGGGACCATCCTTTGAAAAGTCGCGAGCGGGCTCCGCGGTTGTGTCGACGATTATAAACAGCGGGTCGGCAAGGTAACCGGGCATACCCGGCAATGGCTTATCGGTTTGGATAATCAGATTTTGTCCGTCCGCCGTGATTGAGGTATATTCAAAGAAAGTTGCGGCGCGATTGTTTTTTGCAAAGGCGCGTTCGATTGAATTCTTTACCGCCTCGGCAGTTAAAGGCGTGCCGTTGGAAAATTTCACGTTGTCGCGGATTTTAAAAGTCCACGTCAAATGATCGTCGCTGACTTGCCAATTTTCAGCGAGCCACGGCTGAATATTCATTTTCTCATCAAATTTCGTGAGGCATTCGCCCAAACCGTAGCGCATGA
>CAMNEX010000054.1 GCA_946536825.1 uncultured Selenomonadales bacterium | reverse complement strand
CCGTCAAAGTCTACATACCGTTTATTCTGATTATGGGTTGCATAATTTATTTCGGACAATCTATGCTTTGATTCGGATAAAAATTTTTCCCCGTCGAAAATTGCGGCGGGGATTTTTTTTTGCTATTATGACTAAAAAATTTTAGGCGGTGATTCAATGGTTGTTGAAATTATCAGTGTCGGCACGGAAATTTTAATGGGCAACATCGTCAACACAAACGCGCAATATCTTGCAAAGCGGTTGGCTCATCTGGGTTTGGATTGTCATTATCAAACAGTTGTCGGCGATAATCCTGCGCGGATAAAATCTGCGCTTGACGTTGCTTACTCGCGGGCAGACGCCGTGATTATGACGGGCGGGCTTGGTCCCACGAAAGACGATTTAACTAAAGAAATGCTCATGGAATATTTCGGCAAAATTCCTGTTGTTGACGAAAAGGCTTTGCATTCTTTGGAGGAAAGGTTAAAAGCTCGCGGCTTTAATAAAATGTCGGAAGGGCTTAGAAAACAGGCGATTGTTCCCGCCGATTCACTGATTCTTTACAATCACCACGGCACCGCGCCGGGTTGCGTCATGGAGCGCGACGGAAAAATTTGTATCCTCCTGCCCGGTCCGCCGCACGAAATGCAACCCATGTTCGAGGAGTGTTGCGAGCTTTATCTCAACGCTAAGAGTGATAAAATTTTAGTTTCAATTATTATAAGATGCCTCAGCAAGTACGAGGCTCCGATTTCGATTGTCGGAGAATCGCCCGTTGCTGACAGATTGGCGGAAATTCTTGACGGCGTCAATCCGACTGTCGCAACCTACGCCAAAGAAGACGGCTGTATAATTCGGGTGACGGCGGCGGGCAAAACTCACGAAGAAGCATTGGAACTTTTAAAGCCCGTAGTCGAGAAATGTCGCGAGCGTATCGGCGAAGAGTTCATTAAATTTGTTAAAGAAGACACGGATTAAGGGAGGCAAAAATTTATGATTATCGTTACGGGCGGCGCGGGCTTTATCGGTAGCAATATCGTCCGAGCTTTAAACGAACGCGGTCGCGCTGATATTTTAATCGTCGACGACTTGGGGCGCGAGGATAAATATAAAAATTTAATCGGACTGCGTTTTGTCGACTATCGGCACAAGGACGATTTTTTCAAAGAAATTCAGCGTGTTGATTTCGGGCAGAACGTCGAGGCAATTTTCCACGAGGGCGCGTGCTCCGATACAATGGAATACGACGTTAATTTCATGATGAAAACCAATTACGAATACTCCAAAGAACTTCTTAAGGCTTGCGTCAGGAAACAAATTCCGCTGATTTATGCGTCGAGCGCGTCGGTTTACGGCATGGGCAAAAAAGGTTTTCGCGAGGAGGAAGCTTGCGAAAGTCCAATGAATCCCTACGCTTTTTCAAAATTGATGTTCGATCGCTACGTCAGGCAATTCGCCGACAAGGTTAAAAGTAAAATTATCGGCTTGAGATATTTTAACGTCTATGGTCCGCAGGAAAGTCACAAGGGAAAAATGGCGTCGATTTTTTATCAGATTTATAAGCGCATGAAACTCGGCGGCGGTCCCAGGCTTTTCAAGGGGACGGACGGTTACAAGGACGGCGAACAGAAACGCGATTTCATTTACGTTAAGGACGTGGCGAAAATAAATCTGTGGTGTCTCGAAAACGAAATTGCCAATGGAATTTATAATTGCGGCACGGGGCACGCGCACACTTTTAATGATGTCGGCAAAGCGATGATTGAGTCCATGGGCTTGCAGAAGTTGAAAATTACTTACGTCGATTTTCCCGACGAACTGCGCGGAAAATATCAGAGTTTCACAGAAGCCGATATGAAAAAAATTACGGCGGCGGGCTACAAGGACGGGTTCACAAACTTTGTTATCGCTGTCGGAGAGTACTGTAAATTTCTGGAGGCAGGAGGATATTATTCAATTAGAAATTAGGAAGGAGGAATTCGCAATGAAAAAAATTTTAAGCGCAAGTCTTTTGGCGGCAATGCTTTTTGTTCCTGCAAGTTCATTTGCCGCGCAGGACGAAATAACTTTGCCGACAGTCGAAATTAAAAGCAAACTTTCCGTCATGGAAGCATTGAGCAAGCGCAAAAGCGACAGAAATTTTGTCGATAAAGATTTAAAGCCCGCGCAGTTGGCAAAAATTCTCTGGGCGGCAAACGGCACCAATCGTCCCGACGGCAAGCGCGTCAATCCCGCGGCTTTGGGCGTTTATTCAATCGAAGTTTACGCTGTCACCCGCGAGGGCATTTATCTTTACGACGAGGCGAATCACAAACTTAAACTCATTGCCGAGGGAGATTTTCGCCCGCTCACCACAACCGGTCAGGAATTCGCGACTAAGGCGGCAGTAAATCTGATTTACGTCGAAACGCCGGAAGTTTGGTCGAATACAAAGAGAAATGCGCCGCGTGAAGTTCAATTTTCTTTTGCAAATATCGCGGTTGGAGCAATGATTCAAAGCGTCGCGCTTGCCGCCGAAACTGAAGGGCTTGGAAATTGTGTTCGCGGCTCAATCAATCGCGACGAATTAAAAAAAGTTGCAAAACTCTCCGAAGATAAAAATATTCTCCTCGCGCAGAGTGTAGGTTTTGTAAAATAATTTTCGGGAGGTGATTTCGTGTTTATCAAAAAATTTTTCGGCGCGATTCTGTTGTTGGTAATTCTCACGTTGCCGCAAAATGTTTTCGCAGAAAAAACCGACTGGTACGATCGCAATTTCAATTTCCGAAATATCAGAAGCGTTATCGTTTTTGAGGTGACAGCAAGTCCCGGCGTGGATTACGGCGGACCGGTTGTTTTGCGCAACATGCAGGATACTCTTTATCAAAATGCCCGAAAACTAAAATGCAACGTCATAACCGAGGCGCAAGCGCGGCGCGATTTGAGCTATCAGCTCGGCATAAATCTTGAGGGGCTTGCTTATTCCAATCCGTTGCAGGCGCGGCAAATTATCATGCAAAACGCCGCTAGGATTGCGGACGCCTGGATTCTTTCCAATGTCGACAGGTTGGCAAATAATTTTTACATTGAGCCGGCGCGTACCGTTTGGGAGCAAAGAAGGGAAACTCGTCGTTACTACGACCGCCACGGCAACCGCCGCGAAGAAACTTATTACATTCAAGTTCCCGTGACTTATCCTCCGCGCAGAGTGGATATTTCTACGCTTGAAATGACAATGCAAGCTTACGAGTCGAGACACGGCGACATGATTTTTGCCCGCCGCGACGTTCGCGACCGCGAAGATTATCAAGCGCAAAAAGGTATGTACAGCAGAATTACAAATTCATTCTTTGAGGACGTCGGCAAAAAAATTCGCTGACCTTCAGAACTAAGGAGGGTTTTTAATGAAAAAATTTTTCGGATTGTGCATGGCAATACTTTTGCTTTGCGCAGTAATTTTCCCCGCAAAAACCTTCGCGGCGGACGATCCCGACTCGGAGGGCATGAAAGCTTTTCGCGAGGCGTTGCTCTCCGATTCGGACGCACAAGACAGGATTTTCAGACAAGATATTTTCTTCGCGTCGCCGTTCATTGTCAGCGAGCTTGATATTTTGGGCATGGCTGACGGCGATACCTTTAAATCGTCGGGCGATTTTTCAGTTTGGATTTACAACGACGACGGCACCGAGACTGAAAAAATTATCCCTTACTACATGATTCAGAACGGCAAGGACATGGATATTTATTTCAAGTCGGATAAGCAATGGGAAAAATTCACCGCGCCGAGTCTCGCCGCCGCCATTACCGATTTTATCACGACACCGACCGCCGAAGAAGTTGAGGAAATAATTGCCGACACGAAGGAAGTTAATATTTTACAGGAAAATGATTATCGCCGCATTATGCTCGTCCGACTTGACAGCGACCGCCTTGCCGATTCAATCAAGGTAAAAGTTGAAGAAAATCCCGCCGACAACGGCACCGCTAACGATGGCGAAATGCAAGATGTTTTTACGAATTATTTTGACACGGCAATTCGCAAGGCAGATATTTGGTACATGTGGACGATTGACAAGCGCGATTGGCATACCGTTGCAATGCAATTCCATTTCTCCGGAATTCTTCAGGAATTGGCTCGCGCCGTGCTCAACGACCCCAATCAAGTTTTGCCGGACGAAATAAGCAATCTCCTTGAGACTGTCGCCTATTACAGCGAGGTTCGCGCTTACACGACTTATCCTGCCGACCCGAACGCCAAGAAAAGAATTGAAATTCCCAAAAAAGTTCTCAAGGCTAAACCCGTCAGCGACATTGTCAAATAAAAACTACCGCGTACAAAAAAAAGTCGGGGGCTTGAAAAAGTCTCCGACTTTAATAATTTTCGGAAAGGATTTGATTAAATGGACATGTTGGAAATTATGCGTTCGCGCAGGAGTGTTCGCCGCTACACCGAGGAAAAAATTTTGGACGAGGATTTGAAGAAAATTTTAAGTGCCGCGTTGCTTGCGCCGTCGGGTCACTCGAAATATCCCTGTGAATTTATCGTCGTCAAAAATCGCGACTTGCTGGAGAAAATGTCTCACTGCCGCAAGGGCGTCGCCAAAATGCTTGAGGGCGCGGCGGCGGCGGTCGTCGTCATTGCCGATAAAAATAAATCGGACACTTTTGTAGAAGATTCTTGCGTCGCGATTATGAACATGGAATTGCTTGCGACTTCGTTGGGTATCGGAAATTGTTGGATTCAAATTCGCAACCGCGAGGCTGAAGACGATACGCCGAGCGAAAATTATCTGCGCGGGCTTTTAAATTTCCCGGAAAATTTTGCCTGTCAAGCGATTTTATCTTTAGGCTTTCCCGCGAAACCGCCGCGTGTCCGCGAACTCGACAAGCTTAACTTTGATAAAATTTCTTTCGTCGATTAATGATTTTTAAGCCACTCCCGCGCCGCGCAGATTTGAGATTCGACTTGCCGATAAGAAGTGCCGCCTTGAGAATTTCGAGCGGCTACGCAAGTTTCAGGCTTTAAGGCGTCGTGAATATCTGCGGCGAAGAGCGGGGAGAATTTTTTAAAATCGTCAAGCGTCAAGTCCTTGAGATAAATATTTTTCTCAATGCAGAAATGAACGATTTTGCCGGAGACTTCGTGCGCTTGGCGGAAGGGAAGATTTTTCTTGACGAGATAATCTGCAAGGTCGGTTGCGTTGGAAAAATCTTCTTCGACGGCGCGGCGCATATTTTCCTTGCGAATTTTCATGCCCGCGATAATCTGCGCGAAGACCGCCAAAGAAAATTTCACGGTGTCGAGCGCGTCGAAAACGCCTTCTTTATCTTCCTGCAGATCTTTGTTGTAAGCAAGCGGCAAAGCTTTGACGGTGGTCAGCAAAGCCGTTAAATGACCGAAAACTCTGCCCGCCTTCCCGCGAACCAATTCGGGGACGTCGGGATTTTTTTTCTGCGGCATCATGGAAGAGCCTGTGCAATGCGCGTCGTCAAGTTCGATAAAAGAAAACTCGCGACTGCACCACAAAATAATTTCCTCGCTGAATCGGGAAAGATGAACCATAAGAATTGAAGCGGCGGATAAAAATTCGAGCAAATAATCTCTGTCGCTGACGGCATCGAGGCTGTTGGAATAAATTTCTTTAAAATCCAATTCGCGAGCGACAAAATTTCTGTCGATATTAAAAGTTGTGCCCGCCAAAGCTCCCGCTCCGAGCGGCATTAAATCTGCGCGGGTGTAAACGCCGTCGAAGCGGTCGAAATCCCTTTGCAACATAGAAAAATAAGCCAGCAAATGATGAGCGAACAAAATCGGTTGAGCGCGTTGCAGGTGAGTATAGCCGGGGAAAATCACGTCGGAATTTTTTTCGGCGGCGTTGACGAGTTCCTTTTGTAAATTGAGAATCAATTTTTGAACTTCACGAACTTGCTGACGCATATAAAGATGAGTGTCAAGCGCGACTTGGTCATTTCGACTGCGTGCGGTGTGAAGTCTGCCGCCCGCCGCGCCGATTGAATCAGTCAAAGCCTTCTCAATGTTCATGTGAATATCTTCCAGCGCGACGCTGAAGTTAAATTTGCCCGCGTCGATTTTCTGAAGAATTTCCTCCAAGCCCGCGCAGATTTTTTTTGCGTCGTCGTCGGAAATGATTTTTTGCGCCGCCAACATTTTTGCATGAGCGATTGAGCCTTGAATATCTTCGCGATACATGCGCTTATCGAAATTAATCGACGCTTGAAACTCGTTAATCATTTCGTCGGTAGACTTTTCAAAGCGTCCGCCCCAAAGTTTTTCACTCATCTTTATCACGCCTTGACGTTTTTATTGACCAATGCGCGAACTTTAAGCGGCAAGCCGAAAAGATTTATAAAGCCCGTCGCGTCGGCTTGATTATAAACGTCGTCATGTTCAAACGTCACGAATTCTTGACTGTACAACGAATACGGCGACTTCGCGCCCGCCGAAATGATATTTCCCTTGTAAAGTTTAAGCTTAACGGTGCCCGTAACGGTTTTTTGAGTTTCGTCGACAAAAGCCGCCAAAGCCTCGCGCAGGGGAGCAAACCACATGCCGTCATAAACCAATTCGCCGTATTTAACCGCAACATGCTGTTTGAAATGGAAGGTGGCGCGGTCAAGGCAGAGATATTCAAGTTCGCGGTGTGCGTAGTAAAGAATCGAGCCGGCAGGATTTTCGTAAACGCCGCGGCTCTTCATGCCGACAAGGCGATTTTCGCAAATGTCGACAATGCCAACGCCGTTTCTTGCGCCGATTTCGTTAAGCCTTGTGACGAGTTCGACTGCGCCGATTTTTTCGCCGTTGACGGCGACGGGAATACCTTTTTCAAAATCGATTAAAATTTCTTCGGGGATATCGGGCGCATCTTCGGGCGCGACGCTGATGAGGAACATTTTGTTTTGCGGCGCGTTCCAAGGATTTTCAAGGTCGGAGCCTTCGTGCGAAAGGTGCCAAATATTTCTGTCCATGCTGTAAGTTTTGTTAGCGGCGGCGATTGGAATATCATGAGCTTTTGCGTAGGCAATTTCGGCTTCGCGGCTGTCAAGCTCCCATTCGCGCCAAGGAGCGATAATTTTCAATTCGGGCGCGAGAGCTTTGACGGTGAGTTCAAAACGAACTTGATCATTGCCCTTGCCGGTTGCGCCGTGAGCGACTGCGTCGCAACCTTCTTGGAGCGCGACTTCGACAAGTTTTTTTGCGATAATCGGACGGGCAAAGGAAGTTCCGAGCAAATATTTTTCCTCATAAGTTGCGCCCGCTTTGAGCGTCGGGAAAATATATTTCTCGATAAATTCTTTGGTGAGGTCGGCGATATAAACTTTGGACGCGCCCGACTTCAAAGCTTTATCGTGAACAACGTTGAGCTCGTCGCCTTGTCCGACGTCCGCGCAGACCGCAATGACTTCGCAGCCGTAATTTTCTTTGAGCCACGGAATAATAACCGAGGTATCGAGTCCGCCCGAATATGCCAGCGCAACTTTTTTAGCAGAATTTTTCATTTAAATATCTCCTCCAAAAAATTTTTTGTCCGAAATGACTTTTGCATTTTACATTTGCAACGGGAGGTTGTCAATTTTGGCGTTGACAGAAAAGCCGCCGTTAATTATGATTGATTGACTTTAAGGGAGGTAATAAATTTGGAAACATTGACAGGAATGGAGCGGACTCACCATTGCGGAGAATTGCGCAAGGCAGATGTCGGAGTTGAAATCAAACTTGCGGGCTGGGTTTCTCGACGCAGAGATCACGGCGGCTTAATTTTTGTGGACATGCGCGACAGGAGCGGAATTGTTCAGATTGTCTTCGACGGCTCAACGCAGGGTCTTGACTTCGCTAAGGCGGAAACTCTTCGCAATGAATTTGTTATCGGCGTTCGCGGCAAAGTTCGCGCCCGCAGTGAAGATACAATCAATCCGAAAATGGCGACGGGCGGAATTGAAATTTTGGTTGAGGAGCTTAGAATTCTCAACAAGGCGAAGACGCCGCCTTTTTATATTCAAGACGGCGTGGACGTGGACGAAATGGTTCGCCTGCGCTATCGCTATTTGGATTTGCGCCGCCCCGAAATGCAACAGAATATTATTTTGCGCCACCGCGTTACAAAAATCATGCGCGATTATCTGGACGAAAACGGCTTCCTTGAAATTGAAACGCCTATGCTTTGTCGCTCAACGCCCGAAGGCGCGAGAGATTTTCTTGTGCCGAGCAGATTAAATCCTGGACAATTTTACGCCCTGCCGCAATCGCCGCAAATTTTTAAGCAGTTGCTTATGGTTTCGGGCTTTGAAAAATATTTCCAGATCGTGCGCTGTTTCCGCGACGAAGATTTACGCGCCGACCGTCAGCCCGAATTCACGCAGCTCGATATTGAAACGTCGTTCCTGAATCAAGATCAAATTATCACGATTATGGAAGGGCTCATCAAAAAAATTTTCTCCGCGACGCTTGACGTTGAGCTTCAGACGCCGTTCCTGCGCATGAGTTGGGATGAGGCAATGACGCGCTTCGGCACCGATAAGCCCGACCTGCGCTTCGGCATGGAACTGCAAGACATTTCCGAATTCGTGACGGGCTCCGACTTCAAAGTTTTCAACAGCGTGCTTGAACACGGCGGGCAAGTCAAAGTTATTCGCGTCGACGATTACGCCGACATTCCCCGCCGCGAACTTGACGGGCTTGTCGAATACGTCAAAATTTACGGCGCGAAGGGGCTTGCCTGGATTCAATACAGCAAAGAGGGCATTAAATCTCCGTTCAAGAAATTTTACAGCGATGAAACTTTTGAGCAGATTAAACAGGCGACCGGTTGCAAGACGGGCGATTTATTGCTTGTCGTCGGTGATAAACCTTCGGTTGTCGCGCAGGCTCTTGGCGAATTGCGCTTGGAAATGGCGCGGCGCAGAAATTTAATCGACGCCGATAAACTTTGTTTCCTGTGGATTGTTGATTTCCCGATGTTTGAATACGTCGAGGAGGACAAACGCTACAAAGCAATGCATCACCCGTTCACCGCGCCGCGTGAGGAAGATATTGAGCTTTTGCTGACTGCGCCCGAAAAAGTCAAGGCAAATGCTTATGACATTGTTTTAAACGGCGTGGAAGTCGGCGGCGGTAGCTTGAGAATTTATCAACGCGACGTTCAGGAAAAAGTTTTCGAGGCTATCGGCTTAACGTCGGAGGAAGCCTACGCGAAGTTCGGATTTTTAATGGACGCCTTCGAGTACGGAACTCCTCCGCATGGCGGAATTGCCTTCGGGCTTGACCGTTTGATTATGCTTATGGCGAAGAGAAAATCAATCCGCGACGTTATCGCCTTCCCGAAAACTCAAAGCGCGATTGACCCGATGAGCCACGCGCCCAGCGAAGTCGACGACAAACAGCTCCGCGAGCTTTACATAAAAACCGCCGTCAAGAAGAAATAATTCGTAACTTTCCAATAAAAAAACTCCCTGCCGAGATTTTCGACGGGGAGATTTTTTTTGCCGAAAAATTTTTATTCCAGGAGACCTGCAAGCGACGCTTGATTTTGATTAGCCTGCGCGAGCATTGCTTGAGACGATTGCGTCAGGAGATTGTGTTTCATGTAATTTGTCATTTCCTTAGCCATGTCAGCATCGCGAATAGTTGATTCGGCGGCTTGCGCGTTTTCGTCCTGCGTCGTGATATTTAAATCTGTTGTTTCCAATCGCTGAAGATACGCGCCCATATTGGTTGCCTGCTCTAGGGCGTATTCGATTGCGTCTTTAATTATTCCGATTGAGGAGGTTGCATCTTCTCTTGTTCTGACGCTGAGCTCTTGCAAGCCCAAAGCGTCCCTTGTCACGCTGTTTATATAAAGATGAATTCTCTGATTGGCTAAAGAACCGTGTTGAGTCCAAAGCGGATTTCCTTTGACAGGTTTTCTTATGGCGTGATCCAAAAATTGCATAGCCGGTCCGTAGCCGTCTTTTAAAACAAGTATTTTTGAATGATCTTCGGGATCTCGCGCAATTCGCAGTTGATGCCTGTAGTTAAGTAATACGTTGTCTTCAGTAGATTCGTCATAACCGGTATTTTCTATTTTTCCTCTGTTTGCATAGACGCCCTTAAATATGGCTTCCGCTAAATCTTCTTCGCTTTGCACGTTCTTAACACCGATAACGAATTCTCGCGCTTGAGGATTGCTTTGAGCTCCGGGCGGTTTTCCGTAAACAGATTCATTGGCAGATTTTGAGGCGTCAAAAACGATATTAATAAATTGTTCACACCCGCCGCACAAAATAGAAAAGCCCTGTTTGTCCAAGGTTCTAGGATAATCTGTCGTAGCACTTATTCCGGAAAAATCCAAACGAACAGCAAATTGATTTGTCTGAGATTTAAATTTAGAGGAACCACCCGTCGCGCCGAACCATGCCTCTGTCCAAGACCAGCCTTCGCCGTTTCCATTAAAACCTTTATTGACCTCGAAACTCCAATCTCTGGCGTAAGAGCCGTATGCACCGTTTCTCGACCGGCTATCGTCTGTGGCGTTATATGCCCCCTCAATACTCGCGAGAATATCTTCAACTTTGTCATTTTCAAAAGAATTGACATACATTCTGTAAGTCCCGTCGAGAAGAATTTTCCCGTTGTATTTCGTGCCGAGCGCAATGTCGTTAATTGTTTCAAGCCGCTGGTCGACTTCCTTTTGAATAACCCTGCGATCCCAATCGTTGTTTGAATCGTTCGCCGCGTCTATGGCGAGTTCTTTTAAAGTGCGCAGATTCTCAACAATTTGATCTATCCCGCGCTCCGCCGTTCGTATTATTGACGAGTTGTTTTGAACGTTCTGATGATCTTGCGAAAAAGCCCGAATTAATTCGCGCATTCTCTCGCTTATTGACCACGCCGAAGAATTGTCACTTGCTCCCACAATCTTTAAGCCGGTTGAAACTTTTTCAAAGAATTTTTCGCTGGCAGTTTTGTTAGAGTTTAGGGAGTTCATTGCTATTTGCGCTTGGTCGTTGCTTGCAATTTTTATGGACATAGCCGCCACACCTCCATGTAAATCATTCCTTTTTAAATCTGTCAAAAAATCTTTAATCATTTTACTTAAAATCAATTTCGGCGTCAATAAAATTCAACACGAGGAAAAAATTTTTTAAATGAAAATTTCGCGTCGTGACGCCATTTTTGCTTTTATGAAAAGTTTTAACCCTAAAAAATTGAGTTGTGCATAAAGATGGCGTCAAATTAAGCTTGACAAGCATTTTTGGCAATGATAATATTACGCCGCTTTTTGAAGGCATGAAAATTTTGGAAGGAGGTGGGCGCATGCCAACCATAAATCAGTTAGTGAGAAAAGGTCGTCAGATGTTGGAAGAAAAATCCACGGCTCCGGCTCTGAAAGAATGTCCGCAGAAACGCGGCGTATGCACTCGCGTTTACACGACGACGCCCAAGAAACCGAATTCGGCACTTCGCAAGGTTGCGCGTGTCCGCTTGACCAACGCCATTGAAGTCACTGCATATATTCCCGGTATAGGGCACAATCTGCAGGAACACAGCGTGGTTTTGATTCGCGGCGGACGTGTCAAAGATTTGCCGGGTGTTCGCTATCATATCATTCGCGGCTCCCTCGATACCGCCGGCGTGCAAGACCGCAAGCAAGCGCGTTCCAAATACGGCGCGA
>CAMNEX010000053.1 GCA_946536825.1 uncultured Selenomonadales bacterium | reverse complement strand
TTGAATCACAGCGACTTGAAAAAAATTTCCGTGCCGCTGATTTTTATTTTGCATGGAATTAATCCCGCCGAGGCTCCGAAATTTTTGGCGGCGGCGGAAAAACTCGCGGCGAATAAAAATATTAAACCCGTCGTGTTGACTTTCACCGACAATATTTTTGGCGAGCGGCGCGAAAATATTTCTACGATTTACCCGCCGACTTACACCGCCCGCGATTTAAAAGTTGCGCCGAAAATTTCAGCGGCGGGCGAAGTTTTGAAAGTCGGATTTTTCGGACAGTATCGGCGCGAAAAAAATCTGCGCGGCTTGCTGGAAGTTTTTTTGAAGGGAAATTACACGCGCAAAGTTGAATTGCAAGTTCAAGGCTCGACAATGCACGAGGAAGACTCGCAGGACTTTGAAAAAATAATTCGACAATATCAAGGCGACGAACGCTTGAGCTTTTTACACAAAGGTTTAATCGGCGCGGAGTGGCAGCGGGCGATTTTGGGAGTGGACGCGCTTTTGATGCCGTATTCTGCGCCGCGTTACAAATATCATTGGGGCGGAATGCTTTTCACGGCGATAGGCTTCGGAAAACCGGTTGTGGCAAGCGACGATATGAATCCCGAAGTTTTTGAGCTTTACCGCGTCGGAGAAACTTTTGAGAGCGGCAACCTTGACGATTTGGCGCACGTGTTGGAGAGTTTTATAAATGACTTCGACAAAAACTTTCCCGCGTATGAAAAAAATTTGCGGGCGGCGGGCGAAGATTTTTCTCCCGTGAATTTTGCGCGACGACTGGAGAAAATTATTTTGGGAGGAATTTAATGGCTAAAGTATCCGTGCTGATTTTGGCGAAGAATGAGGAAAAATTTATCGGCGCGTGCATTAAAAGCGTTAAGGATTTTGCGGACGAAGTTGTTGTTATCGACGACTTCAGCACCGACGCAACCGCGCAGATTTCTAAAGAATTGGGCGCACGAGTGATTCAACGCGGGCTAAACGGCGATTGGGGCGGTCAGCAAACTTTTGCAATTCAACAGGCGAAATTCGATTGGGTTTTCTTTATCGACGCCGACGAACGCGCCACGCCTGCACTTTCTGCCGAGATAAAAAAAATCCTCGCGGGCGACGATAAAACTTTTGCTTATCGGACGGCGCGACTAAGTTATTTTTGGGGTCAGCCGCTCAAACACGGCGGTTGGTTCCCCGACTACGTCACGCGCCTTTTCCCGACGCAGGGCAGTTACGTCACAGGTTTTGTCCACCCGCAAATTCATCACACTTGCCGCGAAAAAGATTTCCCGCGCTCGGCTTATCTCGTTCACTATCCCTATCGCGATTGGAATCATTACTTTAACAAGCTGAATTTTTACACGACGCTTGCCGCCAAAAAAGCTCACGAACAGGGAAAGTCGGCAAATATTTTGGATATGATTTTCCACCCGCTGTGGGCAAGTTTCAGAATGTATTTTCTGCGCGGCGGTTTTTTGGACGGTCGAATCGGCTTTGTGTTGGCGGGTTTTCATTATTTTTATACAATGGCGAAGTACGTTAAACTTTTTTATTACGGCAAAGAAAATGTTCACGTCACGGAGGCGGAAGATGTTTAAAAATATTTTGGTCAATGCGCTGGTAAATCTCGGCGACGTGGTCTTGACGACTTCCGCGCTTGCACTTATCAAAAAAAATTTCCCCGAAACGAAAATCACAATGCTGGTTAAGCCCGTTGTCAAAGACGCCGTTATTGACAATCCAGTTGTCGACGAAGTGATTATCCTTAACTACAAGGCTAAGGAAAATTCTATTCAAAAAATGCGCGAGCTCGTCGGCGATATTCGGCGCAGAAATTTTGACTTGGCAATTTCCTTTGACAGAAAACTCCGCCCCGCGCTGATAACTTTTTTTGCGAGAATTCCGCGCAGAGTTTGCCCCTCCAAAGTTTTCGACGACAACAAAAGCCGCGTGACTTTGCTTTATACTGACGTTGTGGAAATTTCGCACGACTTGAACAAAACGTTACAGGCGGAAACTTATCAGGAAATCGTCCGCAAATTTTTTAATATCGAAGGTCACGAAACTCCCAAATTCCCAAAAAAATTTTCTCCTGTCGCCGACAAATTGCTTGATCGCCTTCCGCAAAAAAATTTTAAAATCGCGCTGTGTGTCAAAGGAACTTTTCCGCTCAAAACGTGGAGCAAAGAATATTTCGCCGAAGTTGTTCGCGAGTTGCAGAAAAAATTCGACGCGGCATTTTTTATTGTCGGTGCGCCCAACGATAAACCCTACGCCGACGAAGTCATTGCCGAAATCGGCGGCGGCGTTGAAAATTTTTGCGGAGAAACTTCGCTGACAGATTTAGCCGAACTTTTTCGCCGCGCAGATTTATTTATCACGGTTGACACGGGCGCGACGCATATTGCCGCCACGACCGGAATTAAAATGGTTACGATGTACGGTTGCACGAGCCCCGACCGCTGGCACCCGATTAATAAAAACGCCGTCGCTTTGACGAGCCGCGAGCCTTGTTGCCCGTGCACTTGCAAGGCAAAGGAGTGTCCGACTTATCCCAAGCCCGCCTGTTTACAAAATGTCACGCCCGCGCAAGTTCTCGCCGCCGCGATAAAATTTTTAGGTGAATCATGAATATTTGTCTGCTGATTAAAGATTTTGCGATCGGAAAAAAATTTCTGGCGGACGGTCGCCCGACAAAAAGCGGCGCGGAAATTCACGGCGAAAATCACGCACTCCAATTAATTCAACTCGGACACAGAGTAACCATTATGACGAAGAAAAGATTTTTTTTCACGGCGGCGCGAGAAAATCTGAACGGGATAGATTTAGTCAGACTTCACCCGCCGTTTCGCTGGTTGGAAATTTTTTTGCGCCTCCTTACGACGCACCGCGATATTGACGCCTTTTACATAATCGGGACGCCGAAATTTTCTGTCTGGGCAATTTTGTTCGCGAAACTTTTCAATAAGCCCGTGACTTTGGCTTTGACGGGCAAGGCGGAAATTTTTTCTGCGGATAAAAATTGGCGCAATAAAATTTTGGCGAAGTGTACCCGCTACGTTGCCACGACTAAAGAAATTTGCGAAGGCTTTGTTCAAAATGGCGGCATTTCGCCCGAAAAAATTTCAATCCTGCCGCACGGTATCGACACGAATAAATTTTCGCAATCAACCGAGGCGAGGCGGCGCGAGTTAAAAATTGCTCACGGCGTTGCGCCCGACAAAAAAATTTTGCTGTTCTGCGCGAGGATTGTCAAAGATAAAGGCGTCGATACGTTGCAAGATGTGTGGCGAATTCTTCACAGAAAATTTCCTGACGCGGTTTTGTTTGTCGTGGGCGGCGGCTTAAATTATCTGCTTGACGAACTCCGAAAACTTTCCGCCGAGCTTGACAACTCGATAAAAGTTATCGGGGAAGTTGACACGCCGCAGGAATTTTATCAAATGGCGGACGTTTATATTTTCCCGTCGCGCCATGAAGGCTTGCCGACTTCGCTTTTGGAAGCAATGTCAAGCGGATTGCCCGCCGTCACCAGCGATATCGGCGGTTGCGAAGACGTGATTAAAAACGACGTGAACGGCTACCGCGTTTATTCGGAGGACGCGGCGGCTTTCGCGGAAAAAATTTCGATTTTGTTCACCGACGACGAGCGCAGAAAAATTTTCGGCGAGCGGGCGGCGGAACTTATTCGCACAACCTGCGACTTCGCGATTGTAATTCCCAAGCTTGCAGAAATTATCGCGTCCAAATAAAAAATTTTCCCTGCCCTGCGCGGGGATTTTTTTATTGACAATTCTGATTCTATCGCGTAAATTTTTTTCGAGCGAGGTGATTATATGGACGATAAAAAAATTTTCGAGTCGGAGGTTTGCGGAATTTTTGAGCTTGTCGGCGAAGAAGTTCAGGAGGAGGAAATTTTGACGGCGGGCAATTCGTTTTTCGATAAAAATTATTTCGGGACGCGAATTTTGATTTTGGCTCCGCACCCCGACGACGAAATTAATATTGCCGGAAATATGATTTTAAATTTTTCGGCGGCGAAGGCTGAAATTTTTGTCGCGTATTCGACCAACGGCGATTTCGAGAAAAAAGCGGAAGTCAGAGCGCAAGAAGCGGTCGACGCGCTGAAAATTTTGGGCGTTCCGTCAGATAAAATTATTTTCCTCGGCTACGGCGACGGGCATAAACTTTCCGATAAGCCGACGCAATCGCCTGCAGGTCACAAAGAAACTTACGCGGCGAAAAATTTTGTCGACTACGCCAAAAAAACTTTCGGGCGGCACAGCTCCTATACCCGCAATAATTTCAAGCGCGATTTAAAAAATCTTTTACTCGAACTTCGCGCAAATATTATTTTCTGCGTCGATTTTGATTCACACGCCGACCACAGGACGTTATCTGTTTTGTTTGAAGAAGTTATGGGCGAAATTTTATCCGAGCGCAGCGACTATCGCCCCGAAGTTTATAAAAAATTTGCCTACGCCACCGCCTTTACCGCCGCGCCCGATTTTTACGCGACGAATCTTCGCGCAACCAAAAAACCCAAGCTCGGCGAGACCGATACTTATGACTTTGATTTTATCGACCGCGCCAATTACGTTTGGAAAAATCGCGTCCGCTTTCCCGTCGCCGAAATTTGTCGCCAACCGCTTTTGAAGGGCAATCCCGTTGCCGAGGCGATTTTTGCGCATAAATCTCAACGCAACGAATGGAATTCACTTCGCATTTTAAATTCCGACGAAATATTTTTCGAGCGGCGCACCGACAGTCAGACTTTCGCCGCTAAAGTTTCCGCGACTTCCGGCGACGCCGATAAAATTCGCGACTTTAAAATTATTAATACAAAAAATGTTGACGCTTGCCCCGCGCAGATTGAAAATAATTTGTGGCAACCTTCGCCCGACGATTCAAAGAAAAAAATTTTTTTGGAATGGATTGAGCCGATTCAAGTCCGACAGATTGTCATTTACGGCAATTTACTTGACGAGAAGCCCGAAAAAATTTTCCTGCGTCTTGAACTCGCCAATCCGCGAGCCGTCATTGACAAGGATAAAATTTATTTGGATAATGTAAAAAACTTCAAGGTTGAACTTCCCGGCTTCGGGCGTCCGCTTGTAATCGATACGGAAAAAATTTTCGTGACGCGGGCGGAAATTTCTGCTGTAAATGTCGGGAAAAATTTCGGGCTTGCGGAAGTTGAGTTTTTTGCCAACGCCGAGCCGCTCCGAAAAATTCCGCCGTTTATCAAACTCACCGTCGGAGAAAATTTTTGTTATCAATACGCCGTGCCCTATGAGGTCGACAAAATTTCTTTGGGGCTTTATCGTTTTCATGTCGACGCGCCTGTTAAAATTTCTGCGACGGCGGGCGACGAAAATATTTTATCGGAAGTCATGACCGACGACGAATTGATTTTAAATTTCGGCAAGGCGACAGAAATTGTCGTGACGGCGGAAGTTATCGGCGACGCTTCGATTTATGACAGGGCAATTATTCGCCGCGTCCGAGACTTCGCGCAGATTCAACTAAAAGTTTGGCAATGGCTGGACAAATTGCGCGTCCACAAAATCAGAAAAGTTGACAGGTAAATTTTATGAGCAAAATTTTAAAAATCGACGAAGAACTTTTTATCGGATCGGGCGGACATCAGGCGACGTATATTCACCCGATTGACAAGACGAAATGCATAAAAATTCCGCACATGAAAGACGATGGCGACGTTCGCAAGGAAATGCGCTATCGGCGAATGTGCGCAAAGAAATTGGAAAATTCTCGGCTAGTCACTGAATTTTTCGGGACGGTCGAGACAAATTTGGGGCTCGGCTACGTTTTTGAGCGCGTTTTGGATTACAACGGCAAGACCAGCAAAAATTTAAAAGATTTTCTGCCGAAAACCGCGCCCGATACTCAAATGCTCCAGAGAATTTGGACAATCCTTTTAAATTTTAAATCGGACTTCCTGCGCGAAAACATTGCGATTGTCGACACCGATATAGAAAATTTCATGGTGCAGGAGCCCGCCCCCGGCAATTATCGCGTCCGAATCGTCGACAATATCGGGACGCCCGTTTTAATTCCGCTCGTCTATTGGTTTGACTTCGCGGCGGCGTGGAAGGCGAAGCGTTATTGGAATAAAATCGTCGATTGGTTAGCGGCAAATTATCCCGAAATAATTCCGCCCGAACTCGTCGCCCAACTCAAGGAGAAATAAATCATGCTGAAAATCTTACCGAAATTTTCACTCGACTCGGCAATGTATTCGGTCGTTTTATTAATGGCGTTCGTCGTTCCGCTGTCGACGGCGGCGGCAAGTATCGCGGTCGGGCTGGGCGTAATTTTTATAATTGTCCATTCGTTGCGGACGCGAACTTTTCCGCAATTCGACTCGAATATTTTGGAGGTTTTGGCAGTTTACATTGTCTGCCAAATTTTTATTGCGATAACGTCATGGGAGCCGGTTACAAGTTTCCGCGAAGTTCTCGGCGAAGTGCACAGATTTTTTCCGCTGATTTTCGCAATGACTTTCATAAAAAAGCGCGAACAACTTTGCAGCGTTTTAATTGCGTCGCTGTTGGCATTTCTGATAAACGACGTGGCGGGAATTTATCAATATTTCGTGGCGGACAAGCCGCGAGCCTTCGGATTGAGCCACACGCCGACTTTTTACGGGTCGTTTATGCTAATGCAATTTCCACTGTTGATTTTTATCGCACGCCTTGAGATTTTGCCAAATTTATGGCGGGGCATTTCGCTTTTCACGGCGGGATTAACTTTGGTTTGCTTGGTGCTGTCAATGACGCGGGGCGCGTGGCTTGCTTTTATAGTAATCGCGCTGATTTTCGTCGCGATAGAAAAAAAATATCGCCGTCTTGCCGCAAAAATTTTCGCGGGCTTAGCGATAGTATTTTTAATCGCCGCGCTTGTCTCTCCGAAAATTCAGGACAGACTTGCGACAATGACTGACACGAAATTTCAAAGCAACAACGAGCGAATTTTAATGTGGGAATCGGCGATAGAAATTTTTAAAGATTATCCGCTGAGCGGCGTCGGGCAGAAAATGTTTTTCAGGGCGTACAATGAGGAATACATTTCCCCCTACGCGGTGGAGCGTCCCGGAGAAATCGGACCCGGTCACACCCAACCGCACAACAATCTTTTGAACGAGGCGAGCGAAGGCGGCATTGTCGGCTTGTCGGCTTTTATCGGGCTGTATGCTTACTTTTTCTGGAAATTTTTTACTCAACTCAAGCGCGAAAAAAATTTTGCCTTCGGCGCGGGCATGACGGCACTTTTAATTTTGGCGGGACTTCAACTTGAGGGCTTGACCGATACAAATATGATTCAAGTGCCGATTATGCGCGAATTTTGGCTGTTGGCGGGCACGCTTATTGCCGCAGAAAATATTTTAAACAAATCGAGATAATTTTCAGATAGAAATTTCTTTCCCGCGTGTTATAATCTGCGCGGGAGGTTTTTTTTATGATAATTTTAGCTTCGGGCTCGCCGCGCAGGCATGAACTCCTAAAAAAGCTCTGTACAAATTTTAAAATCGAAGTCAGCGACGCAAGGGAAGTTCAGCAAGCCGACAGCCCCAGAATTTTGGCAATGGAAAATGCAAAGCTCAAAGCGCAAGCTGTAGCAGAGAAAAATCCCGACGCAATCGTTATCGGCGCGGATACAATCGTCGTTTTGAACGGAGAAATTTTCGGCAAGCCTGAAGGCGTCAAAGGCGCGGAAAAAATGTTGGCTCGGCTTGCAGGCAAAAAGCACGAAGTCATAACGGGCTTGGCAATCTGCGCGGGCGGGAAAATTTTCAGCGATTATGAAGTTACGGAAGTTTATTTCGGAGAGATGACGACCGAAGAAATAAAAAGTTACGTCGCGACGGGTGAGCCGCTCGATAAATCGGGTTCATACGCCTTGCAGGGCGGCGCGACGAAATTTATTGAAAAAATTCACGGCGATTGGTCAAATGTCGTCGGGCTGCCCGTTTATCGCCTGAGAAAATTGGCGCAAGCGGCGGGAATAAATTTTGAAGAGGCATAAAAGATGATAAAAAGAAGCGGCGTGATAAATTTTCGCGCCGCCAATTTTTTATTTCTCGCTGTTGAGTGCAGTGCTTAGAGGAACCACAATTTTTTCGTCGTAGCAAGCAAAAGCGTCGTCAACCAATTTTTTATCGGGCGCGGGAGTTATCGCGCTGACAAGCGGGACGATTATTAAACCGGCAAGCATGGCAATCGCGCCGGAATTAATCGGCGACTGCATAATCGCGGGGAAATCGGGACGGATTAACATATTCGCCGTCATTAAAATGCTCCCGAATAAAAAGCAAGTCCAACAAGCCGCCGTCGTGACTTTTTTTGAGTAAAGCGAATACATGAACGGCGCGAGGAAAGCTCCCGCCATTGCGCCCCACGAGACGCCCATTAACTGCGCGATAAAATTCACCGAGCTTTTGTATTGAACCAGCGCGAGCACCGCCGAAATTGCGATAAACACCACGATTAAGCCGCGAATCATTAAAACTTGCCGCGGCTCGCTCATATTTTTTATAAAATTGTCTTTGATTAAATCCAAAGTCAAGGTCGACGCCGAGACGATAACCAGCGACGACAGAGTTGACATTGACGCCGATAAAACCAAAATCACGACCAAAGCAATCATTCCGTCCGATAAGCCGCTTAACATTGTCGGGATAATCGAATCGTAGCCGTTCGCCGCAATATCAATTTGGTCGGAAAATAATCTGCCGAAGCCGCCGAGGAAATAACAGCCGCCCGCCACTACAAAAGCAAACAGCGTTGAAATAACAGTGCCTTTTTGAATTGCCTGTTCGTTTTTTATGGCGTAGAATTTTTGAACCATTTGCGGCAAGCCCCAAGTGCCCAGCGAAGTCAAAATCACGACGAACAATAAATTTAGCGGGTCTGTTCCGAAAAATGACGCGAAAATTCCCGGCGTCGAATAATTTTCGTCAGTGACTCGCGCCAGACCGTCAAGCGCGGCAATAAAACCGCCTTTACTCTCAAGCACGGCAAGAATAACCGCGGAAATGCCGACAAGCATAACAATTCCCTGAATAAAATCGTTAATGGCGGTTGCCATGTAGCCGCCCGCAATGACGTAAACCGCAGTGAGCACCGCCATAAGCAGAATACAAACGGAATAATCGATACTGAACGCCATGCCGAAAAGTCGCGAAAGTCCGTTGTAAAGCGAGGCGGTATAAGGTATCATAAAAATAAAAATGATAATCGCCGCGCCGATTTTCAGCGACGGAGAACCAAATCTTTTCTCAAAAAACTGCGGCATCGTCGCGGTATCAAGGTGGCGGGTCATAATCCGAGTCCTTCTGCCGAGAATAAACCACGCCATAAGCGAGCCGATTAAAGCGTTGCCGATACCTGCCCAAGTGGCGGCAATGCCGTATCGCCAACCGAATTGCCCCGCGTAGCCGACGAACACGACCGCCGAAAAATAACTTGTGCCGTAAGCAAAAGCCGTCAACCACGGACCGACACTTCTTCCGCCCAAAACAAAGCCGTCAACGTCGGTGGCGTGCTTGCGACAGTAAAGCCCGATAGCAATCAGAACAGCGAAATACAAAACGAGTAAAGCAACTTTCATTAAAACTACCTCCAAAAAAACTAAAAGGAGTTTCCTGCTATGATTATCGACATGCACACGCACATTTTCCCCGAAAAAATTTCCGCTGACGTCGTGGAAAAGCTAAGTAGGACGAGTCGGACGCTCGCTTTCACGGACGGCACTTTGAACGGCTTAAAAAATTCCATGGACGCCGCGCAGATAAATTTTTCGATTATTCTGCCCGTCGCGACGAACACAAAGCAGGTTGAGAAAATAAATTCCTCCTCCGCCGCGCTTAACGAGAAATTTTTTGGCGAAGGAATAATTTCATTCGGTTGCATTCATCCCGACTACACGAACTATCGAGAAGAACTTCGCCGCGTGAAAAATTACGGGCTAAAGGGTATCAAAATTCACCCCGTTTATCAAGATACAAATCTGGACGATATAAGATTTTTGCGGATTATAAATTGCGCGGCGGAAAATGATTTAATCGTCGTCACTCACGCGGGCTTGGATATAGGTTTTCCGGGCGTCGTTCGTTGTTCGCCCGAAATGGCTAAAAAAGTTGTCGAGGAAATCGGCGACTTTAAATTTATCCTCGCGCACATGGGCGGCTGGAAAAATTGGGAGGACGTTTTAAAAATTTTGGGCGGCACGAAAATTTTTATCGATACTTCTTTCTCGACGGGCGAAATAATTCCGCGCAGAGATTTTCATTGGGAAAGGACGGAATTAAAACTTTTGGACGCGGCGCAGTTCATGAACTTTGTAAAAATTTTCGGCGCGGGGCGAATTTTATTCGGGACGGACAGCCCGTGGACTTCGCCAAAAACTTCGATTGAATTCATAAAAAATTTGCCGCTCAACGACGCCGATAAGAATAAAATTTTGGGACTCAACGCACAAAAACTTTTGAAGCTCTGAAAATAAAAATTCCTCTGCACAGCGCAGGGGTTTTTATTTCGGGCAAAAAAATCCCTGCCGTCCGACAGGGAGCTTTTTATTTTTAAAGTTCGTTGGCAGATAAATCTAACTGCCGATAATCCAAATAATCCAACAGGCGCAAATCTTTTTCCAAATTGAAATTCGCGTCGTAATAATCGGCGTCATTGCCGGGCGCGTATTCGTAAGCGAGCCGCTCGAAATGCTTTTTATCAACCTCGAAATCCAAATTTTTCCGCATGACTTTGCCCAATCGTTCGGCGTTGGGAATAAGATAACTTACTTCGTCGATGTATTGGAGCCAACCGGGCACGACGCCCGTTTTTATATTGCCCGCCGCCTCCGCGCTTTTGAGGGAGCCCGCCGCCGCAAGCATTTCGCCGGAAGATAAATCGGTATCGATAGCCTTGACCGCCACTTTCAAAAGTTCGGGCAATTTAATCAGCATTGAAGGTTCGCTCAATCTGTCCGCGCAGGACTTCATGAAAGCCTGTTGCCGACGCACGCGCCCGACATCGCCTTCAGAATCGCGGAAGCGAACATATTGTATTGCCGTATCGCCGTCAAGGTGTTGAAGCCCCTGTTTTAAATCGATAAACAAGCCACCGTCGTCGTCCCAAGGGTCTTCGTAGTGCATATCGCGTTCAACATAAATATCCACGCCGCCCATTGCGTCAATCACCTCGGCGAAGCGCGATTTATTTATCGTGACGTAGTGATCAATTTCAATGCCTAGAAAATCTTCAACAGTCGACCGCGTCAACTTCGCTCCGCCGTGCGCATATGCCGCATTTATCTTTTGATAGCCGTGTCTTTCGATATAAACCAAAGTATCCCGCGGAATCGTAAGAAGCGACGCGCTGTTTTCCGATAAGTTCAAAACCATAAGCGTATCCGAGCGTCCGACATCGTCCTTGCGTTCGTCCACGCCCAACAGCATTATCGTTGTCGGCTTGCGGAACGTCGGCAATATCTTTTCGCTTTTTACTTTTGTCTTTATATCTTCTTTTATCCGCGTAAAATCCGAATTGAAGCCCAGATGCGCCACCGAGCCCACGATTATTAATAAACAAATTATGAATGACCAAAATAATTTCCGATTGCGCATTTTCCTTAGCATTTTGCGCCGCCTTTCCTCCAATCGTTCGCGCATTTTTCTCACCTCCC
>CAMNEX010000052.1 GCA_946536825.1 uncultured Selenomonadales bacterium | reverse complement strand
CTTTTTTCTTGCGCTCCCGACGAATTTCGGCGCGTTGTTTAATATCCGCCAAAATTTTATTCACGGGATGATTTTCCCGCGTCGGACAATTTTCATTACTGCAATAAAACATCGGCGCACGTTCTTTAAATTTGTGAGTCAACATTGTCGCCCCGCAAATTTTGCAAGTCATATTCTGCGGCTCGTCCCAAGTTACGAAGTCGCATTGCGGAGAATTTTCACAGCAATAAAAAATGCGCCTGCCCTTTAAAGAACGTTTTGCCAATCGCCCGCCGCATTTCGGGCATTTTTTATCCAAAAATTCCAGGAAAGGTTTTGTATTTTTACATTCGGGATAGCCTGAACACGACAAAAACATTCCGTAGCGACCGTGCCGAATTAACATTTTACGTCCGCACTTTTCGCAAATTTCCTCCGATTCCTCGACAGGCTCGCTTTGTGGCGCGGAGTCTTCGCCCAAAGTCGACATTGCCTCGGCAAATTTTTCATTGAACTCCGCGCAGTAATTTTTTATCACGGAAAGTTTTTGCTTTTTGCCGTCCGCAACTTCGCGAACTTGCGCCGTTATCGCGTTGTAAGAATCCGCGCTGAAAACTTCGTCGAAAAAGCCTGCCAGCGCGTCAAGCACACGTTGCCCCAGCGCAGTGACTTTGTAAACAGAATTCTCCGCCGTGATATATTTCCGCTTGATAAGGCTCGCGATTCCGACCGAATAAAAATCAGCCCACGCGACGTTCAACGCGTCAAAAGCCGCCATCAGTCTTGCGTCATTGGTCGCCGCGTCGAGTTCGTAACTTGCAAAAAATTTTTCTTCCGCAAGCCGCGAATAAATCAACTTGTAGAGTTTGAATTGTTGCTCCGTCAAATATTTTTGAACTGCGGCGGGCTCTCGGCGTTCGCCGGTCAAGTAAATTGCTCCGACGTGAGGATAAGTTATCAAGCCCGCGCAACCGTTCGCCTCGAAATTTAATCCGTCGTAAAGTTGGTCGGCGATTATTCGCGTCCGCGCCGTCGGGAAATTCAATTCTTTAAGCGCGAGTTTTTGGAGCGTAGCCGGCGTCAAGACTTTCTCAAGCGTCAAAACTTTTTGTTCGGGAGGCTCGGAGATTAATTTTAAAAGCATTGCGCGGAACCTGCCGACTTTCACGCCGCGCCAAATTTTTCGCGAAAGATAATCCCCGACTTTGTGGCTGACGTATTTGTCAATCAGTTGCTTTGTCTGAAAAGCCTCCGCCAAATTGTCATTAATCGGTTGCGCCGCCGCAAAGGACGCTTTGAAATTTTCCCGCGTTATTTCGTCAAGCCAAATTCGGCAATGCGATTTCGGATTGACACCGAAAAGTTCGCAATACTGCCGCGCTAAAAATTCTCCCTGCGCGTCGGGATTTGTCGCAAAAAAAATTCTGCGCGCATTTAAAGTTTCGCGCCTGAGTTCGGCTAATAATTTCCCTTGACCGCGCACCGTGATATAATCGGGCTGATAATTATCGTCCACACCGATACGGCTTTTAGGTAAATCCTTCAAGAAACCGTCGGTCGACATAACCGAATAAGATCGCCCGACAAATTTTCTGATTGTCCTTGCCTTCGCCGTGTTCTCGACGAGTATCAACGATTTTAAAGTTTTTTCTGCCACCGGTTTAACCTCCAACCTTGCGTTTGTATCGCCCTGCCTCTTCGACAACGCAACCTTTCAGTTCAAGCTCAAGCATAATTCCCGACAACTCGCTGAAATTTACCTCCTCAATCTGCATTAAAATTTCGTCGTCGGTAATGTATTTATCGAACGGAATTATTTCAAAAATTTTTGCCGCTATCCCCTCAAGCTTAACCGTTTTTATAATTTTATTTTCCGGCTCAACTTTTTTTATCTGCGCTGTGATATTGTATTCATTCAAAACGTCCTGCGCATTTTTAATCAGCGTCGCGCCGTCGCGAATAAGTTCGTTGCAACCTTTGCTTTTTTCGGCGTAAATTTGTCCGGGAATAGCAAAAACGTCGCGCCCGTAATCGCCGGCGTAAGTGCTGGTTATGAGTGCGCCGCTTTTTTCATTTGCCTCCACGACGATAACGCCCCGACAAAGCCCCGCGATAATTCTGTTGCGCGTCGGAAATGTCCCCTGATTGGGCGGGAGTTGCGGAGGAAATTCGCTTAAAACTACTCCAGTCTCGGCGATTTGTTCAAAAAGCTTTTTGTTTTCGCGAGGGAAGATAAAATTTATTCCGCAACCCAAAACGGCAACGGTTCTACCTGTTTTCAACGCGCCGCGGTGTGCAAAGGTGTCAATGCCGCGAGCCGCGCCGCTCACGACAGTCAAACCTGCCGCGGCGAGTTCTTCGCCCAATTCCATTGCAACTTTTTGTCCGTAAGCCGTATTATCCCTTGTGCCGACAATGCCGATTCGCTCGGCGCGTGGCTCCAATTTCCCGCGATAATAAAAAAACATCGGAGGCGAATCAATTTCTTTCAAAATCGGCGGATAATCTTCGTCGACAATACTACATAAATTTATTTTTTGCCTGTCGCAATAACCCGCGAGATTTTCGGGCGCGTCGGGATGAGTTTTTCGCCATGAAAGAAAAGCTTCAAGAAAATTTTTTCTGACGCCCGCCTTTAAAAGTTCGGAGTCTTTAGCGAACCACGCCGCCTTTGCACTCCCGAAATATTTGAGAAGGCACTCTATACTTTTGTTGCCGAAACCTTCTGCGCCGCCCATTGCTGCCATATAATATTTTTCCACGACCGCCGCCCTCCCGCGCCGTATAATACCACAAAAATTTTTTCCTGCAAATTTTTAGTCGTCAATTTTACAATTTTGTTGGTTAGCGTCGGTTATTGTCAAATTCTTTTGCTTGTGCTATTATTCTAATAGTATAAATAACCAATCGATTAAAAAGCCCTCCATAAGGAGGGTAAATTTTTAAGAAGGAAGTGACCGAAAATGTTTTTGGAAGAGAGACAAGCAAAAATTTTGGAGATGTTGAATCGCGACGGAAAAGTTTTGGTAAAAGAATTAGCAGAAATTTTCGGTGTGACAGAAGATTCAATCCGCAAAGATTTAAGCTCGCTGGAAATGGACGGAAAATTAAAACGCACTTACGGCGGCGCAGTTTCCATAGAAGAAAAATTGCAAATGACAGAAGCTAACAGGCGCAGAATTTCCGACGTGGAAGCTAAAAGAAAAATCGCCGCCGCCGCCGTCAAGCTCATTCAGCCGACCGATTTAATTTTCCTCGACATTTCAACGATAAGCATTGCTATCGCGCAGATTTTGGAAAAAACTGAAGTCAATTACAAAATTTTAACCAATATGGTTGATGTTTTGGTTATACTCGCCCGCAACCCGAAGATAAATTTATTTTTCGCGGGCGGACAAATTAATCAAAGTCGCGACGGCTTTTCTGACGTGCTCAACATGGAATTTATTTCCAATTTTCGTCCCGACATTTCGTTTATCGGCTCGTTCGGTGTCGACATAAAAAGAAATTCGCTGACTTCGCGAGACACCGCCGCAGGTCTTCACAAGGCGCGGATAATTGAACTCAGCAAAACTTCTTATGTTATCGCCGAGTCGCGCAAAATCGGTATCGAAAGTACTTACTGTTTCGCGCCGCTCGACAAGATTGACGGCGTCATTACCGAAGCAAAACTTTCTGCCAATCTCGTTGCCGCCGCCGATAAACTCGGAGTAAAAATTATTTCGGCGGAATAAAAAAACTCCCCGACAGGTTTTTTTGTCAGGGAATTTTTTTTTATAAAATTAATCTTCCAATATGTAAAGGTCAATCCATTGTCTGCCGAATTCGTAGCACTCGCCGACGGTATCGAACGCGACATCAATTTTATTTCCGACAATCGCGCCGCCGGTATCCTCCGCGACAGCGTAACCGTAGCCGGGAATGTAAACTCTGGTGCCGAGCGGAATGAAATTCGGATCCGTCGCAATGACTCCGTAGCGGCAAAGAGTTCCTGTCGCGGTGTAAGCACTCAAGCCCGGTTGCATGCTGGAGTAAGCTGTCGCCTCGACGCGCACAATCCTGCTACAACCCGGAATGTTGGAAGAAGAGTCCTCATAAAATTCTTCGTAAGATTCTCCGTCAAAAGCTGAATAAGTTCTTTTGCCGCAAATGCCGTCTGCCGTAAGACCGCGACTTTTCTGGAAATCTTTGAGCGCGTCGATTGTCGAAGAATCACAAACGCCGCTGACTTCGCCGTCGTAAAAGCCGTGTTCAATTAATCTGTTTTGTAATTCAACAACACCGTCGCCTTGCATGCCGAGCTTAATTACATCACCAACGCCCGCATATTGTGCAACTTCTTTAACGGTGCTGAACGCGCTTAAAACCGAACCGATTGTTTCGCCGGAATTTTTAAATTCGGTGACGTTTTCAATTTTGTTTGTTTGTTCATTGTCGAGTTCAAGTTCATAATTCGGAACGTAATCGCCGAGTCTGAAAGTATTTATGTCAATTTCGTCAAAAGCCGCTGCCCGTAAAATTCTGTAAGTCTCATTACCGCACACTCCGTCAACTTCGAGACCAAGTGCGCTTTGAAAATCTTTAATTGCGTTGACCGTCGCAGAACCGTAAACTCCGTTCGCCGTCACGTGCAAGAGATTTTGTGCAATTAAATATGTTTGTATCTCCTTAACTGCTTCGCCCCTGTCGCCGTACTTCAACGCTGCCGCCGAACAAAGACTTGAAACGCTCACGGCGAAAATCAGAATCAGCGTCCAAAAAACTCGCCTCAACTTCATTTCCTCCACCCCGTCTTTAATCTATTCTTAATTTTGCGCGATTATATCAACCTACGCTGAAATTCTTATGGCAAATAGGGATTTTTTTTATTTAAGCTTGCAAAAATTTTTAATGCAGAATAAAATCATGCCGATATAAATTTTGTAAGCAAGATAAAAAATATAAGGAGTTGTTCTTGTCATGATGAGATCTCTTTGGTCGGCGGCGTCCGGCATGAAGGCGCAGCAGACGAACATGGACGTTGTGGCGCATAATATTTCCAACGTCAACAGCTACGGCAATAAAAAAGTTCGCGCAGAGTTTCAAGATTTGCTTTATCAAACTCTTCGCGACGCGGGCGGCACTTCGGGCAACGGCACGCAATATCCGCAAGGTTTGCAAATCGGTTTGGGCGTCAGAGTTTCCGCAACGCACAGAGTTTTCACGCAAGGACCTTTGCAGACGACCGATAATCCAAACGATGTTGGCATTCAAGGCGACGGCTTTTTCCAAATCCAACTCCCTGACGGCACGACGGCTTACACCCGCGACGGTTCCTTCAAACTCGATTCAAATCGCCGCTTGGTTACCAGCGAAGGCTTTTTGCTTATCCCGAATATCACGCTTGACGAAAACGCCACGATTGAAAGTTTGGTTATTAGCTCGGACGGACGAGTTTCCGACACGCCGGCGGGCGGCGAGCAAACCGAAATCGGGCAAATAACTTTGGCGCGTTTCGTCAATCCTGAAGGACTTTACGCTTACGGCAAAAATCTTTTCTTGGAAACTTCCGCATCGGGTGCGCCGATTGAAAGCGAGCCCGGAGCCGACGGCGCGGGCGTTCTTGCGCAAAATACTCTTGAAATGTCGGGCGTCCAGATTGTCGAGGAAATGGTTAATATGATTGTCGCTCAACGCGCCTATGAATCAAACGCAAAAGCGGTCACAACCTCCGATTCAATGCTTGAGACTGCCAATCAGTTGAAACGATAATTTAACATGAGAAAAATACTTTTACTCGCGGCGTTGATTATTTTTTGTTTGACGCCGCGAGCTTTTGCATATACGATAGCGGGCGTGGAACTTCAAGCAATCGCCTTGGAAGCTGTGGAAAATGCACTTGCCGAGCGCGGGGAATATCGCCGCCACGAAATTTTTTTTACTCAACACCCGACGGATATAAAATTGCCGGAAGGTACCGTTGACGTGCGGGCGGAACTTCCCTCCTCAATCAATTACGTCAGCTTGACTCCCGTGCGGGCGATAATTTATGTAAACGGTCGCGCTTATCGGACAGTAAGCTACACGGCGAGCGTCAGAGTTTATGACACGGTACTTGTCGCCACTCACGATTTAAGGGTTGAAGTGCCCGTGACGACCGGTGATTTTCGCCTTGCGGAAGTTAAAATCGACGGGCGCAACGAATATGTCAAGGACGTTGCCGAGGTTAATGGGCTTGTTCCGCACAGATTTATCCGCGCAGGCTCGCCTGTCACTGTCAGCTATTTCCAACAGCCTGTCGCGGTAAATATCGGGCAACGCGTTACAATCGTCGTGAATTATCGCGGGATAAGGGCGACGGCGGCGGGCATTGTCATGACACGCGGGCGCGTCGGTTCGATTGTCAAAGTTAAAAACGAAACCTCCGAAAAAATTTTGTCGGCAAAAGTTATCGATTCTCACACTGTGGAAGTAAGCATCTGAAAAAAATTAAGATTAACGGGGATTGGAGGTGAGTATATGAGCAAAAAATTTTTCACGGCGATTTTAATTGCCGCTTTTGTATTTGCGGGCGGCGCAGTCGAGGCAAAATCGCTTTGGGTCGACAATGCAAATATGAGTTGGTACTCCGATAAAAAGGCTCGCAACGTCGGCGATATTTTGACGATTGTCATTAACGAATCCACAACGCAGACCGCTACAAAATCGCGAACAAATTCAAAATCGGGCTCGATAAGTGTCGGGACGGGTACAGGCATTTTCGATTTTATCAGGGCGTTTTCGGCGAGCGGCTCCGATAATTTCCAGGCAGACGGCTCGGCTGTTGACACCAACAGATACAGCGGACAAATTACCGTTACAGTTGTCGAAGTCCTGCCCAACGACAACATGGTTATTGAAGGCACACAATCCATTTGGCAAAACCGCGACGAACATAAAATCACCCTGCGCGGAGTAATTCGCCGCGACGATGTTACAATGAATAACACCGTCCCTTCAACAAAAGTCGCCGACGCCACGCTGAAATTTGACGGCAAAGGTCCGCTCAATGCAAAACAGCGGCAAGGTATCTTGACTCAAGTTTTTAACTTCCTATTCTGATATGGACAACCAAATCAAAATCAGCGAAGAATTTATTTTGCCGCGAGATTTAAGCGCGATGGCAAAAACTTTCTTCGTGCAGACAGAAAAATCGCTCAGGCAGGACGGTTGGTTTATAAAAAAAGGTTCAACCGTCACGGGCGTTAAAGTCATCGCGGAGGGAGAAAAAATCCACGATATTAAAAGATTAATTGAAACCTTCACACTTCCGAATGGCGAGAAAACTCAAGCTCAAAATTGGTACAAATGTCGTGGCACGGCGATTATTACTAACGGCACAGAAACTTTTGCAAACTGCGAAATTCATTGGTACCAATGCATAAATATCGGTAAGGTAGATTTTAAGGTAAAAATCTGGGGTGAGAAAATTGAAAGTTAAATATATAGGTGAACGAGCTGTTGATATTCCCAACTCTTATAAAATTTTTATGGACGTATTGCCGGAAAAAATTTATGAAGTGTTGTCGATAGAAAACGGCTGGTATCGAATTATTGACGAATCTGAAGAAGATTATCTTTATCCTCCTGAAAATTTTGAGGAAGTCACAGAGAACGAACAGGAAATTCGTCGCGCGGTTTAACTTCTAACAGGTGATGACAAGTTGCTCAGATATATCAAACAAATTGATTGAGGAGGTGAGGCTATGAAAAAAATTTTTACAATCGCGACGCTTGTCCTTTGCCTTGCGCTTATGACTTCGACGGTTTTTGCAGAGTCGGCAGTCACGCGAATAAAAGATATTGCCAAAGTGCAGGGCGTAAGGAACAATCAGCTTATGGGCTATGGTTTGGTAGTCGGCTTGCCCGGCACGGGCGATTCTGACGATACCTGGCAAATGATTCAGTCGACAGTTTCACTGCTGAAGAATTTTGGGATAACGATTAACGCGGCGGAGTTGGATACGGATAACGTTGCGGCGGTAATGGTTACGGCGACTTTGCCGCCCTTTGTCCGCGAAGGAGATACCATTGATGTTACAGTCGGTTCAATGGGCGACGCTGACAGCATTCAAGGCGGCTTGCTTTTGCAAACTCCGCTCGTAGCGGCGAACGGCGAAGTTTACGCCGTCGCGCAAGGCTCCGTTTCGACGGGCGGATTTGTAGCAGGCAACGGCAATAATAATCGTGCACAAAGAAATTTCCCGACAGCAGGAACTATTCCCAATGGGGCAATCGTCGAGCGGACGCTTGAAGACGACTTGGGCAGGAACGGACAAATTTCCTTGAGTTTGGCGAGTTCCGACTTTACAACGGCTTCGAGAATCACAAACGCGATTAATTCGGCTTATGGCAACGTTGCTCACGCCGCCAATCCCGGGCGCGTCGACATAAATATTCCCGGCTATTATCGCGCCAATGTCGTTCAATTCGTCGCCTCGATTGAGGAATTGCCGGTTGTCCCCGACACTATCGCTAAAGTTGTCGTCAACGAGCGCACAGGTACAATCGTCATGGGCGGCAATGTTTCTGTTGACGAATGCGCGATAACTCAAGGCGGCTTGTCGATTCGCATTCAGCGTGAGGAAAATGCTTATCAGCCCGAACCCTATTCTTACGGCACGTCAATGGTTGTTCGCAACGTGGAGACGAACGCCCGCGAAGAAATGTCCAGCTCGGTATTTCTTCCCGCAACGACCAATGTCAACGATATTATCGGGGCTTTAAACGCCGTGGGAGCCACGCCCCGCGATTGCATTTCAATTTTGCAGGCAATGAAGGCGGCGGGCGCGATTCATGCCGTGTTGGAAATTATTTAAGGAGCGATTGACATGCAAATTAACGGCGAATATCTCTTGCCGCAAATGAGTTTGAAAAATACGGGCACGGCGGGAGCCAACGTCATTGACGACGAGGCGAGTTTTCAAGCGCAACTGAAAGCGGCAACCGATAAACTTGAGAAAACTTCCGCGGCAAAAATTAAAACAATGACTGACGAAGAAGTCGCCAAGCGCAATCAAGAAATAAAAGACGCCAGCGTCCAACTTGAAGCGATAATGTTAAAGCTGATGTATAACGAAATGTGGAAGACCGTCCCGAAGGATAAACTTTTCGGCGACGATAACGCAATGGAAATTTATCGCGACATGTATAACGAAGAACTCACGAAAGTCGCGGCGGAAGGCGGCGGCATCGGGCTTGCAGATTTTATTTATCAACAGCTGAGCGAGAGGAAATGAGCTTTACAAAAAAAATTTATCCCCGATTGCGCGTCGGGGATTTTTATTTTCAGGAAAAATTTTTTCGTTGCGAGAAATTTATTTTCTTGATTTAATTTTTTCTGTCAGTTTCTTTAAAAGGGCAAAACAGCCCGGATAAATTTCCGAGTAGGCTTTAGAATAATCGCCTGTGTGCCAAGGGTCGTCAACATTAATTTTATTTCCGTCCGGATCTTTTAGCCGGATAATTTTTTTATCAAGATCTCCGCCGGAAATTTCTACGGCATGATTAAAAATCTCATCGTCCAAAGCGACAATCACTTTAAATTTTTCGTAAAGTTCCTTTGTGAATTTCTTTGAAACGTGCTTATCGAACGGAATATGATTTTTTATCAACTCCTTGCGAGCTTCGGGACTCAACGATTCGCCGCCTTCGGTGTCACAACCCGCCGAATCGACGGAAATTAAATGGGACAACTCGATTTCTTCGAGCAAGTGTTTCATGATATATTTTGCCATAGGCGAACGGCAGGTATTGCCTGAACAAACAAAAATTATTCCGTCGGTCGCGTTGTCGCTTTGCCAAAATTGTCCGTTCAAAATATCGACGCAAGAAATTTTTCCGTCGGGCAAGAAGGAGCCGGTATCCGTCATTACGAAATTTTTGCCGGGAAATTTAATCGGGCGAAGTTGAGTTTTGCTGAAGTCGAAATAGGCTTGCACAGGACTATGACCGCTGATAATTACGGCGTCGCCGTTGTAGTTTTTAAAAAATTTATCGCGAGCCCACAACAAAAATTCCTCGTCCTGTTCGTCGAGCGGAGCTGCAGGATTAACTCCGGCATGACAGAAAAAATATTTTCGTCCGCCGATTTCTAAAGGGTAGCTGAGCGGCAAATTTTCGGCGAATTTCAAAACGTCCTCAAGGTTGCGATTATTTTTTTTACAAAAGGCGTTTATCCCCGCGAGCGTATATTCTCCGCCATTAATCACCCACAAAATCGCCGCTTCGTGCTCCACGGCGTCTCTATTGGTTAAAATTTTTTTTTCGCCGTTGAGAATTTTTTCAAGGAACTCGAAATCATTTTTGAAAGCATTGAGCATCATTTGTTCGTGATTGCCGCGCAGGAAAATAAAATTTTTCTTTTCCGATTGCTTTATAACCCATTCGAGAACTTCGGCAACGCCTTCGCCGCGGTCGATATAATCGCCCAAAAAAATTACCAAATCGTCGTCCGTCACGGAAAGTTTTTTCCACAGCGACATTAATTTATTAAATTTTCCGTGCACGTCGCCGACCGCCAAAATCCTTCTGTAGGGCGAATCATTCACGGGCGGAATAATATCTTCCGCGTTGTTGATAAAAAATTTTTTTGCCATTGTAATTTCCTCCATAAAAACATCGGGGGCTTGCTTATAAAAATTCTCAGCAATTATATCATAATTTTGCGGCGTACAAAAAAAAGCCTCGACAGAAATTTGTCGGGGCTTGAAATATTTTTTAGCTCAAAGATTTTTGCAGATAATTTCAGTAACCTGCGCGGTGCCGACCTTCTTAAAGCCGTCGGTGAAAATATCGGGGGTGCGCCAGCCGTCAGCGAGCGTTTTATCAATCGCGCTTTCGATAGCCTTGGCGGCGTCCTCCTCCTTGAGGCTGTAGCGCAGGAGCATTGCCGCGCTTAAAATTGTTCCCATCGGGTTGGCAATATCTTTTCCGGCAATATCGGGTGCGGAGCCGTGAATCGGTTCGTAAAGGGAAGTGAGCTCGCCGATTGACGCGCTGGGCATAAGCCCGATTGAGCCGCCGATAACCGCCGCCTCGTCGCTTAGAATGTCGCCGAAAATATTGTTGGTGACAATAACGTCAAATTGTTTCGGATTGAGGACGAGTTGCATTGCGGCGTTGTCAACATAAAGATGATTCAATTCGACTTCGGGGAAATTTTTTGAAACGTCAACGACAACTTTTCTCCAAAGTCTGCTAGCCGCCAAAACGTTCGCTTTGTCAACGGAAGTAACTTTGCCGCGGCGGAGTTTTGCAGTTTCAAAGGCAAGTTTCGTAATGCGTTCGATTTCGGGCACGGAATAAATTTCAGTGTCCCAAGCTTGCTCGACGCCGTCATTAGTTTCCGACTCGCAACGCGGTCCGAAATAAATTCCGCCGACCAATTCGCGAACGATTAACAAATCACAGCCGCCAACCAATTCGGGCTTGAGCGGCGAAGAATTAATCAATTCATTATAAACTTTCGTCGGGCGGAGATTGGCAAAAAGACCCAAACCTTTGCGCAAGCCGAAAATAGCTTTTTCGGGGCGCAGGTGAACGGGTAAAGAATCCCATTTCTTGCCGCCGACCGCACCGAATAAGACGCCGTCAGCTTTTTTGCAAGCGTCAAGTGCTTCGTCAGTGAGCGGCGTCCCGAATTTTTCGTAAGACGTGCCGCCGGCGTCGCGAGTTTCAAACTCCAAACCGATATTAAATTTTTCGTCAATTTTTTTAAGAACATCGACGGCGGATTTTGTAATTTCTTGTCCGATACCGTCGCCGGGTATGACAATAATTTTTTTCATGAATAAGCCTCCGATTGAAAATCAACAACAAACAAAATCTCTTAGAAGCCGCCCAAGGACGGGCGGCTTCGCCGCGTATGCTACGTGATGTAGCATGCGGCGTAAGGAGTTGCAAACTTTTT
>CAMNEX010000051.1 GCA_946536825.1 uncultured Selenomonadales bacterium | reverse complement strand
CATCCATAATCGAGAAGCCGCCCAGCGTCATAATCAACGCGCCGTTAATGCCGCCGAGCAATGTTGGAATAATTGTCGCAGTCATTTGCCAAAGTGCCGCGTCCTGACTTGCCGCTAAAACTTTCGCCTGATAGCCTGCCCATTTCGCGAAAAAATCTGCCTCGTTGCCGTTTGCTTTTATCGTTTCAATCATTGACAAGCCGTTCATTGTCACGCCGTAACCCTTGCCCGCGTCCTGTTGAATTTTCATGTTTAAATCCGTTAAGTGTCGGCGCAGGGCGAAGAAAATTACAATGTCGATACTGGAAAAGAACACGCCGATGATTGTCAAAGTCACGTTGTATTGGAGGAGCAACAGCAAATAAAAAATTGCGACAAGCAAATTTAAAACTGCCGTCGCCGCCGGACCCGATAATACGCCGGCGATTGATTCATTAAATTTTACGCGGCTTGCAACCTCCGCCGCATATCGCTGATTAAAAAATTGCATTGGCAGGCGGAGCAAATGCCAAAAGAAAGCGGAAGAATCCGCGAGCGTCAACTTTCTCTGCCAGCGCGTCAAGATTACCGCTTGAAGCCATGTCATTGCGCCGCAGACGATAAACGATACCGTCATTGCGAGGCAGAAATTAAACATCCAATCGGGGTGTTTGCGCGTTAAAATGTCGTCGAGGAAAATTTGACTGAAAACCGGCGACGCGAGCCCCGGAATTATCATGCCGAGATTTAAAAGCAAAATAAAAAGCACTGCCCATTTGTCTTGAGCGAGCTTTTCTGCAACTGCTTTAAAAATGTTGTAGCGGCGACCTTCGGGCTGAAAATTTTCGTTCGGGACAATGTGCAACGCAACGCCCGTGTAAGACGTTTTGAACTCGTCCCATTTAACGGTACGTCTGCCCATTGCGGGATCGTTAAGATAAACCGTGTCGCCTTTAATGCCTTCCAAAACCACAAAGTGATTGAATTCCCAGTGAATTATCAGCGGATATTCTCCGACTTCTTTTAATCTGTCCGCCTTCCACTTGTAGCCGTTGGCAGTACAATTTCTGTTTCGCGCCGCCCGAATTACGCAACTAGCCTTGGAGCCGTCGCGATTGACGCCACATTCTTGGCGAAGCTTTTCGAGCGGGAGCCATAAATTGTAATGCGCCAAAATCATTGACAGCGACGCCGCTCCGCATTCGGTTGCCTCCATTTGTAAAATCGTCGGCACCTTTACTCGTGTAACTTTCACACCGAAAAAATTTTTTATCGAGTTAAATATATCCATTCCCAATTCCCAATTATCTGTTCCTGAGCCATTGGCTGAGCTTGTAGAAAACTTTTTCAATCGGCGGCTTGCGTTCGATAATTATCGACCCTGTGCAGAAACTGCCCGCCGTTATCGGTTTATGTTCTCCGACTTGCGAAGTCCACAAATAGCCCGACGCCGAATCCGGATCTTTTACCAAATCGAAAGCTACTTCCATGACCGAAGAATTCTGCGCTTGCAAAATCCATTGTGCGAGTTGCGCGTTGCCCAAATGCTGTTGTATGCCCTGCATTGTCACGGGATATTGTGAAACCGAACGCACTACGCCTAGCAAACTTCCCGATTCCGAAACGTCGACGCCGTTTGGCGCAAGCTGAATACTCATGCCGGGTAAAATTCTTTTGCCCTTGTCAACAGGAACATATAAAAGCCCCGTCAATTCGTCGCGGTTTTGAGTAATTCGCACCGAACAAATCGGCGTCCCCGATGATATCATGCTACCTTCGTCGACCATGACTTCATCAATTATTCCGTCGTAGTCGCTGTAAATATCTTCCGCGATCGTCTGCTGATATTCTTTTGCGTTGTACTGATAGGCGCGTCCCATTGCGTCTTTGTCGCTTGAGGCAAGTTCCATGCCGTATTGCGCCATGCGCGTATCCGCCGATTGCTCGGATTGTTCCATGTGCGCGATTAACTCGCCTTTTCTTATCGGCATGCCCTCTTTTATGTATAAACGTCCGATTTTCCCGCTTGCCACGTGCGAAATATTCAAGACGCCCGCCGAGTCCATGATTAAGCCCATGCCGTCGGCTTTGACCGTGAACGCACCGAAAATCGACCACAAGACTACAGAGAAAAGCAGAACCAAAATCGCGATCAATGCCATCCAGCTTATCGGCGTCGTTATCGGCAACATTGTATCCAATTTTTCGGGCGAGCGCAGTTTATCCAATGCTTCTTGGCTGAAAATCTGATTTTTATCTGTCGGCTGCATTATCTTTGCCTCCCGCCAATGTCACTGTAACTTTCATGCCTTCTTCCAAACCTTTTGTCGCGGAGGTTATAACCGTCTCGCCTTCCTTTAGCCCCGTTAAAATTTCGATGTATTTGCCGTCGTCCGCGCCAGTGGAAATTTTTCTGCGCTCCAAAGTATTTTCGGGCGTTGCAATAAAGACATATTGTCTTCCCGTGTCGCTCATTGCCGCGAGCGGCACCGCCAAAGCATTATGACCCGTCGTCCTTATCAATTCAACGCCGCTGTAAGTTTGTTGCTCCAAAAGTCCTACGCGGTTATCAACTTCAAAAACGACTTTGCGTATTGCCGCCGCCTGACTTAAATCCGGCATAATTTCCTTGACGTAAACCGAAAAAATTTGCTTATCGCCCAAATTCCCCGCGCCGTATTCGGTATCGTAAGCTTTTCGGAACGAACGACTGTTTTTAAAATTCAATTCAAAACGCTCACCGACGGCAAGCCGCCTCGCGCTGGCGTCCTCGACAGGCAACGAAAAATTCAGCCGGTCAAAATTCCCGACCAAGGCTATAGGCGTTCCCGCCGTCACGTACGCGCCTATTTGTTTGTATAAAATCAAAATCTCGCCGTCAATCGGCGAAATTACATCTTGCCGAGAATCCTGCACCAATAATTGATCTTTGACTGCTTGCGCCTCGCGCAAACTTGCAACTGCCGCCTCGTAATTCAATTTCGCCTCGTCGTATTTTTCCAGCGACGTGGCATTTTTTTCTTTTAATCTTTCGTATCGCTCGTAAGAATTTTTTGCTTGAAGTAATTGCGCCTCGGCTTTTGCTATCGTGCTATCCGCCTGATTTATTTTTATGGGTATGTCTTCATTCACGAGTTCAAAAATTATTTGTCCGCGGCTGACGTTGGAATTTTTCTTTACAAAGGCGTTTTCTATTCGCCCGTCAATCAGCGCGACCGCGTCCGCCATTTCGTCAGAATTTAAATTTATCGTGTCCAATGTAAACACGGGCTTTATTTCCCGATATTGCACTTTTTCGCCCTGCAGAGGGATTGTTCGCGATTCCATGCGCTTTGTTATCTGATTTTCGCCGCTCCGGTTTAAATGTATGCCGTAAAAAATCAAGCCGACCGCCATGAGCAGTATTATCATCATTCCGACGACGTAAAATTTTTTCATTGCTCGTCCTCCGTGAAAGGCTCGGTGAATTCTTCTGCCGACTCTCTGACAGGTTTAATATCTTCTTCCGAACGCCTTTTTTCCTTGCCGCGCTCGTCGAAAATTTCCAAAGGAACCTGCGCCGATTCTTTTAAAGCTTCTGTAGATTTTTTGCCTTCCCCAACCGACGTCGAATAAATTTTTGCGTCAATGCCAATCGGGACGCCCATTGCCTTTTCGAGTTGCGCCCTGCTCGTGTTGTAGTTACATAAAGCGGTTGTGTAATTCGTCCGCGCCGCCGTCAATTTTTCTTGCGCGTCCATTACCGTCAAGTTTGTGTCTACGCCCTCTTCATAGCGAACTTTCGCGATTAAATATTGTTCCTCCGCCTGTTTGACCGCGCCGAATGTCACCGCGATATTTTTTTCCGCGATTTTTAAATTTGTATATGCCTCGCGAATTTCAAGGCGAATTTGTTCGAGCTGTTGACGCGCTACCGATTCCGCTTTTCTCTGCGTTGCCTTTGCCTGTTGAACCTGCGCGGAAGTAACGTTGTTGTCGAAAATGTCCCAATTCAGCTGAACTCCCGCCGCCCACCTTTCTCGCGTATGATCCGCTTTGAAGGCTCCTTCGCCGGACATTGTGCCTTGAATTACCGCCGAAACATTTGGACGAAAACCGGATTTTGTCGCACTGACTGACGCCTCCGCCTGTTTAACGGCATATGCCGCCGCTATTCCGTCGGGACGATGCTCCAGCGCGTATTTTAAACAATCCGCCTCGCTCGTTATGGCATCCGAAAAATTTTGTTCGTTGTTCAATATTAAATCCGTGTCTGCCGGCAAGCCGATTATGTTATTGAGCTCCGCCAAGGCGTTTTCGTAATTGCCCTGCGCGGTATTCAAATTTTGTTGACTGTTCGCCAGCTGAACATTCGTAGCCAACACATCAGACATTGCCACCGTCCCGACTTCAAATTGAATCTGCACCGTTCGCAAATGTTCGTTGAGGAGATTTATTGCCTCCTGCTGAACGTCGATTTCGTCGCGATATTGCAACGCCCGATAATACGCCCGCGCGGTTTGCCATTTGACTTGTTGCTTGGCGTCTTCCAAATTTAAATCCGCGGAGTTCAAACCGTAACGCGCAGATTTTCTTTGCCCTTCGAGTTGACCGCCCGTGTAAAGCGGTATCGACAAATTTAGGCTGTTGGAATTTTCGCTTTGATACAGCGGATAATTTGAAATGTTGCTTACGCCGTAATAATCGCGCTCTTCGGGCGGCATGTCGTAAAATTGATAGCGTTGCGCACGCAAGCCGTGATAATATCTTCCGCCGATTCTGCTTGAAGAACTACTCCAACTCAATTTCGGTCCCGAACGTCGCCTTATTGCTGACAAATTCCAACGAGCCGCCTCGCGGTCTTCAGTGCGCTGTTCGATTAAGCGATTATTTTCCAGCGCGAGTTCTATTGCCTCGGCAATATCCAAAGTCCGCGTTTCGGCAAAAACATTTTCGGGCATAAAAAAAAATGTTGACAGCATGACACCCGCTACCAAAAATTTTTTCGTCAAATACCGTCTCATCTCTTTACTCCATCCATCTTACAAATTAATCTTGAGAACGAATTTTATCATTAACATGAAAACTTTTCAATATAATCTCAGTTGTCGTCGTCGCGGTTTCATTCGGACTTTACAAAAAAAATCAGCCGCCTTCCGAAGTTGGAGGCGACTTTTTTTTATTGAATGAGCTTTATAAAGGGCGCATTGTAATTGAAATCGACATATTCGACGGGGTGAGGATTAGTTTCAAGGTCGCGCAGAAAATCTTCGGTGAGCCGCGCCTTTTCGTCGAGCCGCTCCAATTTCCCAATACGAATTTGAACGGGGCGGGCGGTGTCGGTGTACATGACGATATAATTCTCCTCGACAATCGCAATTTCCGACAGGCGATTGAGCGTCTCTTCATTGAGCCGTTGCAGGAAGTCCAGAATTTTTTTTACCTGTTCGTCCTCCACTTCGTCGCCGATATACATATCGCGGACGGCGGCTCCGTTTATCATCGGAATTTGCATTGTCTTTAAACTCTTGTAGCTGTCGATAATCACGCCGTTGCGGTCTAAGTCAAGATAGCCATAATCGCAGACAATCGTCGCGAGGGGTCGCCGCTCCTTGATATTTATTTCCAAGGTATGCGGCAAATGCCGGCGCACGCTGACTTCTTCTATCCGCAAATCTTTTGACAGGCGGCTTTGAACAACGTCCGTTTCAAGCCGAAAAAGTTGCTCGCCCATGTAAATATCTCCGATTTTCATTATATCTTCTTGCGTGAGATATTTTGCGCCGACAAGTTTTATTTCGCTTAGCGTAAAGAACGGCACATAGACAAAGAAAGCCAAAACTGCCGCGCTGACGACAAGAAAAATTATCCCCTTGAAGAACCGCCCGAATTTTCGTCGCCGCCTTATCACCGCCATAATCTCACCGCCTTCAAAAATCGGCGAGCGACAAAATTTTTTCGCACAGTTTGGGGAATTCGATACCTGCCGCCCGCGCCGCGTCGGGGACGAGTGAAGTTTCCGTCATGCCGGGCACGGAATTAATTTCGATAATGTAAGGAATATTTTCTTCGGAAAGCATTACATCAATTCGAGCGACACCCGCGCATTTGCAGATTTTAAACGCGGCAATCGCCAGCCTTTGAACTTCGGCGGTAATTTCGTCGGGAATTTCGGCAGGGCAAATGTGCGTTGACATGCCCTTTGTATATTTTGTTTTGTAATCGTAGCGACCGGTCGTCGTGGTAATTTCAATGACCGGCAGAGCTTCCGCCTCGTCTTCGTTGCCGAAAACCGCAACCGTCAATTCGCGCCCGCGGATAAATTCTTCAACCAAAATTTCGTCGCCAAAAGAAAATGCGTTCTCAATCGCCGCGTCAATGTCAAGGGAATTTTCTACGATACTCACGCCGATACTTGAGCCTTGCGAGTCGGCTTTTATCACGACGGGCAAGCCAAAATTTTTTTCTATCTCGGCGGCGAGTTCGTCGCGCCTGTCGACTTTGCGATAAACAGCAAATTTCGGCGTGGAAATCTGCGCGGAATTGAGGAAATGTTTTGTGGCGACTTTGTCCATTGTAAGCGCGGACGCCAAAACTCCCGAACCGGTGTAGGGAATTTTCAACATGTCGAGCGTCCCTTGAATCAAACCGTCCTCGCCGTATTTGCCGTGAATCGCGTTAAAGACAATGCCGCAATTTTTTTCGCGAATAGTCTGCGCAAAAGTCTGCGGATTGAGTTCTAAAAGTTCGACGTTGTAATTTTTTGATTTAAGCGCGTCGGCAATCGCTTTACCCGTGCGTCTGGAAACTTCAGCCTCCGTGGAAGTTCCGCCGCAAACGACGACAATTTTTTTCTGACTCCAATCCTTAAGCATGTCCAAAAGTTCCTCTCCGGTTTTAAAAATATCACCCGCGCCCATTGTGATAACCAAATCGCCCGGCGAAAGTTGATCTTTAATCGCGGCGGCAATGTCTTCGCGCTTGGGAATATAAGAGACAGCTTGATTGGTCGTACTCAAAACTTCCTGCAGAATGGATTCACCGCTCACGCCCGAAATTTTTTCTTCGCCCGCCGAGTAAACGTCCGTCAAAATCAAATTATCCGCCTCGCGAAATGCGCTACCGAATTCCTTAAGCAAAAGTTTTGTCCTGGAATATCTGTGGGGTTGGAATATGCAAAAAATTTTATTCGGCTTAGTCTCACGGGCAGCTTTGAGCGTCGCGGCAATTTCTGTCGGGTGGTGCGCGTAATCGTCGACGATTAAAATATTTCTGACGCGCCCTTTGGTTTGAAAACGTCTTTTCGCGCCGTGAAAATTGCTTAAGCCCTCGGCAATTTTATCGAAAGGCACTCCGACTTCAAGAGCGGTTGCAATTGTCGCCAATGCGTTCAAAACATTATGCCGCCCGTGAATCGCCAACTGAACTTTGCCCAAAAATTTTTCGCGCTTGAAAACCTCGAAATTAATTCCCTTGGACGTTGTGCGGATATTTTTTGCCGTAAAATCGGCGTCGTTATCAATCGCGTAGGAAATAATTTTCCTGTCAACTTCCTTTGCAAGCCTGCGCAGATTTTCATTGTCGAAGCAAAGAACTGCAACGCCCGACTCGCGGCTGACATTTTCTATAAAAATTTTGAACGCGGCGCGAATTCTCTCGACAGTGCCGTAATAATCCAAATGATCATCTTCAACGTTGGTGACGACGGCTATCGCGGGTTTTAGCGTCAAAAAAGAACCGTCGCTTTCGTCCGCCTCGGTGACGAGCCAATCGCTTTTGCCCAAAATCGCGCCCGTGCCCAAGTCGGTCGATTCGCCGCCGATTATGATTGTCGGGTCAACCTCCGCGCTGTGCAGAACGTAGCCGATCATTGAAGTTGTAGTCGTTTTGCCGTGCGAGCCCGAAACCGCGATACCTTTGCGCGAATTCAGCAGATAAGCGTTGATGTCGGAGCGGTGAAGTTTCGGAATTTTAAATTTGCCCGCCGCGACAATTTCGGGATTATCGGCGGGAATTGCCGACGAGCAGACGATAGCTTCAACGGGGTTGCCGTTGTCGTCGAGAATATTTTTAGCCTTATGTCCAACGAAAATTCTTGCGCCGAGATTTTTGAGCATGTCGAGCGTCGGAGAATCTTTGCTGTCGGAGCCGCTTATTTGGCAGCCGAGCTCGATTAAAATTTTGGCGAGCGCACTCATACCCACTCCGCCAATTCCTATAAAATGATATTTTTTCAAGCCGTCGAGTTTCAAAATATTTTTCCTCCTCAAATTAATTTTAAAATCATGTCTGCAATTTCGTCCGCGGCGTTCGGTTTGCCGAGCGATAAACTCGCCGCCGCCATGGATTTTAATTTTTCGGGCGAAGCTAAAAGTTCGTCGAGATTTTTTTCTAAAAGCTCCGCCGTCAAATCTTTGTTCAAAATCATACGCGCCGCGCCCGCCTCGACAAGTGCCCGCGCATTGAACTCTTGATGATTTTCCGCCGCGTAGGGGTAGGGAATTAAAATCGCGGGAATGCCTCGCGCAGTAAGTTCGGCAAGCCCGGTTGCGCCTGCGCGGAAAATCGCCAAATCAGCCATTGCCATAGCTCGCGGCATGTTGTAGAGATAAGGCATAATTTTTATATTGGGCGCGTCGAGAATGTCGGATAATTTTTTCGTGACGGAGTCGAATTCGCCTTTGCCCGTGACGTGAAGGAATTGCGCAGAATTTTTTTGAGCCGCCGATTTTAAAACGCCGATCATTGCGTCGTTGATACTCCTTGCGCCGCGTGAACCGCCCGAAATTAAAACAATCGGCTTGTCGGCAGTGAAATTGAATTCTTTAAGCCCGTCTTCCTTTTTACCTTCCAAAACCTCGGCGCGAATCGGATTGCCGGTATAAGTAGTTTTCTCGGCAGGAAAATTTTTCAGCGCGTCCTTTGTGCCGACCGCAATTTTATCGACGAACTTAGACAAGATTTTATTCGTGACGCCCGCGACCGCGTTTTGCTCCTGAATCAGCGTCGGAACTTTCATAAGGCTCGCGGCAAGGAGAATCGGTCCGCAAACATAACCGCCCGTCCCGACAACTGCATTGGGGTTAAAATTTTTTATAATGTCGGAGGCGTGCTTTATGCTCCAAATCGCGTTGGCGGCGCGAGAAATATTTTCCAACGTAAAACGCCGCTCCAAGCCGCCTTCAAGATTGAGCGCGGTAAAATTTATGCCCGCCTTCGGGACAATGTCCGCCTCCAAACCTTTTTCCGTGCCGACGTATAAAAATTCAGCGTCCGGACGTTTATTTTTAATTGCATTTATGAGCGTCAGCGCGGGGTAAATGTGACCGCCCGTGCCGCCGCCCGATACGATTATTTTCATTTAATGACCCGCTCCGAAAAAATTACACAACACAACGCCAACGACGATTAAAATAATTCCAATCAAAGCCGGCGTCGAAATGCCTTCGTGAAAAAATATTTTGGCGACACCCGCCGCGAGTATTACGCCCAATCCGCCCCATGTAGCGTAAGCGATATTCAGCTGAATGGTTTTCAACGACAGCGCGAAGAAATAAAAACAGCCGCCGTAAAAAATCATCGTGCCCGCCGCAAAAAATTTTTGGCTGAATCCGTCCGATAATTTCATGCAAGTCGTTCCGCACAGCTCCAAGACTATCGCCGCGCCCAAATAAACGTAGCCCGCCATGTCAAAGTTCCTTAACAATCCGCTTGAAATCTCTGCCGCGCTCCTCGAAGTCGCTGTACATGTCAAAGCTAGCGCAGGCAGGACTTAGCAAAATTACTTGCGGCGGACGGGCAATTTTTTTTGCAAGCTCAACCGCCCGTTCCATTGAATAGCCCGCCTCCAAAATTTTTTCAGCAGGGAAATTTTTATCAAGCGCACAAGTTTTGAATCGCGCCGCCGCGTCGCCGACTAAAATCAGATAATCGACGCGTTCATTGACAAGATTTAAAAATTCCGTGAGGTCGGTGCCCTTGTCGTCGCCGCCCGCAATCAACACGATATGCCCCGCGAAAGTTTCCAGTGCCTTAATCGCCGAATCGGTGTTGGTCGCCTTTGAATCGTTGTAATATTTCACGCCGTCAATTTCGCGAACGAATTCTATCCTGTGTTCGACGCCTTGAAAACTTTTTAGCACGGCAGAAATTTTCTCCGCCGCAACGCCCGCCAAAAATGCAATCAGCGACGCCGCAAGCGCGTTTTCGACATTGTGCCAACCCTTAATGCCAAGCTCGTCGACCGCGCAGAGTTTGTGAGTTTCGCCGTTAATTTTTATCACGAGCGAATTATTTTTTATAAACGCGCCCTCGGCAAGTTCAAGCTGTCTGCTGAAATAAAAAACTTTGCAAGCGGCGCGGTCAATAATTTCGCGTGTGCGTTCGTCGTCGTAATTCAGAATCAAAAAATCCTCGGCGGTTTCCTGCGCGAAAATTTTTTCCTTCATTGCCTGATAAACTTCCATTGAGCCGTGGCGTTTCAAATGGTCGGGCGTGATGTTCAAAATCGCCGAGATATGCGGCTTAAAATTTTTTGTCGCTTCCATTTGATAGCTTGAAATTTCCACAGCCAAAATTCCGCCCGCGCCGACTTCCAAAGCAACTTCGCTTAAAGGGAATCCGATATTTCCGCCGACTCCGACTTTTGAAAATTTTTCCTCCAACAAAAGTCCGAGCAATGTTACTGTCGTAGTTTTGCCGTTGGTGCCTGTCACCGCGCAGATTGGCGACTTCGCCAGATTGTATGCAAATTCAACCTCGCTGATTATCGGAATGTTTTTCGCCTTCGCCGCCTTCAACAACGGAATTTTTATCGGGACTGCCGGCGACACGATTATTAAATCAACGCCGCTCAAAAGTTCCTCCGTCTGCTTGCCGAAGCGCAATTCCACTCCGAGTCCGCGCAGTTCTGCAAAATCAAAATTTATATCTTCTTCTTGTTTGGCGTCGCTCAAAATTACGAACGCGCCAAAATTTTTCGCGATTTTCGCCGCCGCAATGCCGCTCCGCGCCGCGCCTATGACCAAAACTTTTTTATTTGCCAAATCCATTTAAAAGACTCCTCATAACATTGTTAAGCCGACTACGCCGAAAATTAAACCGACCGTCCAAAACACGAAGACAACTTTTATTTCCGACCAGCCGCCCAATTCAAAATGGTGGTGCAACGGGCTCATGCGGAAAATTCTTTTGCCAGTCGTTTTGAACGATATGACTTGCAAAATTACCGACATTGCCTCGCAGACGAATACGAAGCCCACGACCGCCAATAAAATTTCTGTGCGCGTCAAAATTCCGACAGCCGCAAATGCTCCGCCCAATGCAAGCGAGCCCGTGTCGCCCATGAAAACTTTCGCAGGGTGAAAATTAAATTTTAAAAAGCCTATGCAAGCTCCGACCGTCGCCGCGCAGAATATCGCAAGCTCCTCGTGCCCCGTCAGCAGACAAATTACCGCGTAACAACTCGCCGCTATCGCCATGCAACCCGAAGCAAGCCCGTCAAGCCCGTCAGTTAGATTCACCGCGTTGGACGCCCCGACCATTACCAGCAACATGAACAGCAAATAAAATTTTCCCGCGTTGATTGTCACGTCGGCTATCGGAAGCCAAATTGTCGGGCTGAAATCCGATAGAAGTTCGCCCGCAACAAAGGTTGTCACGACGACGATTATAATTTGTCCCAAAAGTTTATATCGCGCCAAAAGCCCTTGATTGTGTTTGCGGACGACTTTTAAATAATCGTCGATAAATCCCAAGATAAAATGTCCGAGCAAAATGAACAGCGCGAGGAAAATTTCCGCGTTCCACTCCGAGATTAACAGCGTTGCCGCGACAATTCCCGCGATTAAAAAAATTCCGCCCATTGTCGGCGTCCCGCTCTTTTTCTGATGACTTTTCGGACCTTCTTCGCGGATACTTTGCCCGAATTTTAATTTGTGCAAAATCGGTATGCATATCGGGGCGAGCATTAAAACAACGCCCGCCGCGATTGCGCCCGCCATTAAAATTTTTTCCATTAAGAAATTACCTGCCTAGATTAGCTCAATGATTTTTTCCATGTGCATGACGTGCGACGCCTTAAATAAAATCGTGTCGCCGGTGT
>CAMNEX010000050.1 GCA_946536825.1 uncultured Selenomonadales bacterium | reverse complement strand
TCTTGCATGTGATGATTTCCCGCGGGGCTGAGCTTTGTTATATAAGGCGTCCGCGCAGAAATTTCATCAAACAGCATCGCGGGGATTTTGATTCCACATTCGTTGGCAATCGCCGTCAAATGCAAAACAGTATTCGACGAGCCGCCGATACCCATATCAACCGTTATTGCGTTCTCAAAAGCTTTCATCGTCAGAATATCACGCGGGCAAATATTTTTCTTAATCAAATCCATGATGACTGCGCCGGCGCGTTTGGCGAGGATAAATCTGTCGCCGGTGTAAGCGGCGGGAATTGTGCCGTTGCCGGGCAGAGCCATTCCGAGTGCCTCGCTTAAACAGTTCATTGTATTTGCCGTGAAAAGTCCCGCGCAGGAGCCGCAACTCGGACAGGCGTGCGCTTCAAGGTCAGTCATTTCCTCCAGAGACATTTTGCCCGCCGCGAATTTTCCTGCCGCCTCGAACGCTTGACTGACGCTGATATCTCGTCCGTGAAAACGCCCTGCAAGCATCGGACCGCCGCTCACAATTATCGAAGGAATATTTAAACGCGCCGCCGCCATTAACATACCAGGAACAACTTTATCGCAATTCGGAATTAAAATCAGCGCGTCGAAACCGCTCGCCATAGTCACCGCCTCGATTGAGTCGGCAATAAGTTCGCGGCTCGCCAAAGAATATTTCATTCCCGTATGACCCATTGCAATTCCGTCGCAAACGCCGATTGCGGGGAATTCGACAGGCGTACCGCCCGCCGCCGCCACGCCGATTTTTGCCGCTTCGGTTATCGATTTCAAATGCATATGTCCGGGAATAATTTCATTAAAAGAATTGCACACGCCGATAAGCGGGCGGCTCAATTCCTCGACGCCGTAGCCGTTGGCATGAAATAAAGAGCGGTGCGCACAGCGCGTCGCTCCCTTTTTAACAATATCACTTCTCATTTCGTAAAACATCTCCTTAAAATTTTTGATTAAAAAATTTCCAAAGGATTTTATATCATTTGTTGACGCCGCGCAATATATCTTATTTAGCAGAGAAATTTTTGGCGGACAAAATCATTTCGCGGGCGTTTTTTATTGACGCTTCCGACTCCTTGCCGGACGCCATACGCGCTATTTCTTTGACGCGCCCGCCTTCGTCAAGCCGTGTGACTTTCGTAAGCGTGCGCCCGCCGATTTCCGATTTTGTTATCTGTAAATGAATGTCCGCCATGCTCGCAATTTGCGGCAAATGCGTTATGCACAAAACTTGCCGCCCGCGTGAAATTTTCGCTATGCCTTCTGCGACTGTCTTTGCCGTCACGCCGCCTAAGCCCGCGTCTATTTCGTCGAAAATCATTGTCTCCGCTGAATCGTCGCGCCCTGCCGAAACGGTTTTTATCGCCAGCGCAATTCGCGACAACTCCCCGCCCGAAGCGATTTTTGACAATGAAATTTTTTCTTCGCCGAAGTTCGCGGAAAATTTTATGTCCGCCTTGTCGCCGCCGCGCATTGATAACTTTTCCGATGACTCGACGATTATTTCAAATTGCGCCCGCTCCATGCCAAGACGCCGAATTTCTTTTTCTATGGTCGCGCTCAAATTTTTTGCTGACGCCCGGCGCAGTTTCAAAAGTTTTTCCGCGCAGATTTTTGTTTGAACTTCCAACGTGGAAATATTTTTTTTGAGTTCTTCAACGTCCGAATCAAAATTTTCAGCCTCGGAAATGCCTCCGCGAATTTTCTCCAGCCGCCGCAAAATTTCATTGACCGACGCGCCATATTTCAATTTGAGTTTAAAAATTGTGTCCGACCGCTCGTGGAGTTTATCAAGGCTTTCCGGCGAGAAATCCAAACTGCCGCCGTAATCGCGAATTTCTTCGTAAGCCTCGCGCAGATAAATTTCCGCGTCCTCCAAAAGTTTTTGCGCCGAATTTAATTTTTCGTCGTAACGCGCCGCCTCGCTCAATTTTTTCTCAACCTTAGCCAGCGAAGTTAAAATATCAAAGTCGCCGTCGTTGAGAATCTGCGCGGCTTTTTGAACATTCTCGGCTATTTTTTCCGCGTGTGAAAGTTTTTTTATCTCCGCGTCAAGTTTTTCGTCCTCATCGGGCTTGAGTTTTGCCGAAGATATTTCTTGCTCCTGCCAACGCAAAAATTCCAACCGCTCAAGATTTTCCTCCCGCGCAGATAATTTTTTCTCCAGCGCACGAGTTTTGGAAGTCAGCTCGCGATAAAGCCGTTGAAAATTTTCAAGCTCGCCGGAAATTTCTTCGTCGTCAATCAGCGAATAAATTTTATCTTCGCGCAGGAGTTCCAAATTTTTATTTTGCCCGTGAACGTCGACGAGTTCCGCGCCGATTTTTTTTAATCGCGCCAAAGTTATCGGCTTGCCGTTTTCCGTAATCAGACTTTTGCCCGTGCGCGAAAATTTCCGCTCGACAGTAAAATTTTTCCCGCCGATAAAAAAATCCGCCGCAACTCGCAGATAATCCGCGCCCTTGCGAATTTTGCTTGCGACGAGTTTGTTGCCCAAAGCCGCGCCCAAAGCGTCAATCAAAATCGATTTGCCTGCGCCCGTCTCGCCCGTCAAAATATTCAGCCCCGCGCCAAATTCAACCGCGATATTTTCTATCAGCGCGAAATTCTCAACCGTTAAAGTTTTCAGCATTTATTTTTTGCCCGTGGAGCCGCGTTTGGTCAGCGGGATATTTTTTTGACAAAGCGGGCAATTTTCGGGAGGATAAGTCTCAACGTCCATATGCAGAAGCGCGAAGCTCGGAATGTCGCCGAAATTGATTTTGCCGCCCGACCTGTCGACAAGCATACTCACCGCCACAGGCACGCCGCCGAATTTTTTTACGACGTCAATGACTTCGCGAATTGAACCGCCCGTCGTTACGACATCCTCGACAATCAAGACGCGCTCGCCCTCGTGAAGAGTAAAGCCGCGGCGGAAAGTCATGACGCCATCAACGCGCTCGGTGAAAATTGCGCGGGTGCCAAGAGCTTTGCCCGTTTCGTGTGCCAAAATTATTCCGCCCGTCACAGGTCCGACGACCGTTTCAATCTGCGCGTCCTTGAAATGCTCCGCCATTGCCTTGCAAAGTTTCTCAGTCATTTCGGGGTGTTGAAGGACGTTAAATTTCTCGACGTAATGCGGCGAGTGTAGACCGCTTGTCAATTTGAAATGCCCGGTCATAATTGCGCCCGTCTCAACGAGTAAATCGTAAACTTCTTTTTCAGTCATGATTAAATTTCTCCCATTTCCTTAAGAATTTTTTCTGCCGCCTCGCGGGGATTAGCCGCCGCCCTGATTGGTCTGCCGATAACCAAATGCGTTGCGCCGTTTCTTAAAGCCGCCGCCGGTGTCGAAATTCTTTGCTGGTCGTTAATGTCGGCTCCCGCAGGTCTTATGCCCGGCGTCACGATTAAAAATTTTTCTCCGCAAGCCTCGCGAATTAATTTTGCCTCCTGCGGCGACGCAACTACTCCGTCGAGACCTGCCGACTGCGCGAGCTTTGCAAATTCCGCAACCTGCTCCGAAATTTTCAACGCGCCGCACCATTCCGCCTGATTTATGCTGGTCAAAACCGTTATCGCGATTAATTTCGGACGCTCGACGCCGCGCCGCTCCGATTCTTTTTGCAAAGCCTCCGCCGCCGTTTTCATCATTGTGAAGCCGCCCGAAGCGTGAACGTTTAAAATATTCGCGCCGAGCCCCATAAGCGAACACAAGCCGCCGGCGACCGTGTTGGGTATGTCGTGCAGTTTTAAATCCAGAAAAATTTTTTTGTCCTGCGCCTTCAGCCACTCGACGACGCCCGCCCCGACAGAATAAAAAAGTTCCATGCCAACTTTGTAAAAATTTACGCTGTCTCCCAATTCCCCGACGAGTTTTTTTACGTCATCCATTGTATGGAAATCCAACGCGACTATCAATCGCTCATCTGTCATTTCAGCACCTCCAAATAAAATTTCCTTGAAAAATTCTTTGCAAAGTCTTAAAATCCTTTTTAAACTTAGCAGAGGAAGTGATAATAAAATGTGGCGCGGACTTTACACGGCGGCAACCGGCATGATAAGCGAACAAAAACGCACCGACGTTATCGCGAATAACATTGCCAACGCCGCAACCACAGGTTACAAACGCGACCTGACTGTTCATAAAGAATTTCATACGATGTTGATTAAGCGCGTCAACGACTTCAACGAAGGCGGCCTGCTCGGAGTGAGCGGTGCGCCTTTCAATCAGCTCGTTGATTTGGGCACTTCAAAAGAGGACGTCACGCAGATAAAAGGTTTCAGCGCAAATCCTTTTTACCGCCCGAATATCGGCGAACTCGGCGTGGGCGATTATATTGACGAAATTGCCGTTGACTATCAGCAGGGCGCGATTGAATCAACCGGCAATACTTTTGACTTGGCGATTGTCGGCGACGGATTTTTTGCTGTCGAAACTCCCGAAGGCGTCCGCTACACCAGAAACGGCGCGTTCTTCAAAAATACTCAAGGTTATCTGCAGGATATTCGCGGATATAATTTGCTTGACGCCGCGGGCAACCCGATAAGAATTCCGAGCAATGTTTCCGACTCGCAAATAAGTATCACTGGCGACGGCACAATTTCCATTCCCGGCACCGAAACGCAATTAAACGTCGTGAACAATCGCTGGGTTGCAATCGGCGATTTGAATAACCGTCAACAACTCGCGCAGATTCAATTCGTGGAATTCGGCAACCGCCTCGCGACACAAAAGCAGGGCGATAATCTTTATTACCTTGTGAACGATAACGAAGGCAACGAGCCGCCCGCGCAGGGCGTCGAACAAAATGTTGTGGCGCGGATAATGAATCCCGACCTTCAACCGCGCCCCGCCTCCGGAGAGATTCTTCAAGGTTCGCTGGAAAAATCCAATATCGCTATCGTCTCGGAAATGGTTGAGCTGATTCACAATCACCGCATGTACGACGCGAATGCAAAGGCAATTCAAACGCAGGACTCCGCGCTTGATACTTCCGTCAATCAAGTCGGTGCTCTCGGCTGATAAATTCAGATAAAAAAATTATCCTTCGCCAAAAATTGCGGCGGAGGATTTTTTCTGTTATTATGACGAAAAATTTATAAGGAGAAAAATTTATGTCGAACGTCGTCACGATAACGGGCGTAAAAAAACTTTATAAAATGGGCTCGGAGATTGTCGCCGCGCTCAATGGCGTGGATTTAAAAATTGACGCGGGAGAATTCGTCGCGCTTATGGGTCCTTCGGGTAGCGGAAAATCTACGCTGATGAATATTCTAGGCTGTCTCGACCGTCCGACTGTCGGATCTTATAAATTGCTCGGACAAGAAGTCAGCGGACTTTCCGACGACGAATTGGCGCGGATTAGAAATAAAACTATCGGCTTCGTCTTCCAAAATTTTAATCTCCTGCCGAAACTCACGAGTTTGGAAAATGTCGCGTTGCCGGCGGTTTATGCGGGCTTGAGCAATAAAGAAAGGCTTTCAATGGCAATGGACGCGCTGAAAAAAGTTTCGCTTGCCGACCGCGCAGAACATTTGCCGAGCGAACTTTCCGGCGGTCAGCGTCAAAGAGTGGCGATAGCGCGGGCAATCGCAATGAAACCGTCAATAATCATGGCGGACGAACCGACGGGCAATTTGGATACAAAATCGACGGGCGAAATCATGGAAATTTTCCGCGAACTTCACGCGGCGGGCTCCACGATAATTCTTGTCACACACGAGCCCGATATTGCCCAAGCCGCCGACCGTCAAATTTTGGTCAAGGACGGGCAGATTGTCAAAGACATTACCAAAGATTCGCATGAAATTATCGACATTGTTTAATGGAGTTTTAAAAATGCTTTTCACGGAACTTTTAAAAATGGCGGGCTTGAGTCTCGTTGCAAACAAATTGCGGACGCTTTTGACAATGCTGGGAATAATAATCGGCGTGGCGGCGGTTATCGCAATGGTCAGCGTCGGTATGGGCGTCAAAAAAAATGTCGTCGATTCCATTTCGCGACTCGGTTCAAACATGCTGATAATTATGCCGGGCAGTTTCAGTCGCGGCGGTCCGAGAGGCGCGGCGGGTTCCGTCACCACTTTGACTTATGCCGATGCCGAAGTGATTAAAGACAAAATAAAAAATATCGACTACGTTTCGCCGACTGTCCAAAGCAGTTATCAAATTGTTTACGGTCATGAAAATTGGAATTCAAGCGTAATTGGCGTTATCCCCGAATACGTCGCGATTCAATCGCTGGAGTTAAGTAGCGGACTTTTTTTCAGCGAACACGACGTTGACGTAAGAAATCGCGTCGCGGTTATCGGCTCGACTGTCGCGACAAATCTTTTTGCCTCGGTTAATCCCGTCGGGAAAAAAATTCGCATAGGCAACGCGCCTTATACAATAATCGGCGTTTTGGCGAGCAAGGGACAATCTAGCGGCGGTCAAGATCAGGACGACGTTGTTTTAATTCCCTTGACGACCGCGCAGGAAAGATTGATCGGAATAACTTATGTCCGCAGTATCAATGTTCAAGTTTCCGAAGCGGATAAAATGGACGAAGTGCAAAGCAATATCGAAAAACTTTTGCGGCAACGTCACAGAATCCGGGCGGGCGCGGAAGATGATTTTAACGTCCGCAACCTGACAAGCTTAATGGAAACAATGACTTCGACTACGACGATGATAACTTTGCTCCTTGGCTCAATCGCGGGCATTTCGCTAATCGTCGGCGGTATCGGCATTATGAATATCATGATGGTTTCCGTCACCGAGCGCACGCGGGAAATCGGAATAAGAAAAGCTATCGGCGCGACTTATAGCAGCATTATGTTGCAATTTCTGATTGAATCGACAATGATAAGCATAATCGGCGGGCTTATCGGCATTATTATCGGTATCGGTGCCGCGCAGGCAATTTCAAAGTTCGGAGATTTTACGACGGTTATCAGCGGGCTGAGTATCGTTGCGAGTTTCGGCTTTTCGCTGTTCGTGGGAATTTTTTTCGGAATGCTCCCTGCGCGGAAGGCGGCGCGTCTCGACCCGATTGACGCCCTGCGCTACGAATAATTATTTTTCTGTGGACGGCAACTCCATAAAATGAATTTTCGTGTCGCTGACTTTCTTGTAAGTTTTGTTGCCGTCCTCGTCTTCAAACTCTTTTTCCGTCAACAAAATATAAGCAAAGGAGCGGCTGTAAATTTTCCCGCCCGTGCGCTTATCGGTAGTTTCTGCCTTGCTGACTAAGGTATAAGCTTTTTGTGTGGAGCCTTCAGGATTTTTTTTATAAGAAGGATATTCTTCTTTAAAATGCTTAATAAAAATCCGCTCGCACCAAACTTCCACGGCAATATTTCTGTCGGAAAAATTTTTCGTCAGTATTTTTTTTTGACTGTCCTTTCTCTTATATTTGTAAGGATTGGTATTCAAAAACAAAATATCGGGATTTTCCGGATCGTCGAAAACTTTTTTTGCCGCCTCGTAAATGCCGCTGTCCGCCGCGTTTTTCAAATCGAATTCCGTTTGAAAATTTGTTGTTTCGTAAGCGTGATTCATTTCCGCTTCTTGAATTCCCTTGACAAGCAAAGCCATAACCAAAATCAAACACAGCCCTAAGATTGTCGCAAAACCTTTTTCGTTATTCATGCGGCAAACCGGCTTTCTTTTCACAGCCCGGCATGAAAACTGCCGTGGCGATTTTTATTTTATTCCCCGTTTTCAAGCTTTCCATTTCAAGAGTAATGTGCAAAACATTTTCTTTGAGCTCCGAAAATTGCAGGGAATTTATTTTTGTGCTGCCAAAATAATTTTCGCCGGTTATAGGATTTGTGGGTTTTGAAGTTTTCTGACGTACCGCATAAAGGTTTTGAAAATCGCTACCTGCTTTCGCGTAGGTCAGAAAATATTGCGTCTCCCAAACGTCTTTGATCGTGTACAATATGTAATTGCCGCTCGACTGGTCGCTAACATCGTTCCTGTCGGTGTCGTCGTCGACTGTATGATAAATAATTTTGATACTGTTGCTCGCGTTAAATGCTTCAATTTCTTTTGCGGCTCGCGCCGCCTTGGTTATTCTTTCCATTACGTATTCGGCTTCTTCCTCAAGCACGTAGTCGGCGAGCTGATCTTTTTCCAACCGAAAAATATTTAAACTTACCGTCGTAAGCCCGTACAGGAGCAAAATTAAAAGCGGCAAGGCTATCGCAAATTCAACCAACACGAAGCCGCCGCTATGAAATTTTTTATTTCTCAACAAGCCAAATCGTCCTCTCGGATTTAATCTCAAAATCTTTTTCGTCGACAGTCCATTTAACCGTAACCGTGACTTCGCGCAAATTTGAATCGCCGCTGATAGTTGTTTCGACTTTAAATTCTGTCGGCTTGCCCGTAGCGGAATTTTCACTTTTTAAATCTTCCATTTTGCCCAGAAAATTTGTCGTTAGCGGCTCGCCCGCCGCCGCCATGCTCTCAAGTTGTGCAAATTGTTCGTCAGCCAAATAAAGCGCGGTTAATCGTAGTGTCGAATGCGGATTTTTCACACGCGGGGCGGCGTTGAGCAAAATCATTGCGGCAAAGGACGTTATCAGCGTCAAAAAAATTACGTTGAGCATAAGATAGCCGCGCTCATCTTTAAGGAGAATTTTTATTTTCCTCAAAAATTTTCCTCCGTTCTAATCGCCCAAAGCCGAGCGTATCGCTGAAATTTCTTGCGCCGTGAATAATCCTTCGGGCGACTCGCGAATCATTATGTCATGAAGTTTAAGCTTTAAATTTTCCAAATCGACGGGCGGAAGAGATGCCTTTTCCGATAAGCTTATTGTGCGCGTTTGTGAGTCGACGTAGTGTTGAGTTTTACGAATGACTTCCTCCAGCGCGGCGCGATTTTTTCCGACAAGTCCGGGCGGCACGGCAAGCATATGGATTTTAATTTGCTCCTCAATCGAATTTTGCTCCAAAGTCAAAAGCCGCATGTGCAGAGCTTCCGCGTTGAAATTTTGCGCTTCAATCGTCTTCAAGCCGTCAATAATGTTGTGATACGACTGCCAATTTCGGTCAAGACTCTCAATATCCTTTTGATAAGCCGCGTACCAATCGCCGAAGATTTTTTGTTGCTCCAAAAGCTCCTCAAGTTGCGCCCGCGTGACTTTTTCTTCCTTAATCTGCTGAATGCGGATAAGCGCACTTATGCTGAACACGATTAATAAAATTGTGCAAATAAACATGAAGCCTTTTTTTGTCGGAGAAAATTTATAAAGCAGAATCAAGGCGACCGCCGCCGCGATTAAAATTACGTAAATCATTTCAAAATTAAATCGCAAAAATTTTTCATGGTAAAACCTCCTAAACGTCAAACCACAGAGAAAAATTTTGTTCATGGAAATTTATAAGCTCGCCAATTTGCGGTGTCAAGAGTTCGTAATTTTTATTCGCACTCTCGGCAAGCAAATCTTTATAAGGCTCGTTCCAAAGGTGGCGGGCAAGCGCGAATTTTCCGCCGTGAATCGGTACAACTTTTTTTGCGCGAATATCCTCCGACGCCTGCGCGGTCTCGGCGGGCAACATGTGAATCGCGTGCCATGCAAGATTATACTGCCCATTTTCCATAAACGCAAAATCAAATCCGCCGAATTTTTCGCCGATATCCTTGAAATGCGAGCCGTAACCTCCGTCGCCCGAACAAAAAATTCTCCGCGTAGATGTCACGAAGGCAAAAGCGCACCATTCGGTAGGATTTTGCGTCAACATGCGCCCCGAAAAATGTTGGCTCGGCAAAATGTGCGCCGTCAAACCGCGCCCGAAATCAATCACGGCGTCCCAATCTTCCTCAATAATTTTATCGGCGTCGAAGCCCCATTGCTCAAAATATTCCCCGACGCCCAAAGGACACAGGACACTTTTTATTTTCGGCTTGAGAGAAATAATCGTCGGATAGTCGAGATGATCCCAATGGTCGTGAGTTATCGCCAAAATATCAAGCGGCGGAAAATCTTCTGCGGAATAAATATTGCTGCCCTCAAAGGCGCGATTGACAAAGAAAATCGGCGAGGCATAAGCCGAGAAAACCGGATCGATTAAAATTTTTCTTCCGGCGAGTTGAAGATAAATTGTAGAATGCCCCATCCAAATTGCGCAGTCGCCATCGCCAAGGGATTTTAAATTTGTTTTAATCGACGGAACGGGCGCGGGCGGTACAAGCCCCGTTTTGTCGCCGAATAAAAATTTCCACGTCGCCGCAAGTCGATTTTCTTTTTCTTTAACGTCTTCGCTCATGACTTTGACGGGCGTCAGGCACTCGAAATGATCTTTAAAATAATGCGGCGAAGCTAAAATTTTTTTCAAGCGCGAACCTGTCGGCAGTCGCCCAAACTCCGGACGATTTACATAATAAAAAATTCCGCCGCCCGCCGCCGCAGTCAATCCTGCCGCGCCTATAAAAAAGTTTCTGATAAAATTCCTGCGATTCATTTCTATATTCCTTGTCTCCTTTCTCTTGTCCCCAAAAAAATATATCAGCAAAAAATTTTTTTGACAAGTTAAAGGGGAATCATAAACTTTGTTGAAAGTTTTATTGACATTTTTTATTCGCAAGGTTGAAGAAAAAATTTTTATGTTGTACAATCGCTAAAGAAATTTTTCAGAAATTTTAGTGGTAATCGCAAAAGGCAGAAAGGTGAGTGAAACGAGCGTGCTTGAACAAATATTTAATTCGTCGAATTTTAATTACCTGCCGCGAGCAATGACGGCGGCAAGCATGAGGCAAGAAGTTATAGCAAACAATGTGGCAAACGTTAACACACCAAATTTCAAAAAATCGGTTGTGGAATTCGAGGAACTTTTAGCGCGAGAAATTTACGGCGAAGAGGACGACGGAAAATTAAAACTTGCAAGGACGCACGATAAACATTTGCCCTACAAGCCGCTTGAGTTTCGCGCGGAGCCGACAATTACGCAGGACAATTCAACCGTCATGCGCGTGGACGATAACAACGTCGACATTGATATTGAAATGGCGTCGCTTGCGAAAAATCAGCTTTACTACAACGCGCTTGTTACCGAGTTTGGCGGACACGTCAGCAAGTTGAAAAATGCAATAACCAGCGGACAAGGATAATTTTAAGGAGAAATTATTATGGGAATGTTTATGGGAATTGACGCCTCCGCGTCGGGCTTGACTGCCGAGCGGTTGAGGATGGACGTTATTTCAAATAATATCGCCAACTCGAATACGACGCGCACAGATCGCGGCGGTGCTTATCACCGTCGTTACGTCGTCTTTGAGCCACGAGAGCGCGAGCCCAAAAGTTTTGAACAAACTTTAATGCGTGCGGTCGGCATGAGCCGACAAATCAGCGAGGGCGTCCGCGCAGTCGCCATTGAAGAAGACGACAATCCGGGACCGCTTGTCTATGATCCCGGTCACCCCGACGCCAATGCCGACGGTTATGTTGAAAAACCTAATGTCAACATTGTCAGCGAAATGGTCGATTTGATAACCGCTCAACGCGCTTACGAGGCAAATTCCACTGCCATAACCGCCGCAAAAACCATGATGAGTAAAACTTTGGAAATCGGCAAGTAGTTAATTCCCGGTTGTTAAAAGGAAGGTTACAAAATGGAAATAACTCCCTTGGAAATGACGCCCGTGCAAATGAGCGCGAAAAGTCATATCAGCGAAACAAAAATCGAGGAGCCCGTTAAAAGTTTCGGGGAATTCTTGACTGATTCATTAAAAAAAGTAAATGAATTGGATCTTGAATCCGAAAAACTCAATGCCGCATTGGCGACGGGCAGAATAGAGGATATATCTCAAGTGGTGGTTGCCTCTCAAAAAGCGGAAATCGCGCTCCAATTAACTCTTCAGTTGCGAAACCGTGCGACGGCGGCATATCAAGAAATTATGCGTATGCAAGTCTAGTGGTCAGCAACGGTTGATTAGGCTTAACTAATCTCCGGATTCCGGAAAGGACTGAGTTTATTGGCGAATTGGAGGGAGCGGCTCCGGGAGCTGTGGAACCGATACGACAAAAAGCGCAAGTACGCCTTTATCGGCGGGCTTATCGTCCTTGTGCTTGCGTTTATTGG
>CAMNEX010000049.1 GCA_946536825.1 uncultured Selenomonadales bacterium | reverse complement strand
CGACGGGTAAACGTTGCGCCATTACGTCGCGCAAAATCCCGCCGCCGACTGCCGTTAAAATCGCCAAAACCGCTATCCCGAAAATGTCCATGCGCTTTGTTATGCCGACCATCGCGCCCGAAATTGCAAATGCCACCGTTCCCAAAATATCAAAAACTACCCATAAGAAAGTTACCATTAATTTTCATTGTCCGCCAGCCGCAAAAGTTTTAATTCCAAAGGGTCATTGGGTTTTGGCGGCGCGTGATGTTTAACAATGATTTTCGCCTCCTTGAAAAGTCCGAGTCGCTGAAGTTTCTGCGCACCCAATTCCGCATGATGATGATAAACATGAAGTGCGCGGTTGCCGTTTAGTTCCAATCGCTCGGCAAAGTTCGGAGCAAAAGTCGTAACCAACACGACGAAAATTTTTCCTTTAATCGTCAAATCCCCCGCCCTTCGCCCGACGTCGTGAAGGAGTGCGCAACGAATTAAAAATTCCCTGTCGACGCCGCGTTTGTCCTCGATAATCAGCCGCTCAATCGTGTAAGCCGTCCGCAAGCAATGCGCCTGGTCGACGACGCTCATTGCGAAGAAAACTTTTTGTTCCTCGGCGTTTAAGTACGCGGAAATATATTTCCCGTCCTCAACGGTAATTCGTGCCGTCAATGCCCTGAAAAATTGCTTAATTCTTTTAAAAACACTCATGCCAAATAAATTAACTCCAAACAATTTTTATCGGCGCAAGATTTTTCCGCGTCCGATTTATTTTGCGGCGTCAAGGAGACTTCGACAATTTTTCCTGCCGCTCGGAGTTGAGCCGCTTTTTTTATCGCTTCGCCCTCTCTTCCTGCGTTATAACTCAGATAAAAATCTTTCGCCCGCAAATTTTCTTCGACGCCTTGAAATTCCCGCGCAGATAAAATTCTTTCAATACCCAACGCAAAACCCGTTGCGGGACAAGCCGCGCCGAAATCCTGCAACATGTTGTCATAGCGTCCGCCGCCCGCCAAAGAGTAGCCGACGCCCGGCGCATATGCCTCAAAAACCATGCCGGTATAATATTCAAAGTCGCGAATCAAGCCCAGGTCGAAAGTAATTTTCTCGGCGACGCCGTAAATTTCAAGCAGTCGACAAATTTCCGTCAAGTTGTCAAGGGCGCGGCGCGAGCGGTCGTTCTGCGCGATTGATTCCGCCGCTTTTAAAATTTCTCGTCCGCCTTGGAGCTTCGGAATTTTTTTCAGCGAATCCGCGACGGGCAAATTTTCCAACGCAACTATGTCATGACGTTCAATCGCGGATTTTATTTCGGCTTGGAGTTCGGGCGATAAATTATTTTGCTCCATTAAGCCGCTTGCAAATTCGACTTGTCCGAGGCAGATTTTAAAATCCTCCAGTCCCGAAACTTTTAAAGCCTGCGCGGCGAGGGCGATAATCTCCGCGTCGGCGAAGGCGTTTGAAATTCCCAAAAGTTCGACGCCCGCCTGATAAAATTCGCATTGACGCCCCGGCTGATTGCTCCTGAATCGAAAAACATTTGTGTTGTAGGAAAGTTTCAGCGGCATTGGCGAATCTTTTAATCTGCTGACGGCAAGCCGCGCAATGGGCGTTGTCATTTCGTGGCGCAGTGCAAGCGTCCGATTGTTGCGGTCGAACATTTTAAACAAATGCGGCTCAATCGCCCGCCCGCTTGAAGTCGTCAGCGTTTCGAGATATTCCATTGTCGGAGTAACGACTTCCGCATAACCAAAACTCGCGAAGAGTTCAAAAATTTTTTGTTCCGTGGCGCGTTTAATCGCCGCCGCTCTCGGCAAAAAATCTTGTGTGCCGTAAGGCGTTTCCAAAAATCCTGTCATTTAAAAACCTCCGAAAAAAAGACAAGGGAAAGTTTCAAAGCTTTATCCCTTGTCCATGTCCCCAATCCCTAAAAATCATTTATTCTTTTTGACACCCGCCAAAATGTTTTTAATCTTATCGGACGCTGATTCTGTCGCGGATTTTTTCGCGGAAGCATTTTCTCTGGCATTGGCGAGGATATTTTGAATTGCGTTTTGAGCCGGAGCGGGTTGCGGCGCGGCAGGCGCAGGAGTATCTTCCTTTCTGGCGTTGGATAAAATATTTTGTATAACGCTTTGCGTTGAGGCGGGTTGCTGTTGGACGGGAGCCGAAACTCCTTCCACTGCTTGCGGCTGAGCATTTTTATCATACAAAATATTTCCGTTGAAGGTTTGCCCGCCAATTTCGAGCGCGTCGGTATATTGCCACATGTAGCCTTTAAAATTGTCCTCGGAGTTGTATTGCGCAGACCAAATTCTGCAACCGAGCGATTGCCAATCGATTAAATCTTCGAGCCACGAGAGATTAGAATAAATGCCACAATTCAACGGCTTGATATTTTCCAGAAAAGCTTTGCAAATGTTGGTTACGTGAGTGCGCGTGAATTCAAAGCCGTGACGCTTTTTGTATTCGTCAGCGTCGGTAATCGAAAACCAAACGGGCAATTCCAACAAAACGCCGGCGCGTTCGATAATGCCCTTGCAGAAAGCGGCTTCGGCGGCGGCATCGCTGGGAGTTAATGCGTAGGAATAATGATAAGCTCCGCAAATCAAGCCCGCCTTGTGCGCCCCTTCGACGTTGCGTTGAAAATTTTCGTCGAAGTTGCTTTTGCCGTAGCCCGTGCGACAAATTGCAAAATCAATCCCCGCCGCCTTCAACGCCGCCCAATCTACCGCCTCATTGAAAACAGAAACATCCACACCGCGCATTTTAATTCCTCCTCAAAAATTTTTACGAATTTTATCATTGAAACGATACTTTTTCAACCTTGCAAATTATTTTGCGGCGTGTTAAAATTCATAAATCGTGCGGTTGTAGCTCAGCAGGATAGAGCAGTTGCCTCCTAAGCAACAGGTCGCGCGTTCAAATCGCGCCAATCGCACCACTGATTCAATTAGAAATTAGAAATGAATAGAAAATTTTAAGCTCTTCGCAAAGGTGAAGGGCTTAAATTTTTGTGAGCGTTTTTTGTTTTATGTATTCATATACCGAAAATTTGACAGGATATTGCAATTTAAATATAATTCATAAGGCGAAAATTTTTTTCATTTAGTTTTAGGAGGGAAAAGTTTTTATGGATTTATCGCAACTTTTAAATGACGTAAACGACTTTGTATGGGGTCCGATAATGCTGGCGTTCCTGGTCGGCACGGGCATTTTCTTGACAATCCGCTTAAAATTTTTGCCGTGGATAAATCTTTGGTACGCAATAAAAATGATCATGTTGCACAAGGCGGACAAAGAAGGCGACCTTTCGCCGTTTCAATCGCTCATGACGGCACTTTCAGCGACAGTCGGCACGGGTAATATCGTCGGCGTGGCAACGGCAATGGTTCTCGGCGGACCCGGCGCAATCGTTTGGATGTGGATAAGCGCGGCTTTCGGACTTTCGACCAAATACGGCGAGTCGGTTTTGGCTGTTAAATATCGCGAAACAAATTCCGTCGGCGAAATGGCGGGCGGTCCTATGTACGCAATGAAAAACGGTATCGGCGGCGCGTTCGGAAAAACTATGGCGACGCTGTTTGCATTATTTGCGGTCTGCGCGTCGTTCGGTATCGGCAACATGACGCAGGCGAATTCTATCAGCTCGGCTTTCAACGCCTTGGGTATGCCGACCGAAATCACGGGCATTATTCTTGTCGTTTGTTCAATGGCGGTTTTGATTCGCGGCGTCTGTTCAATCGGCAAAGTTTCAAGCTTTATCGTTCCGAGCATGGCATTTTTTTACATTCTGTTCACCGTGATAATTGTCATTGTAAATTTTGAAAATGTCCCCGGCGGGCTCGCGATTATGTTCCAAATGGCGTTTTCTACGGAAGCTGTTGCCGGCGGCGTCGGCGGCTCGATTGTCGCGAGCATGTTGACTGCAATGCGTTGGGGCGTAGCTCGCGGCGTCTTCTCCAACGAGGCGGGTTTAGGCTCGGCTCCTATCGCGGCGGCGGCGGCTCGTACCGACCACGCTTCGCGCCAAGGTTACGTCAACATGACGGGAACTTTTTTCGATACAATGATTATCTGTTTCCTGACGGGCTTGGTTATTGCAAGTTCGGGCGTCCTCGGCTCTGTCGACCCTGAAACCGGCAAATTGGTTTCGGGCGCACCGCTCACGATTTTGGCTTTCAGCACGGTTTACGGCGAAGGCGCGAAATATATTGTCTCGATTGCCCTTGCGCTGTTTGCTTATTCAACTATCCTCGGTTGGGAATATTACGGCGAAAAGTCCTTAGAATATCTCGTCAAGGCGCGTCCCGTGATTATTGGCTACAGAATTCTTTTCAGCCTTATAACTTATATCGGCGCGACGCAAACCCTTGATGTTGTTTGGAATTTCTCCGACACAATGAACGGCTTGATGGCTATCCCGAACTTGATTTGCCTTGTCGTTTTGAGTAAAGACATTGCCAACGAATGTTTCGATTATCAAAATAATTTTATTGATCAAGGAAAGTAAATTGTTCAGAAATTTTTCCGCAGTCTGCGCGGCTGTGGAAATTTTTTTTTGCCCGTTGTAAAATGTAAAAAATAATTTTGGGAAGGGTGGTAAGGTTTTGGCAAAGTACAAAGCGAAAAAATCCGGCGCGATAAAAATTTCTCTGTGCTACATGGTCAAAAACGCCGAAAAAGATTTGGAACTTTCGCTGGCGAGTGCGGCGCAATACGTCGACGAAATTATTGTTGTGGACACGGGCTCAAGCGACGGGACGATTGACGTTGCAAAAAAATTCGGCGCGAAAATTTTTCATGAGCCGTGGCAAAATGATTTTTCCACGCCGCGCAACATTGCCCTCCGCGAGGCAAAAGGCGATTGGATAGTTTTTCTCGACGCCGACGAATATTTTGTAAACGATACCGCAAAAAATCTGCGCAAGGCGATAAAAATTGCTAAGGATAAAAATTTTCAAGGATTATCTGTGTCTTTGATAAATGTCGACGCCGATAACGGGAATAGAATTATTGAGTCGGGGCACGCGCTGAGAATTTTAGAAAACGTTCCGGGACTTCATTACGTCGGCAAAATTCACGAGACGCCTTTTATCGGCGAAGAAATTTTGACGAATATAACGATTATGACGGAAGATTTGCTTATGCTTTATCACACGGGCTATTCAAAAACTCTTATCCGCTCAAAGCTCGAACGCAACTTGAAACTTCTGCTTGAGGAGCTTAACACCTCCGATAAGCCCGAACGGACGTATTCTTATCTGGTTGATTGTTATTACGGCTTGGGCGATTGGGTTAATGCTGAAAAATATGCGCGGCTTCACGTCGAAAACATAAAAAGTTTCAGCACGCGGACGCTTAAAATTTTGTTGGATATTTTATCAAAGTCGCCTGCGCGGGCGGAAGATTATTTTAAATATCTTCAGTTCGCCGTCGAAAATTATCCGAAAAATCCGGAATTCTCCGCGCAGCTCGCAAAATTTTTCGCGCAGGATAAAAATTATCGCGACGCAATTTCGGAAATGAATCTCGCGCTTGAAAAATTTAAGAAATTCGGCGGCGAATTCATTGATTCCGATTTCGACGCGGCGGAAGAGAAATCTGCGCGGGAGCTGATTGAAATTTGGAGTCGGACAATTTCCGCCTGTTACATAGTCAAAGACGCCGAAAAAGATTTGGCGCGTTCGCTGAAAAGTTTGGCGCAATACGTCGACGAAATTATTGTTGTGGACACGGGCTCAAGCGACGGGACGATTGACGTTGCAAAAAAATTCGGCGCGAAAATTTTTCATGAGCTGTGGCAAAATGATTTCGCTACGCCGCGCAATGTCGCCCTCCGCGAAGCTAGAAGCGGTTGGATTGTCTTTCTCGACGCCGACGAATTTTTTATAAATGATACCGCCAAAAATCTCCGCGCCGCAATAAAACTCGCGCAGGATAAAAATATCAAGGGCGTTTTGATTAATCTTGTGAACGTCGACGCCGACAACGCAAATAAAAATTCGGGCGCAAGTTACGTCCTGCGCCTGTATGAAAACGTTGCGAAAATTCATTACGTCGGCAAAATTCACGAACAAATTTTTATCGGCGACGAACTTTTGACGAGTTTGATGACGACGCCCGCCGATTTGCTGACGATTTGGCACACGGGCTATTCCGCCTCGATTCACAAGGGCAAAATGGAGCGGAATTTAAAATTGTTGCTTGAGGAGCTCGCCGCCACGAAAACGCCCAAGAGAATTTACGGTTATCTCGCCGAAACTTATCACGCCCTGAAAAATTACGCCAAAGCCGAAAAATTTGCGCGGCTCGATTTTGATTCGGGCGCAACGCTTTCTGACAACTCGACGCGGATTTTATTGGAAATTTTATCGCAAAATCCCGCGCAGGTTGACGATCTTTTAAAATATCTGCGGTTGGCAGTCGAACGTTACCCCGACACGCCGGAATTTTCCGCGAAACTCGCCGAGGCTTTGGCGGACAGGGGCGAATATCAGACCGCGATTGATCAAATGAATCGGGCGATTGAAAAATCCCAAAACCGCGGCGAACAAATTAATGACTCAACCTTCAACGAAAAAACTTTGGAATATGTCAAAAATCTTTTGGCGCAGTGGAAGAAAAAATTTTTTGAGCAGTTGAAAAATCTTCCGCCCGCCGCAAAAAGTCGCGAAGTCGTCCGCTTGACAAATGAATTGATTCAAAATGTGGAAGGTTCTCGCGACAAGGAAAAAATTCTTCAGACGGCAGAAAAAATTTTCGCAATGAAGCCCGCCGAGCCTTTGCCTTTGGAAAAAGTCGCGTCGATTTACAACGATTACAAAATGGAAGATGAAGCGGAGAACGTCACTGCTTATTTGGAGAAAAATTTCCCGCCGTCGTCTTATCGCTTGCTGTTGCGGGCGCGAACTTTTTTTATCAAAAAAAATATGCTCGACTGCATAAAACTTGCCAAACAGGCACTTGCGCTTGATGACGGCGATTTTGTCACGAATATGATTATCTGCAACACGCTGGCGCAGGCTTATCGAACTATCGGAGACGCACAAACCGCGATTGAATATTACAAACGCAACGCCACACGCGACCTTTCCGAATTAAAAAATTCGCCGCTCCTCGCGCAGGCGGAAAAAATTCGTTGCGAGGATTATCAAAATCTTCTTTTCAATCTCCACAATCTCAACATCAGCCGCGAAGAAATTTTCCGTTGGATTTGCAACTTCAATAAATTTTTTGCGCATATTCCCCGCTATAATCACAACATAAAAAAACACGCCCGCCATAAAAAAATTCGCGTCGGCTATATTTCTCCCGATATCCGCTTCCACGTCGTCGCGTTTTTCAGCCAGCACTTTTTCGCGAGTTACGACCGGACGCATTTTGAGGTTTTCATTTACGCCAACAACGGCGCGGATAAAACTACCGAAAATTTCAAAGCGCAGGTTGACGCCTTCCGCATGGTTGAGGGCGTCGCCGCAAAAAAAATTGCCGCGCAGATTTTAACGGACGAAATTGACATTCTTGTCGATTTGGCGGGACACACGGCGAATAATTGCCTTGAGGTTTTGGCTTATAAGCCCGCGCCAATTCAAATTTCGGGTATCGGTTGGTTCAACTCGACGGGGCTTGATACGGTTGATTATTTTTTGGCGGATAAATTTATTGATCCCGAAGGTCTGAACGAAAAATTTTTCACGGAAAAAATTCTGCGACTCCAACACAGCCATTTTTGCTACGCGTGGCACGATTTCCCCTACATGACCGCGCCCGCGCCCTGTACTAAAAAAGGTTACGTGACTTTCGCGAGTTTCAATACCTTTACAAAGGTTACGGACGAAATGTTAAGAGTTTGGGGAAAAATTTTGTCTGCCGTTCCCGATTCGCGGCTTTATCTCAAGGGCGATGCCTTTCATGAAAATTGCGGACTCGAACTCGCCAAAAGGCGCATGACGGCGGCGGGTATTGACGTTGACCGCGTGGACTTTGAAACCTTCAATACGGTTTACGTCCGAAATTATGAACGCGTCGACATTGCGCTTGATACTTATCCCTATCCCGGCGGCGGCACGACTTGCGATGCGCTTTATATGGGCGTTCCCGTGATAACTTTGGTCGGCGAGCGGCACAATTCGCGCTTTGGCTATTCTCTGCTTGTGAATATTGGTTTGGAGGAACTTTGCGCCTTCAGCGAGGAAGAATATATTCAAAAGGCGGTCGCGCTTGCCAACGACAAAGAACGGCTCCGCGAATATCATTTGACAATTCGGAGGAAAATGGAAGAATCGCCCGTCATGAACGACGAAATTTACATGGGCGAATTGGAACAGGCTTACGAGAAAATTTTTATCGCGTGGCTTAACAAAAAACCTTTGCCCGATTTCCCGCAGGAGCCCGAAATTGTCACGGCGGAGCTTGCCGATAAATATTTAAAGCGGGCGTTGGAATATGTTCCGTTGGAAAATAAATCCGGCGAGAGTAATTTTGCAAGCCGCTTTGATTTCAAGCGCACGCTTTATTACGCCAAACTTGCCGCGCAATGCGAATCGAAAATTACCGCGCAACTTCTTTTGATGATAGCCGACAGAAAATATTTGACGGACGATAATGTTGGCGCGTATGAAACGATGCACAAGGCGATTGAGCGTTTTTATCCGCCGTATGACGAGGCAAAAAAATATCCCGCCGAAATTATCGGGGAATATTTTCATAAAATGTCAAAATACGCGCATGAAAACAGCCGACATCTTGAGGCGATAGAAAATTACGAGCGGGCGTTTGATTTTACCGATAAGGTTCGCAAAAAGCTGGAGTATTACGACGCAATACTTTTGGCGTTGCATTTTCTGGATATTTCCAGCGAAGACATTGCCGCGCCGCATTTCGATTATCAAAAATTTTTTGAGGACATTAAACCGTTCACGACTTGGCATAAGCCTCACGAGCGAATAAAAATCGGCTATCTTTCGGGCGACTTCAGGAAACATGCAATGTTCGCGGTTATTTTTGGTTTTATTTCCTGTCACGACAGGAGCAAATTCGAGATAACCTGCTACAGCCGAAATAAGGTTAATGACGCTTACACGGAACTTTTCAAAAAAGCCGTTGAACATTACGTTGACATTAAGGACTTGACTGACGAAGAAATTGCCCAAAAAATTCACGACGACGAAATTGACATTGCCTTTGATTTGGCGGGGCACACGGGGCTGAACAGTTTGCCCGCTCTGGCTTATCGTCCCGCTCCGTTGCAAATTTGCGGTCTCGGTTACATGTCGACGACCGGTTTAAAGGCGATTGATTATTTCATCACTGATAGATATCTCGACCCGCCCGGCGAGAATCGCGAGAAATTTTTCAGCGAGAAATTTCTTTACATGCCCTGCCAATTTTCCTACGCCCGCCCCGAAGGCGTTCCCGCGTCCGAAGGTGCCGCCTGCGTAAAAAATGGTTTTGTGACTTTCGGGACGATTTGCCGATATACAAAAATCAGCGATGAAATTCTCCCGCTTTGGAAAGAAATTCTCGACCGCGTGCCCGACGCCAAATTGATAATGCGGGCGCAGGAATTTATCAGCAACCGAACTGTCGACGAACTTTACAACCGCATGAAAAAAATCGGCTTTGACATGGACAGAATTATTTTCCGCCCAGCCGTTCACGATTATTTTGCCACGATAAGCAAGCTTGACATAATGTTGGACAGCTATCCTTACGTGGGCGGCGCGACGACTTTGGACGCGCTTTATATGGGCGTGCCCGTGATAACTTTTTACGGCGAACGACACAGCACGCGCTTTAGCAAAAGCATTTTGGAGAGCGTCGGCTTCGGTGAACTTGCGGTCAATTCGGTTGGGGATTATATTAATCGCGCTGTCGGCTTGGCCAATGATTTTGAAACTTTGGATTTGATTCATAAAAATTTGCGGAATATGTTTTTGAACTCGGAGGCTTTAAATCCCGTGAATTATTGCCGCTTGCTTGAAAAGAAATTTACGGAGCTTTTAAATTCGCGCTGAAAAATTTCATAAAAAAAACTCCTCGTCAAACGGCGGGGAGTTTAATTTTTTTGCGGAAAGTTCAGCCCATTGTCAGAGCCATAATCGCTTTTTGCGTGTGAAGACGGTTTTCAGCCTCGTCGAAGATAACATGCGCGTTATTCTCAAAAACTTCCTCGGTAATTTCTTCGCCGCGATAAGCCGGCAAGCAATGCATCGCTATTACATTTTTACTCGCGCCGCGCAGGAGATTTTTATTGACTTGATAAGGCGCGAAAATTTTCTTGCGAGCGTCGTGTTCGGCTTCCTGTCCCATGCTTGCCCAAGTGTCGGTAATGACAACATCGGCGTCTTTGACAGCCTCGGCGGGATTTTCCGTCCAGGAAAGATTTGCGCCCGTTTCTTCGGCGTCGGCAAGTGCGTTCTCGAAAACTTTTTGATTGGGCTTGTAATTGGCGGGCGTCGCAACTGCAAACGTCATTCCGACTTTCGCCGCGCCATAAAGGAGGGAATTTGCCATATTATTTCCGTCGCCGACGTAAGCCGCCTTGAGAGCGCGGAAATTTTTGCCTTTGTGTTCGCGGATTGTCAGCAAGTCGGTTAAAACTTGGCAGGGGTGGAGCAAATCGGTTAAGCCGTTGATAATCGGAATATCGGCGAATTTTGCGAGCTCCTCGACTTTTTCCTGTTCAAACGTGCGAATCATAATCCCGTCAAGGTAGCGCGACAAAACTCTTGCGGTATCTTTAATCGGCTCGCCGCGTCCGAGTTGCAAATCTTTACTCGACAAAAATAAGCCCGTGCCGCCGAGTTGGAATATCCCGGCCTCGAAAGAAACTCGCGTTCGCGTCGAAGATTTTTCAAAAATCATGCCGAGCGTTTTTCCCGCCAAAATTTTATGTTCGACGCCTGTTTTCTGCATAACTTTTAATTGCGCCGCGAAGTCAAGAATTTCCGCGACTTCGTCTGCGCTTAAATCGTGAATCGACAATAAATCTTTTCCCTGCAACAAAATTTTTCACTCTCCCAAAACTTCGTCCAAAATGTTAATAACTTCGTCGACCTGCGCGGGCGTGATAATCAGCGGCGGAATAAATCTTAAAACCGTGCCGACCGTGCAATTTATAATCGCGCCGCGTTTCATGCATTCGTTGACGATTTCGACGCCTGATTTTTTCGGCTTGTCAAGTTGTGCGCCCAAAATCAAACCTTCGCCGCGAATCTCGCTTATCTGCGCGGGATATTTTTTTTGCAATTCGACAAGTTTATCTTTGAAATATTTTCCGACTTCCTCGACGTGCGCCAAAAATTTTTCGTTCGGGACAGTATCCAAAACAACATTCGCCGCCGCGCAGGCAAGAGGATTGCCGCCAAAAGTCGTACCGTGATCTCCCGCGTGAAAGGCTTGCGCAACCTCCTCCGTGACGATAAACGCGCCAATCGGGACGCCGCCCGCCAAACCTTTTGCCAACGTGACAATGTCGGGCTTAATTCCGTACTTTTCATAGGCGAAAAATTTCCCGCTACGCCCTATGCCCGCTTGGATCTCGTCCAGAATCAAAAGTGCGCCGTGTTTGTCGCAAAGCTCGCGAACTTTTTTAAGATAATCATTTTTCGGAGGATAGACGCCGCCTTCGCCCTGAATCGTTTCAAGCATGACCGCGCAGGTTTTGTCGGAAATTTTTTCTTCCAATTCGTCAATGTCGTTGTAATGAACGTAATCGAATCCGGCGGGCAACGGCTCAAAACCTTTGTGATATTTCGGTTGACCGGTCGCCGTCAAAGTCGCAAGCGTCCGACCGTGGAAACTGTCCCATGCCGTGATAATTTGCGTTTTATCTTCGGAAATTTTCTTGGCGAATTTGCGGGCGATTTTAATCGCGCCTTCGTTAGCTTCCGCGCCCGAATTTGCGAAAAACGCCCTGTCCAGTCCGCTGAGCTTAACGAGTTTTGCGGCGGCGTTGGCTTGTGCTTGCGTGTAGTAAAGGTTGCTCACGTGAATAACTTTTGCCGCTTGCTCCGAGATTGCTTTAACCAGCGGCGGATAATTATGCCCCAAAACATTTACCGCGATACCCGCCAGGAAATCGATATATTTTTTGCCATTGATGTCGTAAAGATACGCGCCCTCGCCGCGCTCCAAAACGATTTTGTAACGATTGAACACCGGCAGATAATTTTTATCGTCCCGTTCAAAAATTTTTTCTTCCGTCAAA
>CAMNEX010000048.1 GCA_946536825.1 uncultured Selenomonadales bacterium | reverse complement strand
AATAAAAGCGACAGCTCATTGTGATTGTTCGGGCGAATAACGACGACCGCGCCGCCGACAATTTTTCCATCGCTGAAAATGTCTAAAATCTCCGCGATTTCATAAGTTCAATCATAAAATCTCCTCCAATTTTTTTATGTCGACTGCAATGCCCGCGACCGTCAAGAAAACTTTATCAGCCTGCGCGGCTAGCATTTGATTGGCAAGCCCTGCCAAATCTCTGAAACGTCGGGCGAGTTTATTTTCGGGGACAATGCCGCCGCCGACTTCGTTTGTAACAAAAATCACAGTCGCTTCGGAATTTTTAGTAGCGTTGATTAATTTTTGAATCAGCCCGCGCAGATTTTCATACAAAAATTTTTCGTCGTCCAAATTTTCCGCGCAAAGAAAATTGCTTATATAAATCGTCACGCAGTCAAAGAGAATTGCTTTAAAATTTTTAGACGCCTCAAGAATTTTTTTTTCCGCCGCAAAGGGAGCCTCAAAAGTTTGCCAATTATCGCCGCGCCGTGCTTTATGGCATTTGACGCGAAAATTCATTTCCTCATCAAAAATTTGAGCAGTAGCAATGTAAGCCGACCGCCCGTTCCCGATTTTGAGCGCGAGTTTTTCAGCGAAGGAACTTTTTCCACTACGCGCTCCACCCGTAACCAAAATTATTTTTCCCAAGAGATAGCCTCCAAAATTTTATTTGCCGTTCAATGCATCTTCGAGTTTATTTTTTATAACGCTGACTTGAGGACCGTAAATAATCTGGACGCCGACGCCATGTTGAAGAAAGCCCTGTGCGCCACTTTCCATTAAAACATTTTCGCTGACAAGTTTTGCGTCCTTAACCGTGACGCGCAAGCGGGTTATGCAACAATCCAGCTCAACGATATTTTCGCGCCCGCCAAGCCCCGACAAAATAAGTTGCGTTTGCTCCGCGTCGCTCAAAACTTTTCCGGAATTAATCGATAAATCTTCTTCATCTCTGCCCGGCGTCTTGAAATTGTATTTCTCTATAAGAAATTTGAACGAAAAATAATACAGGAAAAACCACGGCACACCGACGAGCGGCACATAAATCCAATTTGTTTTGGCTTCTCCCTGCAATATCCCGAACAGAATAAAATCTATCAGCCCGCCCGAAAACGTCTGACCGATTGTAATTTGGAAAATGTGCGCCATCATGAACGCGCAACCGTCAAAGAAGGCGTGGAGCACATAGAGCGACGGCGCGACGAATAGAAAGGAAAATTCAAGCGGTTCGGTTATGCCCGTCAAAAACGAAGTCAGCGCGGCAGAAAGGAGCATGCCGCCGACAACTTTTCTGTTTTGCGGTTTGGCGGTTTTGTAAATTGCAAAGGCGGCTCCGACAAGCCCGAACATCATTGTTATAAATCTGCCCGACATAAAGCGCGAAATGCCTTCGTAAAATTTTTCCGTTGAAGGGTCGCTCAACTGCGCGAAAAATATTCTTTGCGTCCCCTCAATCAGTTGTCCGTTTACAATTTCGCTTCCGCCCAATGCCGTCGTCCAGAAAGGCAAATAGAAAATATGGTGAAGTCCGAAAGGTCCGAGCATTCGCAAGAAAAATCCGTAAATCAGCGTCCCGATATATCCTGTCGATTCAAAGAGTCTGCCGAGAGAAAAAATTATTTCCTGGAAATGCGGCCAAATGACATAGATTTCTATGCCCAGACAGATTGAAGCGAACGCGCAGACTATCGGAACAAAACGCGAGCCGCCAAAAAAGCTGAGGAACGGCGGCAATTCTGTTTTATAAAATTTTTGGTGGAGCCAATAAGTCATTATGCCGACCAGCATTCCGCCGAAAACGCCCGTCTCAAGCGTTTGAATTCCCAAGCACATGCCTTGTCCTGCGCTCGCTAAATTATCCTCGGCAAGTTTACCCGTGACTTTCAACGAGGTATTTATTGTCGCGTTTGTTACTAGCATTGACAAAACCGCCGCAAGACCGACTGTTCCTTTGTCGGTGCGAGCCAGCCCGACTGCCAATCCTACCGCGAAAAGTATCGGCAAGTTTGCAAAAACTACATTGCCCGCGTCCGCCATGATCAGGAAAATATCTTGCAACCAATAAACATTTAAAATCGGATAAGTTTTTACTGTGTTGAGATTGGACAGCGAACCGCCTATGCCGAGAAAAAGCCCCATTGCCGGCAATACCGCTATCGGCAACATTAACGCCTTGCCAAATCGCTGAAGTGCCGCGAATATTGAACTGCCTTGTTCCTTAGAAAAAATTTTCATTGACGTCGCCTTCACTCTTAAAAATATTTTCGGCAAAAGTTTACAAGAAAAATTTCTGCGCGTCAAAAAATTTCCGACAAAAAATAACCGCCCAAAAATTTTGAGCGGTTTTTTTTCACGATAAAATTTCAAGCTTGCGCTCGCGAAAAGTCACAGGCTTTAAATCGAGTTCGCGAATAAATTCAAGGGCACGAGTAAAATAATTCCCGACCGCCGCGACTCTGTGAGCGTCCGAGCCGATTGTTACGAATCGTCCGCCGAGTTTGCGATATTTTTTGTACACGGGAATTAATTCTTCAACTGCGCGGGCTTTGTCGAAGCGGCGAGTATTCAGTTCCAAAACTTTTTCTCTGTCGACGACGATTTTTAAAACTTCGTCAATCTCCGCCCTGAAAGTCGGATAATCAATTTCGGGATTGTCATAGGGCGCGGCGCGGCAAATGTAATCGATATGCCCCAGCGCGTCGAAGTCGGAAATTTTAATTTCTGCCGCCATTTGTTGAAAATATTTCCGATAAGCCGTCGCTTTGTCCTTGTCGGCGTAAAATTCGGGATAGTAAATGTCGAAGTCGTCGACAAGGTGAATCGAGCCGATAACGAAATCAAAATCCGCCTGCGCGATAAAATTTTTATTAGCCTCCCGCGCAGATTTTCTCATACCGACTTCAACGCCGAGCCGAACTTTTTCGCCGCGCAGATTTTTATATTCGCTCATGTATTCGGCGGGATTGAATTCAAATTTTCTGCCGTTAAGTTCCAAACCGTAATCAAAATGCTCCGTGAAGACGACGCCAAAATTTAAACTTCCGGCGCGAGAAATTGCGTCCGCCGCCGCCATTTGAGAATCCGCAGAAAATTTCGTGTGTATGTGCGAATCGAAAATCATTTTAATCCTCGTCGTCGTGGTGATGATGAATAATTTCTTTGCCGCGGATATCTTTAATCGCCTTGGCAACGTCTTTCGCGCCGTAAATCGCCGAGCCCGCCACCAAAACATTTGCGCCCGCCTCGCGAACGTCAATCGAAGTTTCGGGATTAATGCCGCCGTCAACTTCAATATCGCATTCGGTCTCCATTTCGTCAATCATGTGATAAAGCATGTGAATTTTGCCCAGCTGCGACTCGATAAATTTCTGCCCGCCATAGCCGGGATTGACCGTCATAATCAAAATCATATCGGCATCTTCGATAAGCTCTTCGACCGCGGAAAGTGACGTGCCGGGATTTAGCGCGACGCCCGCCTTGCAACCGAGCTCATGAATTTTTTGTATCACTCTGTGCGCGTGATTGGTTGCCTCGACGTGGAAAGTTATAATATCCGCGCCCGCCTTGGCAAAACTTTCAATCTGCGTTTCGGGGTGCTCAACCATTAAATGAACGTCCAAAACCGCGTCGGTAATTTTGCGCAAGCTTTTGACCACGCCCGCGCCGATTGTTATTTCGGGGACAAAAGTCCCGTCCATAACGTCAACATGAACATATTCCGCGCCCGCGTCCGTAACCTTTTTAATTTCTTCGGCAAGGTGCGCGAAGTCCGCCGAGAGTATCGACGGCGCAATTATCGTTGCCATTAAAATTTCCCTCCATAAAATGTTTTCAATGTGAATAGTATTTTTTTCAGTATAGCACAAAAGAAAGATTGCGCAACCGACAATCGGCAAAGGAAAATTTGACTTTATTTTTTCCGGCATTATCATAGCGACAGAAATTTGTTTTAGTGGAGGAAAAATCTATGACAAAAATTATTTTCGTTTGCTTCGGGAATATTTGCCGCTCGCCTATGGCGGAATTCGTCATGAAAAATTTAATCGCCCGCGCAGGTCTCGAAGATTTTCTGATTGAATCGGCGGGCTGTCATCCTTCGGTAGGGACGCCCATGTCAGAAGGCACTGCTCGCGAGCTCAAAAAAAATAATATTCCGTTCACGCGGCGAACGTCGAAACTTTTGCTTGAAAGTGACTACAAAAAATTTGATTTTCTAATCGGGCTTGATCGCTCCAACGTTTTCGACATGAAAGAAATTTGCGGCGGAGATCCCGATAAAAAAATTTTCTTGCTTATGGATTTTGCCGGCGAACATCGCGACGTTGCCGACCCGTGGTATACCGACGACTACGCCGCAACTTATAAAGATTGTCTTATCGGTTGCGAGGCTCTGCTTGAAAAAATTTTGACGAATTAATTTTTCTCAAGCGTCAAAGAAAATTTTTTAAAATAATCGACCGGCGCATTGAAATAAATTTTCGGTATGGTAAAATAAATCATATCGATTTTTTTGTTTTGAGCAAGAGAGGTAAATTTATGATTAGAAGAATTCTGATTGCAAACCGCGGCGAAATTGCCGTGCGCGTCATTCGCACCTGTCAAGAGCTTGGAATTGAGACAGTGGCGATTTATTCCGATGCCGACAAAGAAGCACTTCACACGCAACTGGCGGATGTTCATTATCGCGTTGGCACAGAGGACGCTTTCGACAGCTATCTCAACAAAGAATCGATAATCGAGGCGGCAAAAACTACCGAAGCGGACGCAGTTCACCCCGGCTACGGATTTTTGTCGGAAGATGCGGACTTCGCGCAAATGGTCGTTGATGCGGGCATGACGTGGATTGGTCCCTTGCCCGAAACAATTAAACTCGTCGGCGATAAGGACGCGGCGCGGGCGTCAATGGTTCCTTCGGGAATTCCCATGGCGAAGGGCTCCGAGCCTTTGACGGATAACGAAATGGCGATTAAAGCGGCGGCAGAAGTCGGCTATCCCGTGATTTTAAAACCGGTATCGGGCGGCGGCGGCAAGGGCATGTTCATTGTCCGCAGTGAGGAAGAACTTCGTCACGTGTTGGGGCTTGTCGACGTTGAGCACAACAGATTTTATTTTGAACATTACATTGAGCATTCGCGGCATATCGAAGTTCAAGTCGTCGCTGACAATTTCGGTAGCGTAATTCACTTGGGCGAGCGCGAATGTTCTATTCAACGCCGCAACCAAAAACTTTTGGAAGAATCTCCGTCCATTGCTTTGACGCCCGAAATGCGCGAGCGCGTCGGCAAATTGGCGGTCAAGGCGGCTAAAAGCGTCCATTACTCCAACATAGGCACTGTTGAATTTTTGCTGGACTTGGCGACGAACGAATTTTATTTTATGGAAATTAATCCGCGCATACAGGTCGAACACGGCATAACAGAAGCCGTCACGGGCATTGATTTGGTAAGAACTCAAATTCGCGTGGCGTCGGGCGAGCCGCTTAACTTTACGCAGGAAGATATAAAATTCACCGGACACGCGATTGAGTGCAGAATAAATGCCGAAGACCCCGACAGAAAATTTATGCCGACGCCGGGCAAAATCGAATTCCTGCATGAGCCTTCCGGACCGCGTGTAAGATTTGACAGCGGCGTCACGGCGGGCTTGTCGATTGAACCCTATTATGATTCGTTGATTGCAAAACTGATTGTGCACGGCAGGACACGCGGCGACGCAATAAGAATCATGCGGCGCGCTTTAAATGAATTCATGCTAAAGGGCGAAGATGACTTTGTCAAAACGACGGTCCCGCTTCATCAGCAAATTCTTGACGACGAATGGTTCTGCACGGGAAATATTGACACGCAGTTCATAAAACACCGCCTCCCGATTTACGCGGCGGCTCCGAAGAAACTTACGCTTGCAGATAAAATGGATCCCGAACTTGCCGAGAGATTGGCTCGCGGCGGCGGGCGCATTGACATTGACTACGCATAAAAAATTTTGGATATGATTACTAAATGAACGAAAAATTTTTTCCGCTTGAGGAAATTTTCAAGCGGTTAATTTTTTTGCGGCAATGAAGGAACTTTAGCAAGTCGGGCGAATATTAGCCAATAATTGTTTTGAAACGGTTGACGGCGCGAGCCGAAAACGTAAAATAATTTTCAGCCATAGGGAGGCGTCCAAAGTGATTCGTGTTTTAATTGCTGATGACTCGGCTTTTATGCGAAAAGTCCTCTCTGATTTATTCAAAGGTCAAAGCGACTTCGAGGTTGTCGGCACGGCGGTGAACGGTCAAGACGCCATTGAGAAGGTAAAAAGATTTCAACCCGACGTTTTGACGCTGGATGTTATCATGCCGATTATGAACGGGCTTGACGCATTGGCAATTATCATGGAACAATGCCCGTTGCCCGTCGTCATGATAAGTTCCGCCACTCAAAAGGGAACGAACGAAACTATCCGCGCACTTGCGCTGGGCGCAGTGGATTTTGTCAGCAAGGCGGGCGGAGCCATTTCAAAAATCGACACGATAAAGGACGAAATTTTATCGAAGTGCCGATTGGCGGCAAAGGCTCACGCCAGAAAAAATCTTTCAGCCGCCGCAAATAAGCCACTCGTCTACAAGCCGAAACCTTCTTTTGAGGAGCCCGCCACGCGTCGAATTGAAGTCAAACGCAGAACGGGACTTGTTTTGGGGCAAAAGCCGACGATTAATCGCGTCCCGAATACAACCGCGCCTGTCAGGAAAATTATTCCCGGTACGGGTAAAAAGCTAGTGACTATCGGGACTTCAACGGGCGGTCCGCAAGCACTGCAAGCGGTTATTACGCGCCTGCCGGGCAACCTTCCCTGCGGCGTCGTAGTTGTTCAGCACATGCCCGCAGGTTTTACGAAGTCTTTAGCGGACAGATTAAATTCAATTAGTGAAATCGCGGTCAAGGAGGCGGAAAACGACGAAATTATAAAACCGGGGCAAGTGTACATTGCGCCCGGAAATTATCATTTGCGAATTGCTCCTGCCATTGGCGGCGAACGGAAAATTATTTTAAGTCAAGAACCGCCCGTAGGGAATCATCGCCCCGCGGTAAATGTCATGTTTGATTCTGCCGCGCAATTCGGCAGGGATTTAGTCTCGGTCATAATGACGGGCATGGGCGCGGACGGTTGCGAGGGCATGAAAAAAATCAAGGCAACAGGAGGTTATTCTATCGCTCAAGATGAAAACAGTTGCGTTGTTTATGGAATGCCCAAAGCGGTGGTTGACGCGGGGCTTGCCGACGAAGTTCGTCCTTTAAATAAAATTGCCGAAGCCATTGTTGACGCGGTTAGGAGATAAAGGAAGAAGGGATAAGAGGTTTTGAGCTATGCATTATAAAGAGTTAATTGTTTGGCAAAAGGCTTTGTATAAGACTGAACTATTTAGCACAAAAAGATATTAATTCGACATTGCCATTGCTTAAAGAAATTGAACGTATGCTTAATTCAATGATTACGAAACTTAGGGAAAAGGAAAAAATATAAGGGATTGGCAAAAAATTTTCCCGTTTCCCTTTTCCCACTTCCCTTACAAAGGAGGAATTTAGATGGAAACCAATCAATACATGGATATGTTTCTCGACGAGTCGAAAGAACATTTGCAATCGCTAAATGACGGTTTGCTCGGCTTGGAAGATAACGCCGAGGATTTGTCCATACTCAATGAAATTTTCCGAAATGCGCACACGTTAAAGGGCATGTCGGCGACTATGGGATATAACAAAATCGCCGAGCTTACTCACGAAATGGAAGATGTCCTCGACATGTTGCGCAAGGAGCAGTTGGCGGTAACCGGCGACATTATCGATACGCTTTTCAAGTGTATTGACTCGCTGGAGCAAATGATTAACAACGTGGCAAACGGCGACCCTGAAGATCTTATCGATGTATCGGATTTGGTTGCAAAATTAAGCGCGATTATGCACGGCGAAAACGCACCAGCAAAGCCTGCGGCGGATACTGCGTCAGCTCCCGCTGTTCAAACTCCCAACGCCGCGCCCGTTGAAGTTTCCGGCGATCTTCCAGTTGAATTGTCCGATACGGAAAAAAATCTTATCACCGAAGCCGCGAAAACCGGAATGCACGGAATTTATTTGAAAGTTACGCTGTCGGAATCCTGCCTTTTGAAATCTGCGCGGTCGTACATGGTAATGAACGCGTTGGAAGAAGTCGGCGAAGTTATCCGCACAATTCCGCCCGCCGAAGAATTGGAGCAGGAAGCTTTTGAACGCTCCTTTGAAGTAATTTTGGTCACGGTTTCAGACGAAGATGTTATTCACGATGCAGTTATGAGCGTTTCGGAAATTGAAAACGCCGAAACGCAAGTTATAAAAATCAGTGGCGGCGCAACTTCCGCGCCCGCTCCGACGCCCGCGCCTGTTGCCGAACAAAAATCAACTTCCACAGCAATGGCAACAACTCCCGCGCCCGAACCCGTTTCAAAATCCTCAGCTCCGACAAATACGCAACAAAAACCGGGCGGCGGCGGTAATGCGGCGGCTCAAAAGAAAAGTCATGCGGGACAATCCGTCCGCGTTGATATTGATAAACTCGATACGCTTATGAATTTAATGGGCGAGCTTGTTATAAATAAAGTTCGCCTTGAGCAAATAGGACAAACACACAGGCTTTCCGAACTCACAGAGACTTTGGAGCAAATGGATCGCGTGACGACCGACCTTCAAAATATCGTCATGAAAGTCCGCATGGTTCCCGTCAGCCAAGTCTTTAACCGTTTCCCGCGCATGGTTCGCGACGTTACAAAAGAACTTAACAAGGAAATTAATCTGACAATCGAGGGCGAGGACACCGAGCTTGACCGCACGGTTATCGACGAAATCGGCGATCCGATTATGCACCTTTTGAGAAATTCCCTTGACCACGGAATTGAAATGCCCGACGAGCGCGAGGCTAAAGGTAAACCCCGCGTCGGCGAAGTCGGCTTAATCGCCCGCCACGAAGGTAACAACGTCGTCATAATGGTTACTGACGACGGCAAAGGCATTGACGCGGATATTATTCGTCGCAAGGCTATTGAGAAAGGACTTTTCACGCAAGAAGAAGTCGACTCAATGGACGACGCGGACGCCGTAAGAATTATTTTCCTGCCCGGCTTTTCAACCGCAGAAAAAATCAGCGATATTTCCGGACGCGGCGTCGGTATGGACGTTGTCAAAAGCAAAATTGAATCTTTAAGCGGACAAGTCGACGTTGAGACGCATGTAAACGAAGGCTCCGTTTTCAAAATCAAATTGCCGCTGACTTTGGCGATTATTCAAGCAATGTTGGTACAAGTTCAAAACGAAATGTACGCCATTCCGCTCGCCTCAATCGACAGCACATTAAGTGTCCAGCCGACCGATATTCGCACAGTTCAAAACAATGAAGTTATCGTCCTGCGCGGCGAAATTATTCCGATAATCCGCATGGAAGAAACTTTAATGGTTCCGCATGTGAAAGATACGCATGAATTATTCGTCGTCGTTGTGCACGCGGGCGATTCAAAGGCGGGCATTGTCGTCGATAAATTAATCGGGCAACAGGAAATTGTTATAAAAACTCTAGGCAATTTGTTCATGGGCTTGAAAATGTTCTCGGGCGCGACGGTGCTCGGCGATGGCCGCGTTGCGCTTATTCTCGACGTGGCGACCATGCTTAATTAGGAATTTAGGAATTATAACTTCATTCCTAACTCCTAATTGTTAAAAAGGGGGATGAAATTTTATGGCTAAAGACAGCGTGGCGAATAAACCCGCTTTGGGCGACGAAGACGAAGAAGTTATAGCAATGCAAGTTGTCGCGTTTAAACTGCGCGATGAAGAATACGGCGTAAATATTTTTCACGTACAGGAAATTCGCAATTTGGTCGGTATAACGAGAGTGCCTTTCTCGGCGAGTTTTATAAAAGGCGTTATCAATCAGCGCGGCTCGGTCATGCCCGTCATCGATTTAAAAAAGCGTCTAGGATTGGAGGAAACTCCGTACACGTCTTTAAGCAGAATTGTTACGGTTATCGTCGGCGATTTGCAAGTCGGCATGTTGGTTGACGCCGTGACGGAAGTTTTGACAATTCGTTCCAAACTCGTCGACCCGAAAAAAACTGTCAGCGATAGGGCTATGGAAAAATTCTTAAGCGGCATAGGCAACATTGACGGGCGACTTGTCACCATGCTCAATCTTGAAGAAATTATCGGTATAAGCTAAAATTTTTATCGCAAAATGTAAATTAGAAGAGGTGTTATTAAGATGATTGATGAATTTGATTTGACTCCGGCGCAACTCGACGCAATGCGCGAAATCGGCAACATTGGCGCAGGTAATTCGGCTACAGCTCTCTCGCAGATTGTCAACAAGAAAATCGATATGAACGTTCCGAGAGTTTCTATTATCCCGATTGAAGATGTTCCCGACCTTGTCGGCGGTCCCGATTCAATTATCGTCGCAGTATTTCTGCGCGTTTACGGCAAAGCTCCCGGCAGTATCCTTTTCCTTATGCCCAAAGAAAATGCTTTTTATCTCGCTGATGATTTAATGGGCAAACCGCACGGCACTACACAGGAACTTGACGAAATGAGCGTGTCGGCAATAAAAGAAGTCGGCAATATCCTTTCGGGCTCTTACCTTAATGCCTTTTCCCACTTTACAAATATCTCAATGTTGCCGTCGATACCGTCTTTGGCAATGGACATGGCAGGCGCAATTTTAAATATCGTAGTGCTTCAGTTGGGGCAAATGGGCGACCGCGCAATGGTTATAGAAACAAAATTCTTGGCAGAAGATGACAGCATAAACGGACACTTTTTCCTCGTGCCAGATCCCGGTTCGCTGGGCACGCTGGTTAAAGCAGTGGGAGTTGAATAATTATGGCAGACCTCATCAAGGTAGGTATGGCTGATTACAAAGTCGGTCGCAGTCCGTCCAAGCTGATAAGTTACGGTTTGGGCTCCTGTATTGGCGTTTCGCTTTACGATCCGCAAAAAAAAGTCGGCGGGCTTTTGCATATCATGTTGCCCGACAGCACACAGGCAAGAGCAAGCGACAATCCCGCGAAATTTGCCGATACGGGTATTCCGCTCATGATTAATGACGTGGTTGCGCTCGGAGCTTCAAAATCGCGCCTCGTTGCCAAAATCGCGGGCGGTGCGCAGATGTTCGCTTTTTCCAATGCAACCGACATTATGAAGGTAGGCAACCGCAATGCCGAAAGTTGCAAACAAATTTTGAGACGAAACGGAATAAGAGTTATCGCCGAGGACACGGGCGGCACTTACGGGCGGACGGTTTCAATAGATTTGGCGACTGGTTCCTATAAAGTGAAAACTATTGACCGCGGCGAAAAAGATATTTGAATCAGGTGTTAGAGACTGTGACAGAACTATATAATTATTTGGAAGATATAATGCCTGTCAAAAGAGTGCTAATTTCACTGGCAGTCGGTCTGGTCTCATTGTTTATCGTACTCATATCGGGGCTGACAAGTGATTTCGTGCGCTCGGAAACTATAGCGTCACGTGCTTTTTCAGCCTTTTCTTATACTTGCCTGGCTTGTTTTATTCTCATAATGGGCGGCGAAGAATACGCGATTTTCAAAAGCGACAGGGAATTGGAACATTTCGTGGACGACGCGCCCCTTGAGGAAACTGCCGAAAACTTTAACAGGGAAGAATACCTTCACGAGGACGATGAGGAAATTTCAAAAGAGACTACAACCGAAGATATTTTTCAGCCAATGGATTTTAACGGCGTCTCGAATCAAAGCTGAAAATTTTTAAGACGCGGGCGCAAGGGGGCGGTGAATTGACTATGGAAAGTGACGCGAAACAAAAAAATATGACGGCATTATGGCTCAAATACAAGGAAACAAAATCTGTTGAATTGCGAAATGAGATCGCCGAAAATTATTTGCAACTCGTCAAGATCATTTGCGGACGATTGGCAGTGAGTCTGCCGCCGCATTTGGACAGGGACGACCTTTTGAGTAGCGGCTTTTTCGGACTGCTCGACGCGATTGACCGCTTTGACGTTACGCGAAATATAAAATTCGAGACTTATGCGGGTGTGAGAATTCGCGGTGCGATTTTGGATTATCTGCGCTCAAAAGATTGGATACCCGTCACAATGCGCCAAAAAATTCGCAAATACGAACAAACCGTTTCCAAATTGGAGACAGAGTTGGGACGTTCAGCGACGGATAAGGAATTGGCAGCGGCGTTGGGAATTTCGGTTGAAGAACTTCAAACGCTTATCGGGCAATGCAATTCGGCGACGATTATTCCGCTGGAGGAATATTTAAAAACGGACGTTGCTGAAGCCGTCGACACAAATCCCGCGAATTCAACGGAATTTTTTGAGCTTAAGGAGACATTGGCAAAGGCGATTGAACGTCTGCCGCAAAAGGAGCGGACGGTCATATCGCTTTACTATTACG
>CAMNEX010000047.1 GCA_946536825.1 uncultured Selenomonadales bacterium | reverse complement strand
TGCTTGATTAATTTCATTTCCGTGACGAGGTCGGCGACTTCGATTAGTTCGGGCAGGGCGTCGCGCCCCGTGAAAACTAAATGCATTTGCGGCGGACGAATTTTTATCAGCTCCAAAATTTCCGCCGCGTCAATCAAGCCGAATTTCGCCGCGTAATTTATTTCGTCCAAAATGATTAAATCCCATGCGCCCGATAAAATTTCTGCCTGCGCGAGTTCTATTGCCGCCCGCGCAGATTTTTTTTGTTCGTCGAAATTTTCTTTGGTTATGAAGCCGAGCCCGCATTGTTTGATTTCGATTGTCGGCGAAAAATTTTTCAAAACTTCAAGCGCGTTGAGTTCGCCGGATTTTTTTCTGCCCTTTATGAATTGCAAAATTAAAATTTTCAGCCCCGCGCCGAACGCCCGCAACGCCAAACCCAATGCCGCCGTCGTTTTTCCTTTGCCGTCGCCCGTGTGCACGATTATCAAGCCGCGTCTTTCCAAAAAGAATTCCTCCTTAAGCGAAGAAGCCGCGAATTTTATTCAATACCAATCTGAAAAAAGATTTCTGCTCAACATCAAGCGTCGTGACGACGTCAACCGAAGCCGCCTCCTGTCCGTCGGGCAAAATAACGCGAATTTTTCCGATTGCCTCGCCGCTCTTTATCGGCGCGGTTAAAATTTCGGGCAAATCGTAAACAATTTCATAAGCGTTATCGTCGCCTTCAAAGACCGGCATAATTATTTCGCCCGCCGTCTTGACTTGCATTGACTTGCGCCGCCCCGAAGTTATCGGCAAGGTTTTGACGACTTCGCCCGGCTTAATCAACGTTTGCGACGAAACGCGGCTGAATCCGTAATCGAGCATGAAAATTGAATCGTTCCAAATGTAAAGACTGTCCAAGATAACCGCGATTAATTGAACGCCGTTTTGTTTGGCAGAAGTCACAAGGCAACGCCCCGCCGCGTCGGTGTAGCCTGTCTTGACGCCGTTGCAACCGCGATAAAACCACAGCATTTGATTTTCATTGCGCAAAAGTTTTGTGGCATCGTGAATCCACGGGAAAGAAACTTCCTTCGCGCTGACAATTTCTTCAAAATGCGGAAGGGAAAAACCATGCGCCGCCAAAATCGCCAAATCGCGAGCCGTGGTGTAGTGATTTGGATCGGGTAAGCCGTTCGCATTTGTAAAATTTGTTCCTGTCGCGCCGAGTTCCTGCGCCCTTTGCGTCATGCGGGCGGCGAAATCGGGGACGTTTCCGCCGCAATGTTCCGCAATGGCAATCGCGCCGTCATTGCCCGAAATTAACATCATGCCGTAAAGCAAATCGCCGAGCGGAATTTTTTCTCCGACATCAAGCCAAAGCGTTGAGCCTTCCGCGTTGTAAGCTCCCGGTCCGACCGTGACAATTTCGTCAAGGTTATTGCCTTCGAGCGCGGTTATCAGCGTCATCATTTTTGTCGTACTGGCAGGGAACATTCTTTGATCCGCGTTGCGTTCGTAAAGGACGTGTCCCGTGGAAGCCTCAATGACGATAGCCGCCGTTGCCGTCACTTGCGGCAAAACGTCGTCGGGGGCAACCGGTCTTGTATTTTGAATCGGAGTTACCGAATAACCCGGATTGAGCCCAGAATTTTCGGAAGTCAGCGTTTGTTGCATGGGACGAGCAACTTCTCCGCGCGGAGCCTCGTCAAGGCGCATGAGTTCGGACGCAGGCATTCCGACCGCCCCCGCCTTCGCGCCGACGAAAATCATTGTCGTTGAAATTATCGTCGCCAAAAATTTTTTCAAGTTCAATTACATCTCTCCTCAATACAAACGAATATTTTCTTTGCCCAATAAAAATTTTAATTCTTCGCGCAGAGCGGGGCTGTCGGAAATTCTCGGATTAATTCTTTGCCATTCGCCGTATCTGTTTAAAAAAATTCGACTGCCGCCTGCGTGATCTTTAAAAATTTTTTTTAGTTTATCAAACGTGGAAGATTTTTCAAGTTGTGCGGGAATCGTCAACCAAAAATCCGCCTCGTAATTTTCCGCGCTCATGACGCTGTTTGCCAAAAGCTGAAATGTATCGCCGGGATTGTCGATGCGCCCTTCAACGACGACAATTTCTTCAATCAGCGCGATTTTCATTGTCTGATAAAAAACGTTCGGGAAAAGCGTAATATCAATGACGCCGTAAAAATCCTCCAACTTGAGAAAAGCCATTGTGTCGCCGCGCTTGGTCGTAGTTTGTCGCACGTCCGTGATAATCCCGCCGACTTTGACGCGCCTGCCGAGAAATTTGCCGCTGTTAATTTCTTTACTCGTCGTCAGATTGGAAAATTTTTCGCGGAAAGTTTCAAGCGGGTGACCGGAAATGTAAAAACCGAGCGTATCCTTTTCCCACGCGAGAATTTCTTTTTTGGAGCGTTCAACAACGTTTGAAATTTTTATAACGGGCTCCGTAAAATCTTCTTCGCCGAAAAGACTTATCGCGCCGCTCCTCCAATCCTGATGAATTTTCGCGCAAATTGCCCGCGTAGCTTCCAGCGACTCCAAAAGGGCAGTACGCCGTTTGTCAATGCTGTCGAACGCGCCACATTTTATTAAATTCTCCAGAGCACGTCGCGTAAAATTTTTTAAATCTGCGCGGGAACAAAAATCTGCAAGCGATTTAAAATTCCCGCCATTTTCGCGCTCGTAGATGATATTTTCCGTCGCGACTTCGCCGACGCTTTTTATTGCCGCCAGCCCGAAGCGAATTGCCCCGTCAGTAACCGTGAATTGCGCCGCGCTCAAATTTATATCGGGAGCCAAAATTTTTATTCCCGTCCGCCGCGCAAGTTCAATGTAAGCGGAAATTTTTTCGCTGTCGTTTGTGTCCGACATAACCGCCGCCAAATACTCCGCGGGATAATTCGCTTTAAGATACGCCGTCTGCCATGCCAACAAGCCGTAAGCCGCCGAATGCGATTTATTAAAGCCGTAATCCGCGAAGTGAGTTAAAAGCTCAAAAATTTTTTCTGCCAAATTTTTTTCGACGCCGTTTGATTCGCAACCGCGCAAAAAATTTTCCTTCTGCGCGAGCAAAATTTCTGCCTTCTTTTTGCTCATTGCCCGCCGCAATAAATCCGCCTGCCCCAACGTGAAGCCTGCCAGCGTTTGAACTATTTGCATAACTTGTTCCTGATACAAAATTACGCCGAACGTTTCTTGTAAAATCGGTTCAAGTTTCGGGTGCAAATAATTCGTGACTTTTCGTCCGTGTTTTCCCGCGATAAAATCTTCCACCATGCCCGAACCCAAAGGACCGGGGCGATAAAGCGCGACTGTCGGAATTAAATCCTCAAAACATTCCGGTTGAAGTTCTTTAACCAAAGCCGTCATGCCGGGCGATTCCATTTGAAAAATCGCGCCCGTGTCGCCCGCCGTAAGCATTTTTGCCGTTGCCGCGTCGCGTAGCGGTATTTGTGACGCTTTAAGCTCAATGCCGCGTGATTTTTTTATATTCGTCAAAGCTTCGTCTAGGATCGTCAACGTCCTCAAGCCGAGAAAATCCATTTTCAAAAGTCCGAGCTCTTCTATTTTGTCTTTATCGTATTGCGTGATGATTGCGCCGTTTGAAATTTGCAATGGAACAATTTCGTCGAGCGGCAACTTTGAAATGACGACGCCCGCCGCATGTACCGACGAATGACGCGGAAGCCCCTCCAATTTTTTTGCAAAGTCTATAATCCGCCTCGATTCGGGGTTGTTTTCGTATTCGCCGCGCAGGTCGTTGGATTTTTTCAACGCCTCGTCAATCGTGATGTTCAGGACGTTGGGAATCATTTTTACAATTCGGGAACTCTCTGCAAAAGATATATCCAAAACGCGAGCGACGTCGCGAATTGCCGCCTTGGCAGCCATCGTCCCAAAAGTCACGATTTGCGAGACATGCTCCGCGCCGTAGCGTTCGCGAACGTAAGCAATAACTTCGTCGCGGCGAATATAGCAAAGATCAACGTCAATATCCGGCAACGTGACGCGTTCGGGATTTAAAAATCTTTCAAAAAGCAAATTATATTTCAGCGGGTCGAGTTCGGTAATTTCCAAAACATAAGCGACTAAACTCCCCGCCGCCGAGCCGCGCCCCGGTCCGACGGGAATTTTTTTCTGCCGCGCAAAATTCATGAAGTCCCAAACGATTAAAAAATATCCGTCGTAACCCATGTCATGAATAATTTTCAATTCGTAGTCGAGCCGCGTCTTAATCTCGTCCGTCAAAATTTCGTAGCGGGCGGGAATTTTTTTATAACATAAATCGCGCAGATAATCGGCGTCGTTGTAGCCTTCGGGCAAAGGGAATTCGGGCATTTGAAAATTTCCAAAATCAATGGTCACGTTGCAACGTTCGGCGATTTTCAAAGTGTTGTCGCAAGCTTCAGGCGTGTCGGAAAAAAGTTCGCGCATTTCCTCCGCCGACTTCAGATAATAATTATCCGAAGAAAATTTCTGCCTTTTGTCGTCATGAATGGTTTTATTCATCTGAATGCAGAGCAACAAGTCATGAAATTCGCTGTCTTCGCGGCGGACGTAATGCGAATCATTAGTTGCCACGAGCGGGATATTAAATTCGGCAGAAAAAACTTTCAGCGCGGCGCGAATTTTTTCTTCGCTATCGAGTCCGTGATTTTGTATTTCCAAAAAAAAATTTTCCCGCCCGAAAATTTCAACGTACTCCTTGATAAGTCCTTTCGCGAGAGAAAAATTATCATGGCGAATCGCCCGCGGAATTTCTCCGGCGACGCAGGCACTGAGCGCGATAATTCCCTCGTGATATTTACGCAAAATATCTTTGTCGACACGCGGACGATAATAAAAACCTTCGATGCCCGCAAGCGACGCCAGCTTTATCAAATTTTTATAACCGGTGTTGTTTTCGGCAAGCAAAACCAAATGTGAATTTTTTTTGCCTTCAATCTTTTTTCTGTCGAAACGCGATTCCGGCGCGACGTAAACTTCACAGCCGATAATCGGTTTAATGCCGCGCTTTTTTGCCTCTTTATAAAAATCAATGATACCGTACATTGTGCCGTGATCCGTTATGGCAATGGAATTCATGCCGAAATTTTTTGCGGCGTCGAGTAAGTCATTAATCCTTGCCGCGCCGTCAAGCAAACTGTATTCGGTGTGGACGTGCAGATGAACAAAATTTTTTTCAGCAACCACCAAAATTCCTCCTTTCTGAAAATTTTTTGGAATTATATCAGAGAAAGAAATTTTCTTCAAATAAAAATTGACAAGAAAAATATTACCCATTATTATGAATAATATTCAAAAAAATTTTTCCAGATAAGGAGATGAGGAAATGTTTAAGCGAATGATTGTCGCCGTGGCTACTTTGGCGGCGGTATTCTGCCTGCCGATTAATGTTGAGGCTGTCAAGCCCGACCAAAGTTCCGACAAGGCGATTGAGTCTTTGTCCGGGACTTTCGACGCGGACAAATTCGAGTACACGGCTCGCGACGCCGGCTCCGTCGGCAACGGCAACGGACGCCCCGAAAAGGTTTTGCCTATCGAGGAGAATTTTCAAGCACAAAATCCCGTTCAGCACCGAGAGCAACCGACCGTAGAGATTCAAGACCAGACGCCTGTTGAACCACCACAAGTGCAAACGCCAATTCAACCCGCCGTCGAAAAAAATGACGAATGGCTTATTTATTGGTACGTCTGCGGCACCGATATTGAATCGGACAGAATTGTTCCGGGCAATCCGTGGAGACCGGGCGACGTGACGCGCTGTATTCGCGAGGTTGAAAAAGCTAATTTATCTTCCGACAAAGTAAAGCTTTTAATGCAAGCCGGCGGAACAAGAGTTTGGGGACACGAAAAATTTAAACCCAACAACGGCAAAATCGGACATTATCTTTACGACATAAATAATCGCGACTGGACGCCGCTTGAACCACTCACTCCCATTACTGCCACAATGTCAATTCCGGACGCTACAGAAATGAGTTCTAAGGAATCTTTGGTTAATTTCTTGCACTATGGTCAAAAAATGGAAGAAATCCTTTACGACGACCCTGCTAAAATTCACAGAGTCTTTATATTTGTAGATCATGGTGGCGGAAGTTTATATGGGGTTTGCGCGGACGCTTTCACAGTTGAGCCGGATCTACCTGTTACCGAGTACGCTCGTATGCTTGAATTAAAAGACATGCGCGACGCCTTTAAAGAAGTTTTGGGGGATTCTCCTCAAAACCCGCCTTTCGATGTAGTTGCTTTTGATACGTGCGTAATGTCAACCTATGAAACGGCGGTAGCTCTCGAAGGAACTGCGCGTTATATGGTTGCCTCGCAAGAATCCATTTGGGGACATGTAATGTTTGAATACACGGGTTTGCTTGAGCAACTTTCCAATAATCCGACAATGAACGCTGAAAATTTCGGACGCATTATTTGCGACACCTATAAGGACGACACAATAAGAAATAGGAAATTCGCCACTTTGACAATATCTCTTGTCGATATTTCCAGGATGCCCAAATTGGAAGCGGCTTACGAAAATTTCGGAAAGGAACTTTTGACTTACGCACAATCTTTCCAAAGACCGTATAGTTTCATCACCAGTTTTAGCACAAACTCCGACCCAAGAAATGTTGAACAATATGGTCTCGCTATGGTAGATTTGAAAAACATTGCGGAAAATACCAAAACTTCTTTTTCGTTCTCGCAAAGGCTTAATCAAACTAACAACAGATTGAGCGCAAGCCTTAAGCAAGCTTGTGACGACGTGATTGACGCATTGGACGGCGAAAATAAAAATGGAGCCGTTATTTATCAGCACCGCGGTTCAGATCGTTTAAAAGGCGGCGGACTTTCAACATATTATTCTCCCAGCTTTGAGAGTTTTGATATTTACGAAGAATTAGCAGAAGCCGGCTTAGCTCCAATGTCGCAAAAAGAGCTTTACAGACACATGATTAAAGTAAGTAAGGGTAAAAATTATTCAACTTCAAGCGGCGCGGCTATCAATTCTCGCAGAGGAACCAACGCCCTTAATCCCGAAAACACTCAAGGCGGTTTCTTTGATTTTTCTGACTTGCGCAATTTGCAATCTTATCCTGACGAAGACAGAAATTCTGCTGTGCTTGAACTCACGCAAGAACAAATGGAACGTGTATCTGCTGTCCGTTGCCAAATAGCATTAGTTCGCATGGCAGGCAATGCCGACTTCCCGCTTATGCGCTTGATATTCTTGGGCGGCAACACCGAAGTAAACGCCGATTGGAAAAACGGAATTTTCGAGAGCGCGTTTAGCGGCAAATGGATTACGATTGACGGACAACCTGTTTATGTCCAAGTAGATTCCGAAGCAACCACAAAGGACGAAAACGGCAACAATATTAGCGGCTCGGAACTTTATTCTATTCCGATTATGTTGAACGATAAAGGATACAATTTGTTAATATCTTGCGAGTATCCTGAAGAAAAATTCTCGATTATCGGCGCACGCCCCATGGTTGAAGGTAGCGACCCGGAAGCTAAAAACCTCTCAAATACCATGTTTTCGCCGAGTGCCGTAAATGGCGAAATTCGCGGACTCAACGCAGGCGATGTCATAAAACCTTTGTACTATGTCTTGGATATTCCGCTTGAACTCGCCTTTAACCCGTCATTTGTTAAATTCATTAAAGATTATAGGGAAGGCTCTTTGAAAGTCTCAAATGCTGATTTGGAAAAAATTATGGAGGCTTTTGCAAATACAGGCTTCTTTAACATTTATACGAGCGATCAAGCTATAAATATTCGCGAGCAAGAACCCGAAATCAAGAATCAAATTCTGCCCGACGCCGGTCTTTACGCTTACATGTTTGAGCTTGTTAATCCGATTGGCGGCATGAACGGTTCATCTCAACTCGTGTACTTCACACTTGAAAACGGTCTTCCTACAATCTGTGATAACAATTATACCGGCGATAAAATCGATGAAATGTTTGTAGCGCAATTTGGCGAACAAGCTTTAAAAGATTTTGATAAAAAATGGGAAGATTTTGAGAAGCAATTTAAAGAAATATACGGCGAAGAATTGTACAATGAAAACGACGGCACCATTCCGGAAGATCTCAGAAAAGTTCTCGAAGAGAATAACTAATTATTAAGGAGTGCTTTCTATGAAAAAATTTTTGAGCGTCCTGCTCGTATTGCTCATGTTCGCTGTTGCTGTTCCGGTTTTAGTTAATGCGCGAAGTTATTCCGACGACTCCGAAACTTGTTGGCAGTGTGGTGGCTCCGGAGATTGTTCGACGTGCGACGGAAGCGGTACCATAGAAGAATACAACAGCTATAGTGCAGAATATGAAGAAATTCGTTGCCCCGATTGCAACGGCTCCGGACATTGTTCCTATTGCGGCGGTGTCGGAACGATATAACAAAATTTTAATCAGATAAATTTTTAAAGTCGTCTCAACCGAGGCGGCTTTTTTGATAAAAATTTATTGCAACGGCAAGATTTTCTGATATAATGCGGGCGAACGGGAAGGAGGGAAAAATTTTTATGCTAAAAAAATTTTTGATCTGCGCGATGTTATTTGGACTTTTAATTATGACGGGTTGCGGCGGCGAAGAAAAAATCGCGGGCAGTCCCGACAAAGCGATTTTGGCTTACGCGGAAATATTCATGAAGGGCGACTCCGAAAATTTAGCGGCGGCGGGCTTCACCGAGACCGACAAAGAAAATATTCGCGGTCAAATGATTGAAGCGTTTGTCGATTCTTTCAAGGACATTGCGCCGCTTAACGACGCGAGCACGGCGGCTATCGAGAAAAAATTTTACTCAAGATTTAAAGACGAAATAAAATTCAAAGTTGAACTCAAAAAAGATGATGCCAAAAATCCCGTCGTCACGCTGACAACCACGCCGCCCGATCAAATCGGCGCGAATAAGGCGGCAATCGGCAATGACGAGCTTATTGCTTTAATCGGCATGGTCGGACAACTCAAGGCGGACGGCGCAACCGACGAACAGTTAAAGGATAATGCCGAAGTTCAAAAGTTGGCAGTGACTGCGATTGAAAAATATATCGATAACATTCCTCTGAAACCGGAAAAAAGTTTGGACGTTGTCTGCGAGGCGATAAAAAGTCCCGACGGAAAAAATCTCTGGGCACCAAAAGATTTGAAGGTCTTCAAAGATTTTATCAGAGGACAAAACTAATTCGGCGGTACAAATAATTTAAAATAAACAGGAGGCAATTTTTATGCTTAGAAAAATTTTGTTTGGAGCGTTGACGGTTTTACTCGCGCTCAGTCTTGTCGGTTGCGGTGCGAAAAAAGATGCCAATGCCGATAAGAAAGACGCCGAGCAAAAAGCGGAAGTCACGGTTGAGGGCAGTGCTGATAAAGCCGTTCTTGCCTACGCGCAACTTTATGCTTATGGCGTTATCGAGGACGAAAATCAAGCGGCGGCGGGCATGACGCAAGCCGATATTGACAAAGTTCAAGATCAAATCATTGAGCCGTTGGTTAAATCCTTCAGCCAATATCCGCTCAACGAGGAAAGCGTCTCGACCATTACCGCGAATTACATTGAAAAACTTCACACGGCAATGGATATGAAAGCGACCGTCAAGAAGGAAGATAAGGAACATCCCGTTGTTGAACTCACCGCCACGACAATCAATCAAGCGGGCGCGGCAGAAGTCGCCAGTAACAACGAAGATTTGCTTGCGCTCGGCGCGGCTTACAGTGAACTTTTGGAACAAGGCTTGACGGCGGAAGACCTTAACGCCAGCCCTGACTTTCAGCAATTCGCGCTTGAGTCAATCGATAATTTCATTAACGAATTCCCGCTCAACGAAGAGGCAACTTTGGAAGTCACTTGCAAAGCTGTCGAAGGCTCCGACGGAAAAATGTATTGGGCTCCCGAAGATCCCGAAGCTATTGCAAAATTTGTCAATGGTCAGAAATAATTTCGGATAAAAATTTTTTTGCTCGGCTTGTGTCGGGCGATTTTTTTTAGCAAAGGAGATGAACTAAATGCAGAAGTTTCGACGAGCAGTTCAAAATTTTTTCCTGTTTACAATTTTCTTCGTGATAACCTTGGCGGTGACGGCTTGCGGCTCCGACGTTGCAAAGGAAAAATCTCCCCCGATAACAAAGGCGGCGAATTTCACCGACACTTACAAAGCGGAGGATACCTGGCTTGTTTATTGGTATTTATGCGGCACGGATTTGGAATCGAATTACGGCGCGGCGTCAACAGATTTTCAAGAATTGTTAAACGTCACACTTCCCGCCAATATAAAAGTTTTGATTCAGACGGGCGGCACCAATCAATGGCAAAATAACATCGTAACGAGTAGCGCGATTGAGCGTTATCTTTACACTTCGGAGGGACTTCAGCGGCTTGAATCTCTGCCCGATGCCGATATGGGCGACGCAAATACTTTGGCGGATTTTATTAATTACGGTGCGCAAATGCCCGCTGACCACAGGATTTTTGTATTTTGGGATCATGGCGGCGGCTCCGCGGCGGGCGTTTGTTTTGACGAGCGCACGGGAAATTATCTTGACTTAAACGCTATTCGCCGCGCCTTTACCGCCGTACATCAACCTTCCGCCGATAATCCGCCCTTTGAAATTATCGGCTTCGACGCGTGTTTAATGGGCACTTACGACACTGTAAACACGCTTGACGGTCTTACAAAATTTATGGTCGGCTCGGAAGAAGTTGAGCCCGGACTCGGTTGGAATTACACAGGTTGGGTCGGAGCTTTGACGGAAAACCCCGCAACCGGCGGCGCGAAACTCGGTCAAGTCATTTGCGACACTTATTATTCCGCCTGCGCCGAATACGATTTGGAAGATACCGTTACTTTGTCGGTTGTCGATTTAAATTTATTGCCCGAACTGCGCACGGCTTACGAGGCGTTCGGACTTGAGGCTTTGAAATCGGCTACTCAAAATCCCAGAAACTTTTTCTCAAGCTACGGACGCGGTGCAGTCAACGCCGAAAATTACGGCGGCAACACCAGGCAAAGCGGCTATTCAAATATGGTTGACCTCGTCGATTTGGCGAAGGGCACCAAAGGCATTTTGCCCAAAACCGCCGACAGATTAATCAACGCGATTGACAGCGCGGTTATTTACAGAGTTAATGGAGCTTATCGCGATAAGGGCGGCGGACTTTCAAGTTTCTATTCTTACAGCGGCGACGAACAAAGCCTTGTCAATTATCTCAATCAAGAGGCGGCTCCCCTTCCGCAAAAACTTTTGTACTACTATCTGATTTACGGCGAACTTCCCGAAGATGCAAAATCTTTTGTCGAGCAAGCCGAAATTCCGGAAATGCCCATTCCCACGACTCCGCCCGCGCAACGGCAGGATATTTTCCAAATTTCTCAGTTGGAAGATTTTCCCGTTCAAATGGACAGCAACGGCAATGCTTTTGTTCAGCTTAATGCCGAGCAAATGGAATCTCTTTCAAGCGTCCATTGCCAGTTGGTTTACATGGGGCTTGAGGACGATATAATTCTTTACCTCGGTAGCGACGCCGATATTAACGCCGATTGGGACAACGGAACTTTCATGGATAATTTCCGCGCAGTTTGGCCCATGCTTGACGGACACCCCGTTTACGTCGAGATTACCGCGGAAAATGACGGCTATAATCTTTACTCAATCCCGATTAAACTTAACGGCGTCGAATGCAATTTGCTTGTCGCTTACGTTTATGAGGACGAAAAATATTATATCCTCGGCGCGAGACGGGGCATTGACAACAACGGCATGAGCGACCGCGACCTTATGAAACTTCGTGAGGGCGATGAAATTACCACAATTCATTACGGCATGACAATTTCGGGCGAAGACAGCGAATTTACTGCGGTTGAAGTCGACACCTTCACAATCGGCGAAAATCCCGAAGTTAAAGACGAGCCGCTCGGCGACGGCAATTACGGTTATGCGTTCGAGTTCGTGACGCCGACTGACGACAGCGCACTTTCCAACTTTATTTTGTTCACGGTCAGCAACGGTGAAATTACAACGAATATCGACGTTCAGTAAAATATTTCCTTTGACAAAAAAATTAACCGCTCGGTAAAAATATCGGGCGGTTTTGTGTTAGAATAAGAAAAAAAATTTTTCAAGAGGAAAAAATCATGCCTTATGCAAAAAAAAATTCGACGACTCTAAGTTCCGTTGCGCCGCCGATTTTATTTTTACTGTTCGACTATTTGGGCGTTGTGCTCAGCGAACACCTTGCCTTTATTCTGCGCGACAAACTCGACACTTGGAACCGCGTCACTTACATTTACGCCGATTCTTACATTTATGGCGCGGTGCCGTTGCTGTTTTTAATTTTTCTCGGACAATCGCGAACTTATCGGCAAATGAAACCGGTCGTCGACACAATGCGCGATATTTTTAAATCGGTCTTCGCGGGTTGGATTTCGTCGATAATTATAATTTACTTCCTTAAAGCGAGCGAACAATCTTCGCGCCTGTTCATAATTTTGTTCGGGCTGTTCGTGCTGATAAATGTTTGCTTGATTCGCTACGTCGTGTTGAAATTTCTCAAGCGGCGAAATATTTTTTACGAACCGATAATTTTAATGGGCGCGGGGCTCACGGCGGAGAAGTTGATAAAATTTTGGCAAGAAGATTTAGGCTATCGATATAAAATCGTCGGGATAATCGACGACAAGCCCGTCTCGAAGTACTTGCCGAAAAATTTCCCGATAGCGGGCGGCTTCGACGAAGCACGCAGTATCGTTCGGGCAGCGAAGGTTAAAACAGTCGTCATAGCCGCGCCGGGACTCGGCAAGGAAAAACTTCAAGAAATTATCAGCAAAATTCAACCATACGTCAAAAATATTTCGTTTATCCCCGACCTTATCGGGACGCCAATGTCCAGCGCGGAAATTTCGATTCTGTTCAGCGAAAAAATTTTAATGCTCAATCTGCGAAATAATTTGTCGCGCCCCTACAATCGGGCGATAAAAAGAATTTTCGATTTGACGATGACAATTTTTGGCGGGATTTTGATTTCGCCCGTCCTGTTGGTGATTGCGATTTTGGTCGGCATAGACAATCACGGACGAATAATTTTTGCGCACAAGCGGGTTGGCGCGGCGGGTAAAAAATTTCCTTGCTATAAATTTCAAACAATGGTTCCCGACGCCGAAGCAAAACTTAAAAAATATTTGGCGGAAAATCCCGAAGCCAAGCGCGAATGGGACGAAAGTTTTAAGCTGACGAACGACCCGCGAGTTACGAAGTTGGGAAATTTTTTGCGGCGGACGAGCCTTGACGAATTGCCGCAACTTTGGAATGTTATTCGCGGGGAAATGAGCCTTGT
>CAMNEX010000046.1 GCA_946536825.1 uncultured Selenomonadales bacterium | reverse complement strand
GAAATTTATCATGAAGGCTATCTCGCAAAACGCATGGAAATCGGCGCGGTAATTGCGGCGGCTCCTGCCGAAAACGTTATCAGGAAAAGTCCCTGCGCGGGCGATAAAGTTATTTTGCTCGGCGGCAGGACGGGGCGCGACGGTATCGGCGGGGCGACTGGCTCAAGTAAAGTTCATACCGCCGAATCATTGACAAAAAGCGGCGCGGAAGTTCAGAAAGGCAATCCTCCGACGGAACGGAAAATTCAGCGGCTGTTCCGCAATCCCGAAGCCGCGAAATTGATTAAGCGTTGCAACGACTTCGGCGCGGGCGGCGTGGCGGTTGCAGTCGGAGAACTCGCCGCGGGTTTGAAAATAAATCTCGACGCCGTTCGCAAAAAATATGACGGGCTTGACGGCACCGAGCTTGCCATTTCGGAAAGTCAGGAGCGTATGGCTGTCGTTTTGGATAAAAATGACGCGGAAAAATTTATCGCGCTTGCCGACGCCGAAAATCTTGAGGCTTATGAAGTCGCGGAAGTCACCGACGGCGGGCGCATGATTATGACTTGGCGCGGCGTTGAAATTGTCAGCATAAGCCGCGAATTTTTTGACACCAACGGCGTCAAGCGTCATGCCAAAGTTAAAGTTCAGGCTCCGAAAAAAATTCTCCGCGCTAAAGAAATTCCGTGGCTTAAAAATCTCGAAAATCTCAATGTTTGTCTTCAAAAAGGTTTGGTTGAGCGATTTGATTCGACAATCGGCGCGGCGACGGTCTTGATGCCTTTCGGCGGAAAAAATCAGCTGACTCCCGCCGAAGGTATGGTTGCGAAAATTCCCTGCGCGGGCGAAACTTCGACGGCAACGGCAATGACTTTCGGCTTTGACGCGGAAATTTCGGAGCGCAGTCCTTTTCACGGCGCGATTGAAGCGGTAACAAGTTCGCTGACAAAATTAGTTGCGCTTGGCGCGGATTATTCAAAGGCTTATCTTACGTTTCAGGAATATTTTGAGAAACTCGGCGACGTTCCCGAAAAATGGGGCAAACCGCTCGCCGCGCTTTTGGGAGCGTTTATCGCGCAAAAAAATTTCGGAGTGGCGGCTATCGGCGGAAAAGATTCCATGAGCGGAACTTTTGAAAATCTTCATGTGCCGCCGACTTTGGTAAGTTTTGCGGTTGCGGTCGTCGACGCGGCAAAAGTCATTTCGCCCGAATTCAAAGCGGCGGGGCATAACGTTTACCTTGTCGAATGTCCCAGAGACTTTGACGGCGTCCCGAAATTCGACGAGCTCAAGAAAAATTTCGCCAAAGTTCACAGGTTAATTCGTTCCGGTAAAATCGTTTCTGCAATGAGCGTTCAGAGCGGCGGAATTGCGGCGGCGATTTCTAAAATGGCGATTGGCAACGATATCGGATTTATGCAACTCAACCCGATTTTTGATTTAGACAAGCCGAGCTACGGAAATTTGATTGTCGAAGCGACTAAGGAGCTGGATTTTCGTCTTTTGGGCAAAACAATTTCCCCGCCTTTTATATCAGTTGGCACCAAAAACATTTCTGTGGAAAAAATAAAAAGTACCCTTGCCGAGCCGCTTGAAAAAATTTTCCCGACGAAAAAATCCTCCGACACCGCCACTAAAAAAATTCCCGACGAACTTTATCGGACTTATAAAAATTATTCCGCGCAGATTAAAGTTGCAAAGCCGCGGATTTTTATTCCCGTGTTTCCCGGCACGAATTGCGAATACGACAGCGCAAAGGTTTGGAAAAAGGCAGGCGGCATTCCCGAAATTTTTATCGTCAGAAATTTGACGCCTTCAGCTGTCGAGGAAAGTATTTCCGTTATGGCTGAAAAAATTCGTTCCGCGCAGATTATCATGTTGCCGGGCGGCTTTAGCGGCGGCGACGAGCCCGACGGTTCGGGGAAATTTATCGCGGCAACTTTTCGCAATCCAAAAATCGCGGAAGAAGTTATGAAACTCCTGCGCGACCGCGACGGCTTGATTCTGGGCATTTGCAATGGTTTTCAAGCGTTAATTAAACTCGGCTTGTTGCCTTATGGAGAAATTCGCGAGCTTGAAGACGATTCCCCGACTTTAACGCATAATTCTTTGGGGCGGCATGTCAGCCAATACGTTCGCACGCGAGTCACGAGCAATTTATCTCCGTGGCTTGCAAAAAATTCTATCGGCGAAATTCATTCGATACCCGTTTCGCACGGCGAAGGCAGATTTTTCGCGAGCGACGCTTGGTTGAAAAAACTTTCCGAAAACGGACAAATCGCCACGCAATATGTCGACTTTGACGGCACTCCGACTGATAAACTTCCTTTTAATCCGAACGGTTCGGCGTGGGCGATTGAGGGAATTACCGACGCGAGCGGGAAAATTTTCGGCAAAATGGGGCACTCCGAACGCATTGGCGAATACGTCTGCAAAAATATTCCCGGCAATAAAAATCAACAACTGTTCGAGGCGGGCGTAGAATATTTCAGATGACGACGGCGATTGGGCGTATAATCGACGAGCTTTTGACGTAAAATTTTAGGTGGCTTTTATTATGGAACAAAAATTTTATGTGGCAGGTTGCGTCTTCACGGAAGGAGAACCCGCGCTCAGCAAAAAAATTTGCGATTATCTGCGCGGAAAATTTTCCATACCGATAATTCGTTGCTGTGTTGACAAGTACAAAGTCGCCGAGTTTGAACAGCGTATGCCCGAAAATTATCGCGACGAGTGGCGGGAAATTAAACACTTTGAAAAATTTCCGGCGGGCTCGACAATGATTTCAATCTGTCATAACTGTTCGGCGATTTTCGAGGAGCGGCACCCCGAAATTTTGCGCGAATCACTCTGGGAATTCATTTTGGACGATAAAACTTTTCCCTATCCCGATTATCACGGCGAAGCGATTACGATTCAGGATTGTTGGCGTTCCAAAGAAAATTTTGCTGAACAAGAAGCGGCTCGCGAACTTTTGCGGCGCATGAACTTTAAAATTGTCGAATTGCCCGAAAATCACGAGCGAACAAAATTCTGCGGCTATTCGCTGTATCAACCTCAACCGCCCCGCAACCCGAAACTTGCCCCGAAAAGATTTTTATACGGCGCACAGGGTTTATTTCAAGAACACACGCCCGAACAAAAAAAATCGCTCATGGAAGAGCACTGCGCACAAATTCAAACAGAAAAAGTTGTCGCGTATTGTCATTATTGCATTCGCGGTTTAAAATTGGGCGGGAAAAAGGCATTTCATCTTGCAGAACTTTTATTTGACAGGGAGAGTGGACAATATTAATTTACAGAAACTTAATTGCACCGACAAGCCGACGTTTGATAAATTTTTCGGCTCGCGCTATTGCGAAAACGCCGAATATACTTTTACAAACCTTTTCATGTGGCGCGAAATGTTGAATCTGCGTTGGGCGGTCGAAGACGATATACTTTATATTTTCTCTGAAAACGAAGAAATTTTTTCGGCATGGCAGCCGATTGGGGCGCAGGAGAAAATGCAGGACGCCATTACAAAAATTTTGCGCGTCGCCGATGAACTTAAGGGCGATAAACAATTTAAATTCGTCGTCGTAGAGAAAATTTTTGCGGAGGAGTTGGAAATTTATCCTCACGCCAAATTTAATATCACTGCCGAGCGCGATAACTTCGATTACGTTTATCTCGCGCAGGATTTGATAAATTTGAGCGGCAGAAAGTTTCACGGCAAGAAAAATCACCTAAACGCCTTCAAAAAAGAATATCCAAACGCAAAATATCTCCCGATTACCGAAAAAATTATCCCGAAATGTCGCGAAGAACTCAATATTTGGTCGGAAACTCACAAACGCGCCAATCCCGATGACCCTTTTATCGGCTACGAACAAGCCGCCATTCACGAAATTTTTGACCACTTCGACCGGTTTAAACTCAAGGGCGGCGCGATTTTGCTTAATAATAAAGTCGTGGCGTTCACTTTCGGCGAAAAATTGAATTCCGATACCGCCGTTATTCACGTCGAGAAGGCTGATCCCAATATTCGCGGAATTTACGCGGCGATTAATCAAAACTTCGTAGAAAATGAGTGGTCTGACATGATTTACATCAATCGCGAAGAAGATATGGGCATTGAGGGCTTGCGCCAGGCTAAAGAATCCTATCGCCCGATAAAATTAATAGAAAAATTCGATGCGACGCTTGCATAAAATAAAAAAATAGAGTGCGTCTTCAAAATCGGAGGCGCACTCCTTTTTATTGCCGAGAAAAATTTTTATCCGAGAATGACAAGCGACTCATGAGCTTTGACGGATTGTCCTGCCGCGACGTTGAATTTTTTAACGGTGCCGTCGGCGTCGGCGGTGATTTCGTTCTGCATTTTCATTGCTTCAAGAATCAGGAGGACATCGCCCGCTTTGACAGTTGCGCCTTCAGCCGCGACGAGTTTGACAACTTTGCCGGGCATGGGGGCGTCAATAGAGTGTTCGCCCGCGCCTGCCGCAACTTTAGCCGCCGGAGCCGCCGCTTTGGGTGCGGGAGCCGGAGCGGGAGCCGCCGCCTTGGGAGCAGGAGCCGCTTTCGGTGCGCCGCCCGCCGCTTTTACTTCCTCAACTTCAACCTCATAAGTAGTGCCGTTTACAGTGACATTAAATTTTTTCATTGCCATGAAAAATTCCCTCCGATTTATCTTTTGATTTTGGACGCCAATGTCCAGACTTCGTTGCGTTTGATTTTGACTGAAACGACTTTGCCGTCGCCGCACATGGTCTGTACTGCCGCCGCGATTGCCGCTATAATTTCCGGTTTAATTTTTTCTGTCACAGAAAATTCCTCCTTAGAGCGGGATATTTCCATGTTTCTTGGCGGGTCCGACTTCGCGCTTGCTTGCCAGAGCATTTAACGCGGTAATGATAAGCGGACGAGTTTCTTTCGGCTCGATAACCATATCGGCATAACCGCGCTCCGCCGCTTTGTAAGGCGTCGCGAATTCTTCGACGTATTCGGCAGTTTTCTTATCCTTGTCGGGGTCTTTGCGGAAAATGATATTTGCCGCGCCCGCAGGACCCATAACAGCAATTTCCGCGCTCGGCCAAGCCATAACTTGATCCGCGCCGAGTTCGCGACAGCACATTGCGATATAAGAACCGCCATAAGCCTTGCGCGTGATGACTGTGACTTTCGGGACGGTTGCCTCCGAATAAGCGTAAAGCATTTTCGCGCCGTGACGAATTATGCCGTTGTATTCCTGATCGACGCCGGGCAGGAAGCCGGGAACGTCAACTAGATTTACGAGCGGCAGATTAAAGGCGTCGCAGAAACGAATAAACCGCGCAGATTTATCTGAAGCGTCAACGTCGAGACAGCCCGCCATAACCGCCGGTTGATTGGCGATAATGCCGACACTGCGTCCGCCGAAACGCGCAAAGCAGGTTATGATATTCGTCGCGAAATGCTGGTGGACTTCGTAAAATTCGCCGTTGTCGACAATCATGCGGATAACGTCCTTCATGTCGTAGGGCGCGTTGGGGTTGTCGGGGATAATCGTATTTAAATCTTCGTCTTGACGGTCGGGGTCGTCGTCGGTTTCGACGAGCGGCGCGTCCTCAAGGTTGTTGCTGGGCAGGAAGGAAAGCAGATAACGAATTTGTTTAATGCAGTCTTCTTCGTCTTCCGCCGCGAAGTGTGCCACGCCCGAACGAGTATTATGCGTCATTGCGCCGCCAAGTTCTTCCGCAGTGACTTCTTCCGCCGTGACGGATTTTATAACCGCAGGACCCGTGATAAACATTTGGCTTGTCTTCTTGACCATGTAAATAAAGTCGGTTATGGCAGGGGAATAAACCGCGCCGCCCGCGCAGGGTCCCATAATGACAGAAATTTGCGGAATGACGCCTGAAGCCGCCGTGTTGCGGAAGAAGATTCCCGCATAACCTGAAAGCGCGTCGACTGCCTCTTGAATACGTGCGCCGCCCGAATCGTTAATGCCGATTAAAGGTGCGCCCATTTTCATTGCCAAATCCATAACTTTCCAGATTTTATGCGCATGTTTTTCGCCTAAGCTACCGCCCTCAACCGTGAAATCCTGCGCGAAGGCATAAACCAAACGCCCGTCAACAGTGCCGTAACCCGTGACGACGCCTTCGCCGGGCAGGTCTTTTTTATCCTGTCCAAAATTTGTGCAACGGTGTTTAACAAACATATCGAGTTCGACAAAAGTTCCTTCGTCGAAGAACATCTCAATGCGTTCGCGAGCCGTCATTTTGCCTTTTTCGTGTTGTTTATCTATTCTTGACTTGCCGCCGCCTTGAAGAATATGTTCCTTCTTGGAGTGCATTAAGTCGATTTTTTCTTGAACTGTCGCCATTAAATTCGCCCCTTTTTATCAATTAGGAATGTGGAATTCTTCATTCCTAATTCCCAATTTATTTAATCGGTTGGCAGAGTTCGAGGAGGACGCCGTGCGTTGCTTTCGGGTGAATGAACGCAATCATTTTGCCGCCGGCACCCTTGCGCGGTTTTTCGTCGATAAGCTTAACGCCTTTTTCTTTAAGGTCAGCCAATGCCGCTTCCAAATCGTCAACGAGCAATGCGATATGCTGAATGCCGCCGCGCCCGCCGTTTTTCTCCATGAACTTTGCAATCGGGCTGGATTCTTCGGTTGCAACGAGCAATTCAATTTCGCTACCATTAGGCGTAGGATAAAAACCCGTCGTAACTTTCTGTTCGGCGACGGTTTCTGCGCCCGTAGCTTTCAAGCCGAGCAATTCCCAGAACGCGCCGACTTCCGCCAAATCCTTCGCCGCTATGCCAATGTGATCTACGCCAAGAACTTTAAACATTAAAAACCCTCCTAAAATGTTGTTGCTCAAATTTCCCTGAAAATTTTTACACGAGTGCCGGTCGGAACTTTATAAAGCGGCTCCGGTTCTTCCAATTTTTCGCCGAAAACGAGTTGCGCGACTAAGTCCCAGCTGTCAGGCAGGTCAAAGATTTGTCTAATGGGCTGGTCAATCAGCGGGTTGAAGTGCTGAAGGTTCGCGCCAAGCCCCAAATCTTCAAGAGCCGTCCAAATTGCGAATTGCAACATGCCGTTAGCCTGCATAGCCCAGCCGGGTAAATTGTCCCTGTATTCGGGGAGTTGGTCTTGCATAGCTTTAATCATGTTGCTTGATTCAAAGAAAAGAATCGTGCCGTAAGCCGCCTCGAAGTTGTTGAGTTTATATTCAAGCTCGGCGAATTTGAGCGGCGGAAGAGTCGATTTAAGTTCGCTCCGTGCGATATTCCAAACGTTTTCGTGATGATCAAGCATTGTCACGACGACGCGAGCCGATTGCATATGGAAAGGCGACGGCGTGTCTTTAGTCATGCGCTCAACCGCTGCAATTATTTCCGACTGCAAAACGGGAATATCTCTGCCAAGTTTGTAAATTGAACGGCGGTTTTTGACTGCCTCTTGAAAAATTTTCATTGTAACTTCTCCTTAACTTAACCACTAACCCCTATTTATAACTTTAAATGTCTTTTACCTTTGCGCCCATAGCGATTGCCGGATTAATCCAATTTCCGTTTGAATCGTAGCTCATCATTCGGTTTTTTATCGCCTGCGGATTGGTGTAAGCAATGCCGTTGCCCGCTCTCGCAGTCATATCTGAAATTACAACTTTATACGCTTTGCTGTTGGTATCAATGCCGGCGTCCTGCAATTTTTTCAATCCTTTTTTGCTGTCAACAGGTTCGCCTTGCATTTGCCGAATAAAATCGCTTACGTTTCTAACCATTAGCATAAAAACTCCTCCTTGAGTAAAATCGCTCCTTCCGCAAAGATTTATTTGCGCATGTCTCCAGTCTCAAGGAAACGCGTATGGAAACTCAAAGCCTCGTGCAAAAGGTGCGGGGTTGCCGCCTTTTTCGTTGCGGCAAGGGCGCGTTCGTAATAATCAAGCAAAAGCGGACGATAATCGGGGTGAGCGCATTTGTTGATAACTTCAAGCGCACGAGTTCTGGGTTCAAGTCCGCGCAGGTCTGCAATTCCGTATTCGGAAATGATAACGTCAACGTCGTGTTCGGTGTGGTCAATATGCGAGCACATCGGGACAACCGAACTGATTTTGCCGCCCTTCGCAGTCGACGGCGTGTAGAAAATCGTAAGGTAAGCATTGCGGGCGAAGTCGCCGCTACCGCCGATACCGTTCATCATTTTTGTTCCCGTGACATGTGTCGAATTAATGTTGCCGTAAATGTCGACTTCAAGCGCGGTGTTCATTGCAATGACGCCGAGGCGGTGCACAACTTCGGGCGAGTTGGAAATTTCTTCGGGACGGAGCAAAATGTACTTGCGGTATTTGTCAATGTCCTTGTAAAATCTGTCCATGCCAGCGGGCGAAGGACTAAACGCCGTGCCGCTTGCGAATTTCAATTTGCCCGCGTCGATAAGGTCAAGCATTGCGTCCTGAATAACTTCGGTGTAAACAACAAGGTCGTTCATGTCGCCTTCGACGAAGCCTTCCAAAACCGCGTTGGCAACGTTGCCGACGCCCGATTGAAGCGGGAGCAATCCTTTAGGCATGCGCCCCGCTTTAATTTCCGCCTTCAAAAATTCAAGCGTGAAAGCCGCCATTTTCTTTGAATTCTCATCAATCGGCGAAAGGTCGCGGGTATGGTCTTTTACATCGCAGGGAACAATGAATTTAATTTTGTCAGGCGTGCAAGGAATGTAAGTTGTGCCAATTCTGTCGTCGGCGTGGACAATCGGAATGGGCAGACGGTTGGGCGGGTCAAGCGGAACGTAAACATCGTGCATACCCTCAAGTTCAAGCGGCTGAGTGGTATTGACTTCCACGACGACGGTATCCGCGCTTTGAACGTAACTTGCCGCATTGCCCAGCGAAGTTGTCGGGATTAAATTTCCTTCCTCGGTAATGGCGCAAGCCTCAACCAACGCAAAATCGATTTTCTTTTTGATAAAGCCCGTGCGGGTGAGTTGCGCACTTTCAGAAAGGTGCAAATCCAGATAATCAACTGTCCCGTCGTTAATTTCGGGGCGAAGTTTGCTGTCCGTTTGATAGGGCAGACGTTGTTTAATGCCTCTGACTTCGGCAAGTGCGCCGTCGAGTTCGGGACCCGTTGAAGCTCCCGTCCAAATGTTGACTTGGAAAGGATCTTTCTTCATGCGTTCGGCAAGAGCGAGCGGAACTGCTTTGGGATAAGCCGATGCCGTGAAACCGCTACAAGCGATTGTCCAGCCCGGCTGAATCCAATTCGCTACTTCTTCCGCGCTGACAATTTTGCTCAACAAATCCTTGTTGCGCACTCTGTCGGTAATATCAATCATTAAATTTTCTTCCTCCTTTGCATAATCGCTGATTATAATTATCCTTGAATCGATTTATTTAATCTTAACACGTCAATAATTCAACGTCAACCGTTGCCGCTTTTTTATTTTATAAAATGCGCAATTACCCGATAAAACGTTGAATCTGAAAAAAAATTGTAGTATATTAACCGCACAGAAAAAATTTCAGCAAGGAGTGATGCCTGTGCCTTTAGATTTTGAATTCACGACAAAAGTCCGCGACATGGTTTCGACGATAACGCCGCTGGACATTTTCGATATTCTTATCGTTGCAATGATTCTTTACAAAAGTTACCAAATGATTCAAGATACCCGCGCCATAACTTTGGTTAAAGGACTTATTGTTATCGTTTCCTTGACGATAATTTGCGGCTGGCTCAATCTGCACGTCATGACGTGGCTTTTGCAAAAAAGTTCCGATTGGCTCCTAATCGCCTTGCCGATTTTATTTCAACCGGAATTACGCCGCGCCCTTGAACAAATCGGTCAAGGAAAATTTATCCGAAAAAGCAATCCCCTGCTTGAAAAAAAAGAAGCGGAAAATGTTGTCGATGAAATTGTCAAGACGGCGAAAAAACTTTCTCTGACGAAAACCGGCGCACTCATGGTCATTGAACGCGAAATGAAATTGAACGATATAAGCGTTACGGGCATTCATATTGACGGAATTATTTCTTCAGAATTTTTATTGAACGTCTTCATAGTCAATACTCCCCTGCATGACGGCGCAGCGATAATTCGCGGCAACAGATTAATTTCGGCGGCTTGCGTTTTGCCGCTCACCGAAAATCACGAACTTTCAACCGAGTTGGGGACGCGTCACAGGGCGGCAATCGGCTTATCCGAGCAATGCGACGCGCTGATTGTCGTTGTCAGCGAAGAGACCGGAACAATTTCCGTTGCCGAGGGCGGGCGATTAATGCGACGCTTCGACGAAAAAACTTTGGCGGCGAAAATTCGCCCTGCTTTTGTCGGCAAGGAAGATAAAATTTTAAGCAAGTTCCTTTCCAAATGGAGGGACGCCAAATGATGACGCAAATTGTAAATTTTTTCCGCCGCAATCTGTTAAAAAAATTAATCGCACTTATCGCGGCGTTCTTTATGTGGGTTTACGTTATGGCAGATCAAGATCCCGCAATCGAAGGCTCCTACGAAGTGCCGCTGACAATTTCAAATGCGAATTACGAATTTATTCCGCTCTGCGAAGATAAGGTTATAAAAATCAATACTCGTGCGCCGCGTTCCTATTTCGTCAAGTACAATGCAAATGCTTTTCGCGTCTACGCCAATCTTGAGGGCTTGCAGGAGGGCGAACATAAAATTACCCCGCAAGTCGTCATGCCGCAGGGTTTTGAGCTGAAAGGAATTTTGCCTGAAACTGTAACTGTTAATCTTGACACTTTGACCGAACAGCAAATGCCCATTGAAATTACGACGAGCGGAGCCGTTTCTCAAGAATCTGCGATCAAAGAAATTCAAAAGTCAATGGACGTTGTTACTGTCGTCGGTCCGAAAAGTTTTGTCGAGCAGGTTGCCAAGGTTTACGGCAATATAAATTTCAGCGGCAACACTTCAAGTTTTGAAATACAAATTCCCATGCATGCTGTTGACGCAAAAGGAAATGCTATTTCACAAGTGCGCGTTGTGCCGAGCGTCATAACAATTTCTGTCGACATTGAAAGCGGCGTCAAGAAAAAAATTATTCCCGTCGTTCCCGAACTTTCAGCGGCTGACGGTTGGGAACTTTCCAAAATCAGCGTCGAGCCCGCGCAGGTTGAAATTACGGGCGCGGAGTCGGTTGTAAATTCAATCGTCACGATAAAGACGGTGCCTTTCACTGTGCAGACGGGGCAACGAACTTTCAAAGGCACCTTAAAACTCGTCGTGCCCGACGGCGTGACGGCTAAAAATGACGAAGTAACCGTTTCTGCCGAAATTATTCGCAAGCCAGTCATGCGCGAGCAAACAGCAAATTAAAAAAAGACCGATGAACTTTTCACCGGTCTTTTTAATTTTAGCGTTCAATATTTCCTGTTGAAAATCGTCCCGCGCAGTTCCATTGAGCCTACCAAATCATATGAACGAACCGTGTTGTTTTGCCGCCGCGATTTATTCAGCCACGACCGCGCCCGATACATTATCTGATTGTCCATTGGAACTATTTGCTTAATTAAATCCTTGCATTCTTCTGTTTCGCGATAACTATTTTTGGGCAACGCCTTCATTTTGTCGATAAGCCGCCCGCGCTGATCCACAAGCTCGATAAACAAATCGCTGTCGCGTTGGTCGCTGAACTTTAAAAGCTCCTCTGTCAGGGCGAAATATTTATGCCAAAGCATTCGCGCCTCATTTAAAACTTTTTCCGAACTGTCGCCTTCTGTTTTGGGAGCATTTGCCGCGACCTTCTCATCAAGCATAACCGTTGCCGCCTTTGCCGTCGCCCTTTTCGAAACGCGCCTTTCTCATTGCCTCAACCCAAGCGTCGCGCAATTCGCTGATAATGCCCCGCGCCTCGTCAATCTGCGCTAAATCCGATTTAATATTTCCCTCAACAAGTCGGTCGTAAATGTAATTGTACAGCGGGAAAAGCTGATGAGAAATTTCATAATCCATATTCAGCGTCAAGCGAAATTCCGAAATTATCCGTTGCGCCTTCTGCAAAAAATTATTTGCCTCTTCGTAATTTTTTTCTTCGAGAGCCGCTTTGCCGTCGTCGATAAATTTCAAGCAACCGTTATACAGCATAAGCGTCAACTGTTCCGACGGGGCGTTTAAAATTTGTTGCCGCCTATATTGTTCTGCTGCATTTACCATATTTCAAACCAACCTCCATAAATTTTATTGTTGTCCGCCCATTATGTAATTCATTTGCATGCCGAGCTTGGCAAGAGTGGATTCCATTGCGTCATACTTTTTATAAAGCGCGTCTTCAAATGAACTCATTAATTTCTTGAAATTGCTCATCTTGGTTTGCAGTTCGCGCAAGAGATTATTCAAATCGCTGTCTTCGGCAATGTCCGCCGAGGAACCTGCGCGGTTCTTAATGGCTTTGGTTGCCGCCGTGAAAACGTCGCCGAGTCTTTGCGCAACGCCATTGAACTCGGATCTTTCGACAGTATTGCCATTTTTATCGGTGTAACCGGAGTCCAATTTTGCAAAAACATTGTAGACAGAATCGCCGTCCTCAGCAAGCGCGTTTCTCAGTCTTGTCTCGTCAAGAACCAACTGTCCTTTAATTCCCGTCGTTCCAATGCCGATACTGTAAGCCGAATTATACACACCCGAAACTCCTTCAACGGGCGTGGAAATTGCACTTCGCATGTCGCCGATAATTTTTGCAAGTGTTGAGTCGTGATAAAGCAAACCTTGTTTGGCTTTTTCTTCCCACTTGTTAATTTGCTCTTCCGTCATGGCGTCTTTCTGCGATTGAGTGAGCGGCTTGTAATTGGAGTCGCCTTTTTGGTCGTACTTTTCATAAAGACCGGACAAAATCTTGTTGTAGTCCGCGACGAAACTTTTTACCTTGTCGACAATAGCTTCAACGTCCTGTGTAACCGAAACCGTAACCGGATTGTTAAATTCCGCTCCTGTTGTCGCGTTCTTGCCTTTGGTTACGTTGAGGAAACTGTAAGTTATGCCGCCGACAGAAACTTTGTTGTCCTCAACCTTGTCATAAGTTACGCCGTCAATTTTGACTGTGCCGTATTCGCCCGATACGCTTGCCGCCGTGTCGAGAGTTGAAAGATTCAAACCGTTAGCATATCCGGTAGGCGTAACAAGATCGCCGTCTTTGGATTGATAAAGGTTTAAGGAATTAAAGAAACTCATTGCGACTTTTCCCGCAGTGTCGGTTGAACCACTGGCGTCGGCACTTGCAGTTTTTACCGCCGTGATTGAAATTTTGCTTTCGTCGTTTTTGCCGGATTTAGTGTTGTAGAAAGAAAATCTGCTACCGAGATTGTCGTACATTGCTCTGATATTGACATCCGCCTTGGTAATCTCCGAGTTGATTTTGGAAACTAAATCGTTAATGGTTTTGCCGCCGTTCAAAATCTCGTCGTAAGTGAAAGAAATTTCTTCCGTCGTGTGAGTACCGTCGCTGATTTTGAACGCAATCGCCTTGTCGTCCTTG
>CAMNEX010000045.1 GCA_946536825.1 uncultured Selenomonadales bacterium | reverse complement strand
ACATGCGGCGCAGGGAGTTGCAAACTTTTTTTAACCGGTTCGCAGTGAAACCCCTTTGCGCCCCTGCGAGGCACCCTTTTCTTTGCTACTTTCTTTTGGGTGAGCAAAAGAAAGTAGTTCAATAATCAAAAATAAAAATTTATCCAAATCGAAGTGACGAGTCGCGCCGCCGACAGCCGGTTCTGCGTGTCCACACTTTGGCAAAGAGGGGACAAAGAAAGTCTCAATCCACGCAGGGGAAGACGGGCGAATCAAAATACTTCCCGACAATCTTAACCGCGCAATATTCTCCGCACATACTGCAAGCCGTCTCGCTCGCTTTATTTCTTGCGCCGCGTTTTTTCTTCGCAAGGAGAGGATCAATCGCAAGATTAATCTGTTCGTCCCAATCCAAAACTTTTCTAGCACGAGCCATTTTTAAATCCCAATCACGAGCCCCCTTGACACCCTTAACCAAATCAGCGGCATGAGCAGCAATCCTCGAAACAATTACTCCGTCGTGAACGTCTTCAAGCGCCGGCAAGCAAAGATGTTCGGCGGGCGTCACGTAACACAAGAAATCCGCGCCACTTATCGCCGCCAATGTACCGCCAATCGCCGCGGTGATATGGTCGTAACCCGGCGCAACGTCCGTAACCAAAGGTCCCAGAACATAGAACGGCGCATTTCGGCAAAGTCGCTTCTCAAGTTTCATATTAGCTTCAATCTGGTCATAAGGAACGTGCCCCGGACCTTCAACCATAACTTGCACGCCGCGCCGCCACGCCCTGTCAACCAAATCGCCCAAAGTTATCAACTCGGTTAATTGCGCCCTGTCGGTAGCGTCGGCAATGCAACCAGGGCGCATGCCGTCGCCGAGGCTGATTGTCACGTCGTATTTTGCGCAAATGTCCAAAATATCATCGTAGCGTTCAAACAGCGGATTTTCTTTTTCGTTGTGGAGAATCCAGCCCGCGATAAAACTCCCGCCACGACTGACAATATCCATTTCGCGTTTTTGCGTGCGAAGTTTTTCAATCGCCGAGCGCGTAACCCCGCAATGCAACGTCATAAAGTCCGCGCCGTCTTTGGCTTGCGTTTCAATGGTGCGGAGCAAATCTTCTTCCGTCATCGCGACAATCGCTCCGTGAGCTTTAATCGCCTCGACAGTCGCCTGATAAATCGGAACCGTGCCAACCATTATCGGCGAGTGTTCAATAATTTTCCTGCGCGAAACGTCAATGTTATTGCCCGTGCTTAAATCCATAACAGAATCCGCGCCGCAACGTATCGCCTCGTCTAATTTCAAAAGTTCGGGCTCAATGTCGGGGAAAGTGCTTGAAGTGCCGATATTCGCGTTGACTTTAGTCCGAAGCCCCGCGCCAACTCCGCAAGGCTTTAAATTTTTATGATTGACATTGGCGCAGATTGCAATGACGCCTTGCGCCACGCCCTCGCGAATTTTTTCTGCGGGAATTTTTTCCGCCGCCGCTACGATTTTCATTGCGTCGGAAATTTTTCCTTCGCGAGCCATTTGCATTTGTGTTGGCATAAAAATCACTCCTCAAAAGGTTAAGGGAAGGTCTCCCTAATTCGGAAACCTTCCCATTGCGTTTCAGAGTTTTTCCTACGTCGGCATTATCCGAATCAGGTTCGCGGGTCGAAGTGTCTAACTTCCTCTCAGCCTGTCTGCAAGCTCCCCGATATTCAATTTTACTTCGCTACCAATTTCGACAAGAAAATTTTTTATCCTGCAGAGTTTTATCCTCCACTGTGATAAAATATTTCGCGGAAAGCGAGCTGATTCAATGAAAAAAATAATCATAAGCCACAAAAACGGCGCAACCTGCGCGGCGGTGCTTATCGAAAATGAGCTTGAGGCTTTTTACAATTCCCGCGACGACAATCCGCAACTTGTCGGAAACATTTACAAAGGGCGCGTTCAAAATTTTTTGCCGGGAATGCGGGCGGCATTTGTTGATATCGGGCGCGATAAAAATGTTTTTCTGCAGACAAATTCCCTGCAAGAATTTTCCATGGGGCAAGATCTTCTGATTCAGATAGAAAAAAACGCCGTCGACATGAAAGGCGCACGAGCGACGCTTAATGCAAGTTTGGCGGGGCGATTTTTAATTTTCCTGCCGACGCTCAATTATGTCGGAGTGTCGAATAAAATCCGCGGCAAAGAACGCGAGCGACTTCACGCCTTGGCAAAAAAAATTCGTCCGAGTGGCGCGGGTTTAATCGTCAGAACGGCGGCGCGTGATTGCGACGAAAAAATTTTACTCGACGACCTTGCCGCTCTTCAAAAAATTTGGATGGAAATTTCCGAGCGATACAAAAAACGCAAGTCGCCCGCGCTCCTCTTCAGCGACAACGATTTATCGGAAAAAATTATCCGCGACGAATTCACCGAGGACACGGAAATTTTTGTCGACAATCTTAAAATTTATCGGCGGCTTATTGAACTTATTCCCGAAGATAAAATTATTTTTTACGAAGGCTCCGCGCAGATTTTTGAGGCGTTCGGGCTGTCGGAAGAAATTTCAAAGCTCAATGAACGCGAACTGGTCTTGCCGAGCGGCGGAAGAATTGTTTTCGACAGAACCGAAGCTTTAACCGCAATCGACGTAAACACCGGCAAATTTATCGGGCGTATGAATTTCGACAAGACGATTTTAAAAACAAATCTTGAGGCGGCGGAGCTAATATTAAAGCAACTGAAACTGCGCGACCTCGGCGGGATAATCATCGTCGACTTTATCGACATGGACAACGACGCGCATAAAAAAACTTTAATGAACTTTCTGCGCGAACGGGCGCAGTTTGACAGGAATAAGACGAAAATAATCGATATGACGCCGCTCGGTTTGGTCGAAATAACCCGCCACAGTTCCCGCCGATAAAATTATTGAAATAAAAAAATCTCCGTCATATAATCGGCGGAGATTCTTGTTTTGGGAGAAGTTTTTATGCAAGTTCAGAACGGAGCAGTCAAAGATTTAACGGTTGGCGAACCTGCGCGGTTAATTTTTTATTTCACGTTGCCGCTTTTAGCAGGAAATGTTTTTCAGCAACTGTTCGGCTTTGTCGATACGCTGATAGTCGGACGATTTTTAGGCGTCGAGGCATTGGCGGCGGTCGGTTGCACGGGCTCTTTAATGTTTTTAATGTTGGGCTTTGTCGGCGGCATGACGAGCGGTTTTTCAATCTGCACGGGGCAAAGTTTCGGTGCGAAAGATTTCGACGGCGTGAGGAAAAGCGCGGCAATTTGCATCACGCTGAGTTTTGCGGCGGCGATTGTGCTGACAATTTTCGGCGTAGCCTTCTGCCGCGATTTACTGATTGTAATGGACACTCCGCCCGAAATTTTGGACGGCGCACATTCCTTTATCTCAATCGTTTACGGCGGCGTTTTGATGTTTATTTTTCTGCAAATGCTAACGAATTTAATTCGCGCCCTGGGCGATAGCAAAATGCCGACGATTATTCAGGCGACGACACTTTGCATAAATATTTTACTCGAACCGATTGCGATTATCGGCTTGGATTTAGGTATCCCCGGCTCGGCGGGCGCGACGATTGTCGCTTTGACGCTCGGAAATATCCTGTGCATTTTCTACATAAAAAAGCGCGTCCCTTATTTGCACGTCCGCCGCGAAGATTTTTCTTTCGACAAAAATTTTTTAGCGGAGCATTTAAAAATCGGATTGCCAATGGGTTTTCAATCGTCAATCATAGCAATAGGCGCGGTCGTCCTGCAAGTTGCTTTGAACGGATTGGGTAGCGTGGCGGTTGCGGCATTTGCGGCGGCGCACAGAGTCGACGGAATTGCGGTTATGCCAATGATGTCATTCGGCGTGGCAATGGCGGCTTACACCGCGCAGAACTTTGGAGCGAAACAATTCGGGCGAATCGTCGAGGGCGTCAAGAAAGGTATTTTCATGTCGTGTTCGTTCAGTATATTGGTTGCGATTTTCAACATTTATCTCGGCGGAGAAATAATTGAGCTGTTCGTCGGCGCGGAGGCGACGCAAGTCATTGAATACGGGCGATTATTTTTAATCGTGACGGGCGTATCTTATTGGGCGTTGGCGTTGCTGTTTATCTTCCGCTTTACTCTGCAAGGTTTGGGACAAAGTTTCGTTCCGACTATCGCGGGCATTGTAGAATTGGTAATGAGGATAGCCGCCGCGATTTTCCTTGTCGATTGGCTCGGATTTTTGGGCGCGTGTCTTGCGGCTCCAATGGCGTGGATTGGCGGACTTTTACCGCTTGCAATTTCCTTTTTCATGACGGCGCGGAAATTGGAAAGGAAAATTCCTTTTAATGTTGAAAATTGAATCCGGAAAATTTCCTTGATAAGGAGGAGAAATTTTGACATGAATTCAATTTGCGTGATACCTGCGCGATATTCTTCGACGCGACTGCCCGGCAAGCCGCTAAAAGATATTTGCGGCAAGCCTATGATTTGTCGCGTCTACGAGCGGGCGAAACTTTCAAAATCTGTGGCGGAAGTTATCGTTGCGACCGATGACGAGAGAATTTTTGACGCGGTAGAAAAAAATTCGGGGCGGGCAATTATGACCCGCGCAGATCATAAAACGGGGACAGATCGCCTTGCCGAAGTCGCCGAGAAATTTCCCAATGTTGAAGTTATCGTAAACGTTCAGGGCGATGAGCCGCTGATTGAGCCCGCTCTGATTGATGAACTCGTTGCCGAATTTGTCAAGGATAAAAATTTGCAAATGGCGACGGTTGCGACCGAACTCACCGATGATGCCGAAATTAAAAACCCCAACAACGTCAAAGTCGTCCTCGATAAAAATAACAACGCGCTTTATTTCTCGCGCTCGCCGATTCCCTATCCGAGAAATGCGGGTAAGGCGAAAATTTTTAAGCATATCGGCATTTACGCTTATCGCAGAAATTTTTTGCTTGACTATGCAAAAATGACTCCGACACCGCTTGAGCAAAGCGAATCACTTGAACAGCTCCGCGCCTTGGAGAATGGCTTCAAAATCCGCGTGATAAAAAGTTCCTGCCGCTTCGTTGGCGTCGATACCGAGGAAGATTTAAAATTGGTTAATGAAATTTATCGTCGGGAGAACTTTAATGCTTGAAAAATTTTACATAACCTGCGAAGAAGAAAATCACTGGACTTTAACGGACGCGGCACGGGCTGATGACAAAATTATTTTCCTCAAGGACGAGTACGAAAAGTTTTGGCAGAAAATCCTGCGCGGCGAAAATTTTGCTCTCTCGCGCTACGACGACGGTGAACGAGGTTTAATTCTCGGTCGCAAATTTGAAGCTCAAGAAGGTTGGAACAGTTCGGGCGAATCTCTTTTGGGCAAAGCCCTTCGCGAATCGCTGAACGTTGACGCGCCGAATTTTTATTACGGCATTTCCTGCCCGTGTTGCGACGCGGCGGCTTACTATTGGTATCTGCGCAATATAAAAAGTCCTAACGTGACTTTTTCAAATATCTGGTTGAATGCTAATTTCAAGGCGTTTCAAAGTGATTTTCAAAAGTTGGAGCGCGACGCCGTTTTGATTACGAATTGGCGCGGCAAGGGAAAAACTTTCGGGCGGCTTAATGTCAAACGTCATTACGTCGTGAGCGATGATTGCGTTAAATTTTGGGCGGAGGACGGCGAAAATTTAATCCGTCAGATAATTGCCGAAATCGGGCACGAAAAAAATTTGTTTTATGTCGTCTCTGCGGGTCCGCTGTCCTGCGTGATTATCGCCGCGCTTTTCAAAAACAATCCCGAAAACTGTTATATCGATTTCGGCTCCGCGACCGACCTAATGACTCATGAAAAAATCACTCACCCCTACATGATTGACGGCACGCCTTATGCGGAGCAAAGTTGTTGGATGTTTGACAGGAAAAAAATCAGCGTTGATGTCGACGTTGTCTTAACCTGTTACAAGCGTCCGCAGATTTTAAAGCAACAACTCGACGCGATTAAAAATCAAACTCTCGCGCCGCGCAGAATTTTTCTTTATCAAGACGGCATTAACGGTTATTATAAAGTCGAGCTGAATGATAAAATTTTGAACGAGTTCGACGCTTATAAAATCGCCGAGACAAACGGCGGCGTCTGGAAAAGATTTGAGTTCGCCAAAGAAATTTGTAAATCGCCTTATGTTTGCCTCTTCGACGACGATACCATTCCCGGCGCACGTTGGCTTGAAAATTGTCATATGAATTCGTTGCAAAATCGCGGCGTTTACGGGACGAACGGAGTTTTGCTGACGAAACCCGAAAAATATCCGCAAAATTTTTTAAACGTTGGCTGGCATAGAGCAAATTCAAAAACCTGCGCGGTTGATTTGGTTGGACATTCGTGGTTTTTTGAGCGGGAATATTTAAAACCTATGCTCGCCAAACCTTACAGCAAAAAATATAAATTCGTCGGCGAAGATATGACGTTGTCTTTTTCAGCGGCGGAGCAAGGTTTTGGCACTTACGTTCCTCAACACCCCGTAAAAATTTTGTCGCTTTGGGGTTCTCTTCCCGAATTTGGCTGGCAATACGGCGACGACGAAATTGCCATACATAAAAATTCCGCTAACGCACAAATGATGTTGGATGTGCTTAAAGAAATTCGCGCAAGCGGTTGGAAATGTTTGCTCGAACAAAATCCCACCTATGTCAACGAATTTTCAAGCGTAGTCGGACAAATTACCAAACCAGACGAAACCATAAGTTTTTTACAAGCACTCAAGACCGGCGCGAAAAATCTTCTGCCGTTTTTCGGGAAGAAGACGCCGATATTTTTAGGCGAGAAAAAATATTCGCCGCTCATACAAGAAATTTTTAATCTGCGCCCCGAAAATTATCACGTGCTGGAAAATGAAAACGATGAGATCGAGACGGCGAGATTATTTGATACGCTCCGACGCGGCGCAATTCATATATTTTTTATCGACGTTTACAGCGATATTAAACCTTTTCTTGAGCAATGGGGTTTGGAGGAAAATATTGACTTCACGGACGGCAGGGGCGTGCTCGTTGCCGTTATGGATTGAAAAAATTGAGGTGACAACATGAACATTGTTAAAATTGGAAATATTGAAATTGGCGGCGGAAAATTGGTTTTGCTCGCGGGTCCTTGCGTTTTGGAGGGCTTGGAGCGCAGTTTGAAAATCGGACGTCGCGCCAAAGAAATTGCCGACAAGTTGGGCATTCCCTACATTTTTAAGGCGTCGTTTGACAAAGCTAATCGTTCGTCGATAAAAAGTTATCGCGGTCCGGGCATGGTTGAGGGCTTGAAAATTTTGGCGGCGATTAAAAGCGAACTGAACGTCCCGATTGTCACGGATATTCACGAAACTTATCAGGCGGAGCCGGTCGCCGAAGTCGCCGATATTTTACAGATTCCCGCGTTTCTCTGCAGACAGACGGATTTACTTATTGCCGCCGCGAAAACCGGCAAAGTTATCAACGTCAAGAAGGCACAATTTTTATCTGCGCGGGATATGATTAATGTTGTCGAGAAATTGCGCAGTGAAACCGAAAAAATTTTGCTGACGGAGCGCGGAACTTCGTTCGGTTATAATAATTTGGTTGTGGACATGCGCGGCTTGCCGATAATGCGCGGCTTTAATTGTCCTGTGATTTTCGACGGAACACACAGCGTACAACTTCCCGGCGGCGCGGGCGCGAGTTCGGGCGGGCAAAGGGAATTCGTCGAGCCGCTTGTAAGAGCTGCTTGCGCGGTCGGAGTGGACGGTTTATTTCTGGAAGTTCACGACAAGCCCGAAGAAGGACTTTCGGACGGCGCGAATATGATTGCCCTTGACAATTTGGAAAAAATTTTGGCGGGCGCATTAAGAATTCACGAGGCGTTGAAATGATAAAGGAAAAGGCGATTGAAACTTTAAAAATTGAGGCGGCGGCGATTAAAAATTTAATTCCGCGCATTGACGACGAATTTATTGCGGCGACAAAAAAAATCATGAAATGCCGCGGGCGAGTCGCTGTTACGGGCATGGGAAAATCCGGTCACGTCGGCAGGAAAATCGCGGCGACGCTTTCTTCAACCGGCACGCCGTCATTTTTTATGCACCCCGCCGAGGCTTATCACGGCGATTTGGGAATGCTCACGGAACGCGATATTCTGATTGCAATTTCAAACAGCGGCGAATCGTCGGAGATTGTAAATATTTTGCCCGTCGTCCGCAGAATCGGCGCGGAGATTATCGCAATGTGCGGCAAGCGAACTTCGACGCTCGGCAAGAACTGCGATTATTTTATCAACATAGGCGTTGAGCGCGAAGCCTGTTCTTTGGGCTTAGCTCCAACCGCCTCAACGACTGCGACGCTTGCAATGGGCGACGCGCTGGCTATGGCTTTGATGGACGAAAAAAATTTCACCTCAAACGACTTCGCGCTTTTCCACCCCGGCGGCGCATTGGGCAGAAAACTTTTGCTGACTGTCGGCGACGTCATGCACAGCGGCGAAGACAATCCCATTGTCAAAGTCGGAGCCACGGCTAAAGACGCGCTTTTTGAGATGACCTCCAAAGGTTTGGGCGCAGTCTCGGTTATCGACGAGCAAAATAAATTCGTCGGTTTGGTTACGGACGGAATTATTCGGCGGGCGTTGGAAAAGGATAAAAATTTCATTGATGAACCTGTCGAACACATTATGTTTGAACAACCGCTGATTATCAGCGCGGACAAATTGGCGGCGACGGCGTTGTCGGTTATGGAAAAGCATAAGCCGCGCCCCGTGACGGTTTTGCCCGTTATCGACGCTAAAAATTTCCCCGTCGGCATGATTCACTTGACGGATTTACTTCGCCAAGGAGTGGTCTAAAAGGAAGGAGGAATGAAGAATTGGGAAGGAAAATTTCCGGAGAGGCACTTGACAGAGCGCGGCGAATTAAGCTAATAATATTTGACGTGGACGGCGTCTTGACGGACGGCGGACTTCATATCGGCGAGCACGGCGAAATTTTTAAATCGTTTCACAGCCGCGACGGTTTCGGAATAACTTTGGCTCAATCCTGCGGCATAAAAACTGCGATAATCACGGGGCGAAATTCTGAAATAACCGCTCACCGCGCCGCCGAGTTGAAAATTAATTTCGTCTTTCAGGGGCAAATGAACAAGCGCGCCGCTTACAAAAAAATCAAGGCGCAATTCAATTTGACGGACGAAGAAATTTGCTACATCGCCGACGACGTGATTGATTTGCCGGTCTTTGTGCAAGTTGGATTCAAAGCGGCGGTTGCCGACGCCGCGCCGGAAGTTATCGAACGGGCGCATTTTGTATCGAATAATTTCGGCGGACATGGCGCGGCTCGCGAAGTTATAGAATTCATTTTGAAGGCGCAAGGTTTTTGGCAAGAAATTATCACGCGCTACACGACGCCCGACTTTGAAGACAAAGGATTGACTTCGCTCAATCAATAAGGAGAATTTTATCATGATAGAACTTTCGGGATTGCGAAGATATACGATTGGCGAGGCGACGGTTCGCCTTGAGGCTGACATAAAATTTACCGACATGAACGAGACCGCCCCCGCCGAGACTATGTATTTTGAAATCGATAAGGAATTCGGCGGCATGTTCGTCTGCGACACTTACGATCCTTTTGTGCTTACCGCGCTTTATCTGGCAATGTATCATAAAACGGATTTGCGGATTCACGGCAACATTTCCAAGAAATTTTATAAAAATATCAAGTGGTATATTCAAAAAATTTTGTGCGACTTCTCCGAAGTTTTTTCGCCTGTCGACGTTATCGTTGACGGTTTTGCCCCGACAGAGGCTACAGGATTTTTAACAGGCACGGGCATTTCTTGCGGCGTTGATTCACTCTCGACGATTTACGACCGCTTCGTCAAAGAGGACGACCCCGATTATAAAATCAATGCGCTGTTCATGTTTAATTGCGGCTCGCACGGCGATTTTGGCAAGCCGGCAACGCAGGAAGTTTTTATCAGCAGAATAATGCGTTCCAATGCCATCGCCGAAGAATTGGGCTTGCTCCTGATTGTCGTCGATACCAATCTCCACCAATTCCGCTACGAAAAAGAAAAGGATACTCTCCTTTTCCTTTCGATTTATTCTTGCGTGCTGAGCATGCAAAACGGAATTCGGCGTTATTACATTTCCGGGGCTTGCAGTTACAAAGGGATAAAAGAATTCGGCGACAACGATAAACATCACGCGGATTTGGCGGTTGCTTGTGATTCTTATTTGATTCCGCTGATTAAAACCGAGCGCACGGAATTGATAATTGACGGTTGCCAATATCGGCGCGTCGACAAGATAAAAAATATCGCCGATTGGGATATTGCGCAAAAATATTTGAACGTCTGCTTGATACAAAAGGGCGCGGATTCTACGAATTGCGGCGATTGTCCGAAATGTGCCAGGACTTTGCTGACGTTGGATATTTTGGGCAAGCTTGACAATTTCGCGAAGATTTTCGACGTTGAAAAATGGCGAAGTAAATCTTTTTATTACAAGTCATTTACAATTAGTAATGCCGACAAAGAAATTTTCTTCCATGAAAACGTTGAGCTCGCGGCGGAATATAATTTCCCCATGCCGACGCGGCGCGATTGCTACACTCTCGACAAACAAGTTATGATTATTGAGGACGAATAAAAATTTCCGGAGGACAAAATGCTTTACAATACGCTGATGATGATGAGCAGAATAATCAGGCTCCTGCCTTACGATTTACTTTTATTTCTCGGAAAGGTTTTGGGGAATTTATATTATTCGCTTGTCAAAAAACAGCGGGAGCGGGCGGTTGCGCAGATGATGCCTGCGCTGGGCATTTCGGAGGAAGAAGCTCGCAAAAAAGTTCGGGCGTCGTTTGTGAATTTGGCGCGAAATATGCTTGATATTCTTTACATGCCAAACCTTAACGAAAAAAATTTATCGCAGTACATAGAAATTGAACATTTGGAAAGAATGCGAACGGCACTTTTGGAAGGACATGGCGTCGTAGTTTTAACAGGACACGTCGGAACGTGGGAATGGTTAAGCGCGGCATTTTCCCTTAACGGAATGCCCGTCACGGCGATAGCGAAACTTCAACCCAACGCGGAATATTCGCGGGCATTGGACGATTTGCGTGCGACAATTCATGTAGAAATTTTCAACCGCGGAACAAACGAACTCCGAGCGGCAGGACGCGCATTAAAAGACGGAAAAATTTTGGGTTTCCTCGCCGACCAGGACGCCGGACCCGGCGGCGCGTTCATAAAATTTTTGGGCAAAACCGCTTCGACGCCTATGGGACCTGCCGTTTTCGCAAGGCGATTCAATGCGCCGGTTCTGCCCGCGTTTATCCTGCGCAAGGAGGACGGGCGGCACCTGGTAAAAATCGGCGAGATAATGCATTTTGAAGACACGGGCGATACCGACGCCGACCTCCTGCGCTTTACGGAAAAAATGACAAAAATTTTGGAGGAAGTCATACGCGAAAACCCGACGCAGTGGCTTTGGTTTCAGAAACGGTGGAACACGCCGCCCGAAATGCAAAATAAAAATAAACATCACACGGTTAAAGTCCGGAGAAAGTCTAAAGAGGAGTCGACATGAGCATACGAGAAAAAATTTTGGCGGTGACGGTGGTAATTTTCTTTGTGTGCGTAGTCGTGTGGGCTGTCAGGACAACGCCTTCCGCGCCGCCGCCCCTCGAAAAATTTGAGCCGCCGACAATCATGGAATATGAGGGCAATACCATAGTCGAAGAAAAAGACGGACAAATAATCTGGGAGCTAACCTGCGACAAGTTGCTGATTGACAGCGTGACGCAAAATATGGCACTCGAAGGCGTCAAGGGGAAATTTTATCAGCGCGAAGAAGAAGAAGAAAAAGTCTGGGAGATAACTGCGGCATTGGGCATTTATTATCAAGCTGAAAAAAATATTCACGTCGAAGGCGATGTTGTAGTAACAAACAGCGACGGCGCGGAACTTTTATGCGAAAAACTCGATTGGCTGTCCGAACAGGAAACGCTCGGCGCGACGGGAAATGTTATCGTGACCAACAGCGACGGCGCGAAACTTTGGAGCGATAAAGTTGATTGGTTCACTTCGCAGGAAAAAATTATCGCGACGGGAAATGTAAAAATTTCCAAGGACGATATGCGCGGCTTCGGCGATTTGGCTTATGCCGACAACAATTTTAAACATTTCGGTTTAATGGGAAATGCAAAAGTTTTGAAGGGCGTTAAGGACGACGAAACTTCCGAAGAACAGTGAGGTAAAAAAATGACGACGATAAAAAAAATCTGCGCGGCGTTGTCGGTGGCGATGCTTGTTTGTTCTGCGGCGACGGCGGCGGATAAAAATGAAGAGCCGTCCGAGGTAAATGCCGACGCAATCGAATACGACATGAACACGGGGATTGTTGCGGCGGAAGGCAATGTTCTTTTAAAGCACGGCGCGACAAAGGCGACGGGACTCCACGCAATGTTTAACGTGAACACAAAGGAAGCGCACCTTATCGGCAACGTGATTGTCGTTCGCGAGGATATGCGCATAACCTGCAACGCTTTGGCGAGCAACGGGCAAGGTTACATGTCGGCGGACGGAAATGTTATCGCAACTCAAAATCTCGCGCCGAACGAAAAATACCCCAACGGCGATACGCGCACTTTCACGAGCGAACACATTGACTATTTCCCCGACGAAGGTAAGCACGTTGTCATACCGACGGGCGGCATTGCCGAAAGCGCGGTTGAGGGAACTTTCACGGCGGATCAAATGGAAGGTTGGCTCGACGAAGAACATTATATCGGCAGGGGCAATGCGCACCTTGTCAGCATTTCGCGAAATATGGAGGCGGGCGGCGATGAGGTCGATTATTCGGGCAAGGACGCCGGTAAAGCCGTTTTGAGCGGAAATGCTTGGGCGTATCAGGACAACAATACGATTCGCGGCAATCGCTTGACGGTTTATCTTGCCGACGACGGAAATTTAAAAGCTGACGCCGCACCGAAATTTGAAATGCCGCCAATGCCGACTGTCGATAAAGTTTTTGATAAGGAAAAAGAATCCGCCGCGCAGGTTGAACAAAAAGTTTCTGTTGAAGAAAAATCTTCCGACGAAAAAATTATCATTGAGCCCGAAGAAAATTCTTCCGCGGATAAAAAATCCGAGTGACTTTTATAAAAAATTTCCCTGTCTAAATTGCGGCAGGGGATTTTTTTTGTTATCATTAGATAAATTTTTTCAGAGGAGTCTGAGCATGAATCTTGAAGCGAGAGATTTGGTAAAATCTTTCAAAAAACGCACGGTGGTCAACAAAGTCTCGCTTAAGGTCGAGACGGGCGAAATTGTCGGTTTGCTCGGACCGAACGGCGCGGGCAAAACAACTTCCTTTTATATGATGGTCGGTTTGGAACGCCCCGATTCCGGCGAAGTTTTTATCTCCGACGTGAATATTTCCAAATTGCCGATGTACCGCCGCGCAGAGTTGGGAATAAGTTATCT
>CAMNEX010000044.1 GCA_946536825.1 uncultured Selenomonadales bacterium | reverse complement strand
AATATCCCGCCGCCCGCGCACGTCATGAAAGTTTTGGCGGAGGAGGCTCTCAAGCCCGAAAATTACGTTTACGCCATAACCGACACCCGCGAACTTTTAACCGCGGCAAGTGATTGGTATCGCCGCCGCTACGGCGTGGAAATTAATCCCGACTCGGAAATTTGTTCGCTGTGGGGTTCGCAGGAAGGACTTTCGCATATTGCCTTGACGCTGATTGACGACGGCGATTTAACTTTAGTTCCGGATCCTTGCTATCCTGTTTTTGCCGACGGACCGAAAATCGCCGGCTCGGAAATTTTTTTCATGCCGCAACTTAAGGAACATGATTATATTATTCAGCTTGAAAAAATTCCCCGCGACGTTGCCGAGCGCGCAAAATTTATGGTTGTCTCCTATCCGAACAACCCGACAACCGCCATTGCGCCCGCTGATTTTTATGAACGGCTTATTCATTTCGCCAAGAAAAATAATATCGTCGTTTTGCACGACAACGCTTACAGCGAGCTGATTTTTGACGGCTCAAAAGGTTTCAGTTTCTTGAGTTTCAAGGGCGCGAAAGATGTCGGCGTCGAATTTAATTCGCTGTCGAAAACTTACGGCATTGCGGGAGCGCGAGTCGGTTTTTGTCTGGGCAATAAGGAAGTCGTCAAGCAACTTAAACTTTTGAAAAGCAACATGGATTACGGATTGTTTCTGCCGATACAAAAGGCGGCGATTGCGGCGTTGCAAAGTCCGCAAGAAGTTATCGACAAAACTCGCGAGGCTTACATTTTGCGGCGCGATGCCTTAGTTGACGGATTGAGCGCGGCGGGTTGGCAAATGAATAAACCCAAGGCGACAATGTTTGTTTGGGCTCCCGTCCCAAAAGGTTTCAACTCGTCGGAAGAGTTTGTAAAAGTTCTGTTGGAAAAATCAAATGTTATGGTGACGCCCGGCTCCGCGTTCGGTCCGAGTGGCGAGGGCTTTATAAGAATGGCTTTAGTTCAAACCGCCGACACAATGAAAAAAATTTCCGCACAGGTTAAAAAAACTATCGGGAAATGATTATCGCAACCGAAATTTGCGACGCGGCATTTTTTTTGCTATCATGTGGGAAAATTTTTTTGGAGGGGAAATTTTTATGAAAATCATTGTAACGGGCGGCGCGGGTTTTATCGGCGGAAATTTTGTTTATTACGAGCTCAAAAATCACCCCGACGACGAAATTATTTGCCTGGACAAGCTCACCTACGCGGGCAATCTCGAAACGCTTGCCGACGCGCAGAAAAATCCAAACTTTAAATTCGTTCGCGGAGACATTGCTGACCGCGAGGCGGTTTATAAACTTTTTGAAACGGAAAAGCCCGATGTCGTCATAAATTTCGCGGCGGAAAGTCACGTCGACCGCTCGATTGAAGACCCCGAACTTTTTTTGCGGACAAATATTATCGGGACGAGTGTTTTGCTTGACGCCTGCAGGAAATTCGGCATTAAACGCTTCCACCAAGTTTCAACCGACGAAGTTTACGGCGATTTGCCGCTTGACCGCCCCGATTTATTTTTCACCGAGAAAACCAATTTGCACACCTCCAGCCCCTACTCGGCAAGCAAAGCGGCGGCAGATTTACTCGTCCAGGCGTATCAGCGGACGTATAAAATCCCCGCAACTATCAGCCGTTGCTCCAACAATTACGGCTTTTATCACTTCCCTGAAAAATTAATTCCGCTCATGATTATCAACGCGCTCCACGATAAGAAATTGCCCGTTTACGGCAAGGGCATTAACGTTCGCGATTGGCTTTACGTTGAGGATCACTGCGCGGCGATTGATTTAATCGTTCGCAAGGGCACAGTCGGCGAAGTTTACAATATCGGCGGACACAACGAGCGCACAAATCTTGAGGTCGTCAAAACCATTTTAAAAATTCTCGGCAAGAGCGAAGATTTAATAGAATTCGTCACGGACAGAAAAGGGCACGACCAACGCTACGCGATTGACCCGACGAAAATTAAAAATGAACTCGGTTGGACGCCTCAAACCAATTTCGACGACGGAATTAAAAAAACGGTCGCATGGTATCTGGAAAATCGCGCCTGGTGGGAGAAAATTATCAGCGGCGAGTACAAAAATTATTATGCCAAAATGTATGACAACCGATAAAAAATTTTTGCGAAGCGGCTACACGACGGGGGCTTGCGCGGCGGCGGGCGTCAAGGCGGCGTTAATTTACTTTTCGACTAAAAAAATTGTCCGCGAAGTCGAAATTACCGCGCTTGACGGCACCGTTTTAAAAATCCCCGTTAAAAGTCTCGAAAAAATTTCTGACAACGAAATCCGAGCGGAAGTTATAAAATTTTCGGGCGACGACCCCGACATTACCAACGGCGCGGCTGTTTTCACGACAACGCGCCGCATTTTTGACGATAAAATTATTTTCCGCGCAGGTTTGGGCGTCGGGACTGTCACAAAGGCGGGACTTCAACTTCCCGTCGGCGAGCCTGCCATTAATCCCGCGCCGCGCAAATTGATTCAAAATATCGTCGAAGAATTTAAAATCGGCGGTCTTGAAATTGAAATTTCAATTCCCGAAGGCGTCGAACTCGCCAAAAAAACTTTAAATCCGATTTTGGGCGTCGAGGGCGGCTTATCGATTATCGGAACGACCGGAGTTTTGCGCCCCATGTCCGAGGAGGCTTTTAAAAATTCTTTGATTCCTCAAATCGACGTGGCGAAGGCGGCGGGTTTCGACACTTTAATTTTTGTCCCCGGCAAAATCGGCGAGACGATTGCAAAAAAACTCGGCTTCGACGAAGGCGCGATTATTCAAACCAGTAATTTTATCGGCTTCATGCTTGAGGCGGCGGCGGAGCGGCAAATAAAAAAAATTATTCTGTGCGGACACATTGGTAAATTGGCTAAAGTTGCGGCGGGCGTTTTTCACACACATAATCGCGTTGCCGACTGCAGATTGGAAACTTTAGCGGCATATGCGGCGGCGGCGGGGCTTAAAGCTTCCGAAGTTCAAAAAATCCTCGACGCCAACACAACCGAAGATGCCGCGCAGATTATTTCCGCCAATAATCTCGAAAACGTTTACAAAAAAATAGCCGAGCGGGCGAGTTTTCGCGCTCAGCGATATGTTTTCGGGAAGTTGGAAGTCAAAACGATTTTGGTTGACTTCGCGGGAAAAATTTTGGGCTCCGACATTAATTGAAATCAGCGGAAGAAATTATCGGCTCGAATTCTGCGGGATTAAAATTTTTTTCACCAAGAAATTTTTTCCTGTCGAAATCGGGCTTTCCGTTTTTATCGTTGAAAGTCGTTTTACAGCGCGGATAGGCTCTGCAGCCCCAAAAATCGCCGTTCTTGCCTTTCCTTTTAATCAAAGCACTGCCGCAATTCGGACACTTGAAAACATTTTCCGCCAAAGTAAAATTCGCCGAACGCGCCGCATTGCATAATTTATTTGTAAATTGAACCTGCCCCGACAAAAATTCTTCCAAAGTTCCTTCGCCTTCGCTCATTGAGTGCAATTTATCTTCCCAAATCGCCGTCGCGTCAGGATAAGTCATTTCGTCGGGCAGGGCGTCTATCAAAAGATAGGCTTTGTCGGTCGGCACTAAATTTTTCCGACTGCTTTTTAAAAATCCGCGCTGAATCAAGTCTTCGATTATCGCCGCCCGCGTCGCCTCCGTCCCGATTCCATAAACGTCCTTGAGTTGCTTTTTTGCTTCAGCGTTTTTTACGTATTTATGAATTTCGCGCATTCCCTGCACCAAGCCCGACGAAGTAAACCGTACCGGAGGTTTCGTCACGCCTTTTTTCAATGTCGATTTATCTTGTGTGACGTTATCGCCGGCTTTCATTTTCGGCAGAAGATTTTCGGTCTCGTCTTCCAATTTAGTTTTCGGCGCAACGTAAAATTCGCGCCAACCCAAAATTTTTACAACCTTTCCGCGAGTAGTAAATTTTTCGTCCTTGTATTTGACTTCGACAACAGTTTCGTCATAGACATGCAATGGATAAAATTGCACCACGTAATTTTTCGCTATCAGATTGTAGACGTTCATTTCAATTTCCGTTAAGTTAATCGCCAAAGCTTTTTGCGTCGGAATTATCGCGTGATGTGCCGAGATTTTTTGGTCATTCCAAGCACGGCTTTTTATTTCGGCGGCGGCATGTTGCGATAAAGTTTTTACGCCGTCATTGTTCGAGGCGGCGAGATTGCTTAAAATTCTTCGTGCGTCTGCTAATTGCGTCGTCGGCAAATATTCGCAGTCGGAGCGCGGGTAAGTCGTCAATTTTTTTTCGTAAAGGCTCTGCGCGGCGTCGAGGACTTGTTGAGGCGAGTAGCCGAAAGATTTTCCCGCCGCAATTTGCAAACTCGACAACGAGAACGGCAACGGTTGCGATTCTTTTTTTTCTGTCGTCTTGTACAAAGTGATTTTTCCGTCGTGAGGCGCGGCGGAAAATTTTTTTATAAGCTCCTCGGCGAATTTTTTATCAATCAAGCGACCTTCCCTGTCGAAGGCGGGCAAATCCAACATTTTTTTTGACGGCTTAAACTGCGCGACAAAATCTCCGTTGACGTGAGAAAATTTTGCATTGATGTTAAAAAAATCGACGGGCTTGAAATTTTGAATTTCGCGTTCACGACGCACAACCAAAGCCAATGTCGGAGTTTTAACCCTCCCGACGGGCAAAACTAAACCGTCATGACCCAAACGCCTTGCGGCGATCGTGTAAGCGCGGGAAAGATTCATGCCGATTAGCCAATCTGCGCGGCTGCGGGCGAGCGCGGACTGTTTCAGGTTAAAAAACTCGGAATTGTCGCGGAGATTGTTGTTGGCGCGGCGGATACTCGTTTCGTCGAGCGCGTTTAACAAAATTCTTTTGACAGGCTTTTTATTTCCGACAAAATCCAAAACCTCGTCAACAAGCAACTGCCCTTCGCGGTCGGGGTCTCCCGCATGAATAATTAAATCAGCTTCCGCGATTAAACTTTTAACGATATTGAATTGCTGGACGGTTTCGGGATTAACTTCCAATTTCCATTGCTTTGGAACAATCGGTAAATCGTCGGGACGCCAAAATTTATATTTCGGGTCGTAAGCGTCGGGCTTAACCGGTTGCAAGACGTGCCCGAAAAGCCACGTGACCAATCCGCCGTCAGTTTTAATAAAGCCGTTGAATTTTTTTGGATTTCTAAGGAAAGCTGCCAACTCGCGAGCCATTGAAGGCTTTTCGGCAATATAAAGTTTCAAAATAATCACCTCGCGCAGATTATAAAAAATTTTTTTGATATAAACAACCGTGCTATGTTAAAATGCTTTTCGGAAGGTGATTTGCATGAAATATAAATTGTTGGCACTGGACATGGACGGCACGGTTTTAAATTCAGAGAAAAAAATTTCGCCGAAAACTTTCGCCGCAATTAAAAATTTGTCGGGGGGCGGAGTCAATGTCGTGGTGAGCACGGGACGCGGTCGCGCCGAAATGAACGACTATCAAGAAATTTTGTCGGTAATGAATTACGGGATTTTGAACAGCGGCGGCTTGCTTTTCGATTTTTTCAAGGACGAGCCGATTAAAATACACGGGCTTAACGAAGAAATTATTTTGAAGCTGATTGAGTTCGGGCTTGAGGAACGGGCAATGATTCACATGTTGACCGCAAAAAAATCTCTCGCCAACGAAAATGATATTCAGAACATGGCGGCGTTTAATATGAGCGTTTATCATGACATGTTCAATCGCGTTTGCATTCGTTGCGACGATTTTAAAAAATACGTCCGCGAAAATCCCGGCGAAGTTATAAAAATAAATCTTTACCACCGCAACAGCGAATCACGCGACAGAAATTTGGCGCGGATTAAGCCTTTCAATTTGTCGATAAGTTTTGCCGAGGCGTTCAATCTGGAAATGTCGCCCGCGAATATTACAAAAGCTTCGGGGTTGGTTGAGCTGTGCGATTTTTTAAAGATTGACATTTCGCAAACCGTTGCGATTGGCGACGCGCATAACGACAGGGAAATTTTGCAAACGGCGGGGCTTGGCGTGGCAATGGGCAATTCCTCCGACGAAATAAAAAAACTCGCCGACTTCGTGACGCTCGATAACGACAATGACGGCGTCGCGGCGGCTATCGAAAAAATATTTTGAAAACAGGATTAAAATTTTTCCCGTGTGTGTTATAATTCGCATATGGGAAAATTTTTTTGAGTGTTTTAAGGGGGAAAATTTTATGGCGTTTAATGAAGAGCAATTCAAGGAAATTATTTCGGAATTCACAATCGGTAGCGAACGTCTGCACACAATCGCGGCGAGTTTCCGTCAAGATTTGCAACTTGGACTGCGCGACGTAACTCAATCTTCAATGCGCATGTTGAAATCTTATGTCGGACTGCCCAGCGGCAAAGAGACGGGCGATTATCTCGCATTGGACTTCGGCGGAACGAATATTCGCGTTTTCAGAATCAAATTGGACGGCGGCGGCAAATACGAAATTATTAAGCGCGTCGGACGCCCGCTTATCGTTCCCGGCGAATACGATTACATTTGCAAGGACGCCACTGCAGAACAGATGTTTGATTTTATCGCCGAACTTATCGACGAGGCGATTGACGGCGACCACAAGACAAAATATTATCTCGGTCACACATTTTCTTTCCCGTCCACGCAAGATAATCTTTACAATGCGCGGCTGATAATCTGGACAAAGGAATTCGCTACGCAGGGCGTTGAGGGCAAAGTTGCCAACGATTTACTTGTTGAGGCGTTGAAACGCCGCGGCGCGGACAATGTCGAGCCCGTTGCCGTTTTAAATGACACGGTTGCGGTACTTTTGAGCGCGGCTTACAAAACGCCAAATATTTATATCGGTTCGATTTACGCCACGGGGCACAACACCTGCTACCTTGAGCCGAGTATCCACGACCCCAACGGCGTCGGCTTGGGCGGCATGATTTTAAATCTTGAGTGCGGAAACTTTTCCAAGCTCGCGCCCAATCGCTTTGACAAAGAATATGACGAAGGCTCCGAAAAACCCGGCGAACAGCGTTTTGAAAAAATGGTTTCGGGCAGGTACATGGGCGAACTTTTCGGCATGGCGATTTCCGAACTTTTGGGCGAGAAGGGCAAAAAATACGGGCTGACTTCGATTGATATGTCGATGATTATCCTTGACGACTCGGAAAATCTCGGCAAGGCGTCGGATATTATCATGGCAAAGGTCGGAAAAGAACTCGAACCTGCCGACGTGAAAAAAATTAAAGAACTCGCCTCGGCGATCGTAATTCGTTCCGCAAGATTGGTTGCGGCGTCGTTTGTCGCGCTGGTTTGGCAACGCGCTGGCTCCGGCAAAATTCAAAAACAACACGTCGCGGTTGACGGCTCCGTTTATGAGAAAATGCCGCTTGCTAAGGAAAATATCACAAAAGCTCTAATGGAATTGCTCGGCGAAGACGCGGGGCAGGTCGATACGATTCTTGACAACGGCGGCTCCGGACTCGGCGCGGCTATTGCGGCGGCTATGGCTGTTCAAAAATAATCCACGACTTTTAAAACCTAAAAAAACTCTCAGGCATTCGCTTGAGAGTTTTTTTGTACATTGACAAAAAATTTTCCCCGTGATAAAAATTTTCGCATATAAAATCTTTTTCGAGGTGATAACATGGACTTTGAAAAAATTTTTATGGAATTCAAAGCGGCGGAAGCGGCTGACGATTTTGAACGGTTGAGCGATATTTTTCTGCAAGTTCATAAATATTGCAACGCGCTCGCTCAAAGCGGCAAGGCAAACGAAATTCCGCCCGCGGCTTATCATATCGGCGCGTATGTTCGCGTGGCGATTTATCAGGCGATGAAATTCCTAAACGACGGCAAAGCCGATAAAGCAAAATTTTATTTGCTCGCGCTCGCCAATACCGACTTCGCGATTTTTGAAAAATTTTTTTGCAACTTTTACATGCTCGGCAAAAGTTTCTACGCGACGGGCGATTATCCGAACGCGATAAAAATTTTTAATCATTATGAACAAATTCGTTATGCGCGGTGGAAAGATTTTGATGAGTTGAGTTTATTTTATCGGGCGAATTGTTTTGCTCTGCTCGGCGATTTTAAGACGGCAGAAAAAATTTACGAACAGATTTTAAAAATAAAATCCGACTTCCTCGAAGTCAAAAAGAATTTAAACTTTGTTCGGCGCGGCAAAAATAAAAATCTTGTCCGCGAACTTTCAAGCCTGTGGAATTTTCCAAATTGGCGGAACGTGCCGATTTTTATAAATGCCCGCGATCGCCTCGGCGTCATGAAAAAATTAATTGATTGGCTCCTTGACGCCGGCTATCGCAAGCTGATTCTCCTTGACAACAATTCGACTTATCCGCCGTTGCTCGAATATTATTCGGAGCTTGCAAAGGATTCGCGGCTGAAAATTATTCGGCTCGGAAAAAATTTAGGTTATAAAGCTCTGTGGCTGTCGGGCGTCCTTGAGAAATTTAAAATCGCAACGCCTTACGTTTACACCGACCCCGATGTTTTGCCGCTCGAAATTTGCCCGAAAAATTTTGTCGAAACGCTGATGAAAATTCTTGCCGACAATCACGAGATAAGGAAAATCGGACTCGGCTTAATTTGGGAGGATATAACCTTCTTTAACAAAGAACAGATAAAAAATATTGAAAAAAGTTTTTATGAGAACACGCGAATCGGCGAAAATCTTTATTATGCGCAGGTTGATACGACTTTCGCGCTTTACTCAAATGTTCGCCATTATAATTTGCGATTTTCTCTGCGCACGGCGGGGAATTTGCGCAGTTATCATTTGCCGTGGTATTTCGATTATGACAATTTGCCCGAAGACGAAAAATATTACATGCAACACGCGGATAATTCTTCTACGCTTGCCGAGAGTTTGAAAAATTTTTAAAGCGGGCGGCGTTTTTTTTATTCCGCGCAGGAAATTATTAAGCTTAGCCGAAATGCTTTTTGCGTTGTATAAAAAATTGAGGTGAGGGAAGCAGCAATGAGATTGAGACAAAAATTTATGATGTTGGCTTGGCTGATGGCCATTTCGATAGCGGTCGTGTGCATTATCAGCTATTACTTTGCAAGCGAAGAACTTCAAAGTAGCGTCGACAGCGAACTTAGGACAACTGTTGAAAAAGAATCCGCGCAACTTAACGGCTGGCTCGAAACGAAACGGGCGTTCGGCGAGAGTACTTCCAATGTTCTTACGAGCTTGAACGGGAATATGACTTTGCTTAAGTCGCAAGAAATTTTAGGTACAATCACTTCCGATAAGGAAATTTTGGACATGGCATTTGCGCTGGAAGATAAATATATTGCCTGTTATTACGCGGGCGATATAACCGGCAAGCTTGACCCGACAACTCGCGCTTGGTTCAATAATGCTCGCGATTTGGACAAGGCATTTTTCACCGCGCCTTATGTCGATGTCAATACCAATGCTTACATAGTTTCAATCGGCGTGCCCGTTAAAGCGAGCGGGAAATTTATCGGCGCAACTTGCCTTGATTTGTCGCTTGACGTTTTGAGCGAGCAAGTTAAACAAATGAAATATCACGGCGAAGGCGCGGGCATAATCACCGAGGCTGACGGAAATATTTTGGCAACGGCACAATTCGGTGAGCCTACAAAAAATTTCAAGGAAATTGACGGCTTGGGCAATCACTTCGACGAAATGACACGAACCCGCAACGGATATTTTGAGGTCGCGATTGACGGCGAAGACATGGTTTTTGCTTATTCAACCGTGCCCGAAACCGGTTGGCTTATCGGAATAACCGTCCCGGCTTCGGCGGTTTTCGCGCCGCTTAGGAATTTGCGAATTTTATTTGCGGTGTTAATCATTTTGGGATTTATTTCGGCGTTCGGAATATGTTTGTTATTCGCAGGAAAAATTACCAAGCCGGTTGCCGCGCTCGAAGAATATTCGATTGAGCTTGCCAAAGGCAATTTGACAATGAAAAATTTGCCGATAACTTCCAATGACGAAATCGGCGCATTGACTCGCGACTTCAACGCAATGAAGGAAAATCTTCAGAAACTTATTTTAAAAATGTCGACGAATTCCGAGCACGTCGCTGCCTCCTCGCAGGAGTTGACTGCCAGTTCTCAATCTTCGGCAGATGCTTCCGTTCACGTTGCGGCAACCGTCAATGAAGTCTCCGACGCCGTCAACGCACAAATGCAAAACATTGACGCCGCAAAGGGCAATATCGATACGATTTTCAGGGATATTAAAAGCGTTGAGGAAAAATCCCGCCTCGTCGCGCAGACTTCCAATCAAACTTCGCAAGCCGCGCAGAAGGGCTCCAAACTTATGGAAAATGCGGTTGACAGCATGGGCAGAATTGATAAGAGCGTCATGGCTTCGGCGGACGTCGTAAAAAAACTCGGCGAGAACAGCCGACAAATCGGGCAGATCGTCGAGGCAATTTCTGCCATTTCCGGACAGACAAATTTGTTGGCATTGAACGCGGCTATCGAGGCGGCGCGAGCCGGTGAACACGGCAAGGGCTTTGCAGTCGTCGCGGAGGAAGTCAGGAAATTGGCGGCGCAGTCTCAAGAATCCGCCGAGCAAATTAAAAGACGCATTGATTCTATTCAACAGGATACGGAAGACGCGGTCGAGGCAATGCAGAACGGCACCAACGAAGTCAAAGCGGGCACGGGCGCAATTCGCGAAGTCGGCGAGCAATTCGGGCATATTCTTTCAATGGTCAACGGTATAAAAACGCAAATGGACGAAATTAATTCCGCTGTACAAACGGTATCGCGTGAGGCGGCGGCGATTGTCAAAATGGTTGATTCAATCGACGATATAAGCAAAAAAACCGCCGATAACATGAAGGCAATTTCCTCCTCAACCGAAGAACAATCCGCCTCTAACGAAGAAATTGCCGCCGCGAGTCAAGCCCTGTCGAAAATGGCGGAAGATATGCAAGACGCCGTCGGGCAATTCAAAGTTTGAATAAAAAATTTTTGCAGAAAATCCCTTGCAACTCGCAGGGGATATTTTTTTATTGCAAACAATCTGCTTGCAGAAAATTTTTTCGGTAGCAGGGAAATTTAACAAGGCGGCGAATATTTTCCAAAAAGTGGCAAGTGTCACAGGTTAAAGAGGAGGTTCATCATGGACAACGAGAAAGATTTGGTAAAAAACGATTCGGGACTTGGCGCGATAAAAATTGCTGACGAGGTTGTCAGTATTATTGCGGGGCTCGCGGCGACAGAAATCGACGGTATAGCGGGCATGAGCGGCGGCGTTGTCGGCGGTATTGCTGAAATGCTCGGACGCAAAAACTTTTCCAAAGGCGTTAAAGTCGAAGTCGGCGAGCGCGAAGCGGCGGTTGATCTTTACATTATCGTCAAATACGGCGCAAGAATTCCCGATGTTGCTTTGGCGGCGCAGGAGAATATCAAAAAAGCTATCGAGACTATGACGGGTCTTTCGGTCGTGGAAGTCAATGTTCACGTCCAGGGCGTCAGCTTCCCCGAAGAAGAGGAAAAGCAAGAGGAAACTCGCGTTCATTGAGATTTAAAAAATTTAACAGGGCAGGAGGTGAAAAAGTTCTATGGGGATAATTAAACGCCTTATATTACTTTTTTACGTCCTGACGGTGCTGACGGCATTGGTAATCTGCGCCGGCGTGTGTCTGCGATTCATATCGGCGGACGTTTGGCAAAATGAATTAAATTACATAGTCGCAAAGCCGGAAACTTTGGGCGTCGTGGCGGTCATGATTTTGGCGAGTTTGATTCTCTTGGGAGCAGTTTTTTCGCGGAAGTCAAACAGCAGCCTTTCGCTGTCGGGCGACGTTCACCTTGAAATAGGCAAACCCGGCGAAGTCAAAGTTACGATCCCCGCAATAGTGGGCGTTGTTGAACGGGCAGCGGTTACAGTCAGCGGAGTGCGAGCGGCAGAAGCGTCCGTTTATCGACAGGACAAGGCAGAAATGCCAATAAAAGTTCATTTGGAAATGGTGCTGAGTCAAGGCTATTCCGCGCCGCGAGTCAGCGAAGCAACGGTTGCAACGATTAATGACGCTTTGTTGACGGCTCTTGAACTCCAAAATGTGCCCGTCGAAGTCAAAGTCAAGGAAATTACTCATGCAATTATCGAGCGCGACAAGCGCGTCGTTTGAGGTGCCGACATGCTTAAAAACATTATCAAAAAATTTTTTTCAGTACCTGTCTCGGCGGTTAAGAATGTCCGCAGTGCGAGCGGAGAATTTTTGCTCAAAAAAACGGACTTCGGACTTGTGCGCGTAGAATTCTCGGTTATAAAAAAAATTTCGGAGCGGGCTCTTCGTTCTGTCAAAGGTATTCAAGAATCCGAACTCTTCGTCGAGAAATTATCCGTGGCAAACCCGTTCAAAGTCAAATTAACGGCGACTTTACTCGAAGGCTATTCCGCGCCGCGAATCAGCGAGGCGGTCGACAAAGCGATTAACAACGCGCTGAAAGAAAATTTACAATTAGAATTTTATGTGCCGGTTGATGTCAAAATCAGAGAGATCGTGCAGGTCGTCACTAAAAGGCGGCGCGTCAGGTAGGCGGTGAGAATATGCTCGAAGCGGTAAGAACTTTTGTCATAGATCTCTTTGAGTCGCACCGCACCAGAAAAATCGGTTTTATTGCGGGGCTGATTATGGGCGTGGCGATTTTGACTATCGGTTTTTTCAACACTTTTTTTATTTTTTTGTGTGGAGTGGTTGGGTTATTCGTGGGCTCGCGTTTCGACAGCAAAGACGATTTGGTTGAGAAAATTTTGAGAAAGCTTGACGAAATTTTGCCTGAGAAAATTCAACGTTGGTAAAAAAATTTTTTTGGAAGGGTAATTTATGAGCCGCAGACTTGCAAGAGAGGCAACATTTAAGGCTTTGTTTCAGCTAGATTTTAATTCGGCAGAAGACGAAGAGCGCGAATCTTACGAAGACCTCGCGATAAAAACCATGTTTGAAGATAATCCGCGCTTGTCCAAGAGAGATTTGCCTTACATTGAAAATACTGTCAAAGGAACGCGGGCGAAGCTTACAGAAATCGACGAAATTATAATTTCACATTTAAAAGAAGGCTGGCAACTTTCGCGGCTCATGTCGGCGGACAGAAATATTTTAAGGCTCGGCGTGTACGAAATGAAATTTGCCGAATCGCCGATTCAGAAAAATATCGTCATAAATGAAGCGATTGAACTTGCGAAGAAATACGGAACAGACGATTCCGGCAAATTCGTAAACGGTATTCTTGAAGCAATTTCAAAATGAAATTTTCCTGCCGGACGTTGAGTCCGGTTTTTTTTTAAAGTTATCGCGGGAGGTTTTTGTCGTGTTCAAAGATTTATGGAAAAGGCGATTAAAGCTCGTCGAGAAAAATTTGCTGGAAGAATTGCGCCTGACAAAATCGCTTGACGAAAATTTAATGCAAGCAATGGAATACAGTTTGATGGCGGGCGGGAAAAGACTTCGCCCGATTCTTTTAATGGCGGCGGCGGACGCGTCGGGCGGCAACGGCGAAAAATTTCTGCAAACGGCAAGCGCACTCGAAATGATTCATACTTATTCGCTGATTCATGACGACTTGCCCGCAA
>CAMNEX010000043.1 GCA_946536825.1 uncultured Selenomonadales bacterium | reverse complement strand
GCGTCCAAACTGCGCGGCTCGCTAAAGTTATTTCAAGCGTCGTGAGCGGGTCGGTTAAATCTATACCGACAAGCTCCGCCGAAATGTATGTTCCGTACCAAAATAAATCCGTGAACCAAATCGGCAGGAGCAAAATTATCAGCGCGATTATCTGCACGAGTCGCCTTTTCCATTTCATTTTTATTGTCATTGCATACCTCCCGTCAATCTCGCGGCTTAACGTGAATTGCCTTTTTCGGGCTGGCAATGCAAACATTTTCACACATGCCGCAACCCGTACAGTAATCCGCGTTTATCGCCGGATATTTATTTTTCTCAAGCCAAATCGCCTTGTTGTATTGCGGGCAACTCGTGTGACAAACTCGGCAATCGTGATCTTGTCGCGCCAAACATAAATCTTTGTCAATCTCCGCCAAACCCATGCGGACTTCGCTTTTCTTAATAGGCTTTAGTGCTCCCGTCGCGCAGACGTGAGCGCATTTCATGCAAAGGTTGCAAGGCTGTTCAATGGGAACGATATACGGCGTGCCGATTGCAAGCCCCTTTTCGCCGTGAGCAATTTTTATGCTGCCGAGCGGACAAATCTCGGCGCATTTGCCGCAACGGGCGCATGTCGCTAAAAATTCTTCTTCGGGCACGGCTCCGGGCGGGCGCAGGAGTCTTTCGGCTTCGCCCTTGCCCGCCCCGAAAAGCAAGCCCAATATCCCGCCGCCGAATAGCATTTTTACAAATGTCCTCCTCTCCATTTTTTAACCTCCCAACGTGACTTTAAGCACAATTCCAATCGTATAATCAGATAAAAATTTTTTTTGTCAAGTATCGTTGCAACATGCGAGAATTTTTTTTTAAACGAGGGAGCCGCGAATATGAAAATATAATTTCCGGATAAAAATTTCCTTCTGCGTGTTATAATCTGCGCGGGGGGTTTTTTTATGAATAAAGACGCTGTAAAAGATTTTTCAAATGATTGGTACGAAAAAGGCGACGAAAAAAGCGATACGCAAAAATTTTGGCTGACTTTGCTCCGCGACGTGTTTGAAATCGCCAAGCCCGAAAAAGTTATCGACTTTGAACAGCCGGTTAAAGTCGACGCCCAAACAAAATTTATCGACGGCTACATTGCCGCGACAAAAGTTTTAATCGAACAAAAATCTTTCGGCGTCGATTTGTCCAAAAAAATTTTGCAATCGGACGGCACGGAATTGACGCCCTTTGAACAGGCGCAACGTTATTCTGACGCACTGCCCGCCGAGAAAAAGCCGCGGTGGATTATTCTTTGCAATTTCTCCGAGTTCAAAATTTATAAGCTAAACCGCGTCGAACCGACCGTTATCAAGCTCCGCGATTTGCGTTGGCAATTTTCCCGCCTAAAATTTTTAATCGAACCCACTGCCGACGACGCCCCGCCCGAAGAAAAAATTTCTAAGGACGCGGCAAAAATCGTCCGGCAAATTTGTTTGGCTTTCGATAAAAAATATATCAAGCGCGAGCCCGCCTTCTTGGATTCGCTAAGCAAATTGTGTACGCGGCTGGTTTTTTGTTTTTATGCCGACGACGCGCAGATTTTTACAAAAAAAAAATTCGGCGATTATCTCGAAGCTCTGAAAAATTTTTCGCCCGAACAACTTCGCGACGCTTTGCAAAAATTTTTCGTCGTGCTCAACACTCCGGAAGCTCAACGCCCCAAAAACCTTGACGACGCATTGAAAAATTTCCCTTATGTCAACGGCGGGCTCTTCGACGAAAAACTTTCTATTCCGCCAATTAACAAAGATTTAAAATTCGCTATTGAGCGGGCGCATATTCTGAAGCTCGGCTTTGACGAAAATATAAAATTCAGCTGGCGCGAGATTGACCCGCCGATTTTCGGAGCAATATTTGAATCGATTTTCAACCCCGCCACTCAACACGACGGCGGCATGTATTACACTTCCTCCGATAATATTCACAAGGTTATCGACTCGCTTTTCCTCGACGACCTGCGCGACGAATTCAACAAAGTTAAAAGCAAACGCAAGAATAAAATTCAACACCTAAAAAATTTTCAAGACAAAATCGCGTCGTTGAATTTTCTTGATCCGGCTTGCGGCTCCGGAAATTTCTTGACCGAAACTTATATCAGTCTACGCCGCCTCGAAAACGAAGTCTTAGAAGAACTCCGCAATCTTTACGCTGAACTTCCTGATAATCCCGTCAAAGTTTCCGTCCGACAATTTTACGGCATTGAAATTGATCCGTTCGCGGTTGCCGTCGCGCAGACCGCTCTTTGGATTGCTGAACTCCAAATGATTCAAGAGACTGAAGGCGCACTCGGCAAGGATTTAAAGATTTTGCCGCTCACAAAATACGTCACGATTAAACGCGCCAATGCTCTGCAAATTGATTGGAAGGATTTTGCGCCCGATGTCGATTACATTATCGGCAACCCGCCTTTCCTCGGAAAAAGTTTTCGCTCGCCCGCGCAAAAAGCTGATATGGAAAAAGTTTTTGCGGGCGTCAAAAATCACGGCAATTTAGATTACGTCGCTTGTTGGTATAAAAAAGCGGCGGATTTTATGACGGGCAATAAAACTCGCGCCGCACTTGTCGCGACCAATTCCATTTGTCAAGGTATTGCCGTCTCGCCGTTGTGGAAAAATCTTTTCGCGGCGGGAATTCATATCGATTTTTGCCACAGAACCTTCAAATGGCTCAGCGATTCCGATAATATGGCGCACGTTCATTGCGTCGTTATCGGTTTCAGCTCCGCGCCCAATGACAAGCCCAAGAAAATTTTTGACGGCGGTAAAATTTTCCCCGCGCAGAATATCAACGCTTACCTTGTCGACGCGCCGAATATTATCGTTGAGCCGCGAGACTTGCCGCTGAACAAAAACGCGCCGTCTATGATTGTCGGTTCCTGTCCGGCTGACGGCGGAGGATTTATTATCAAAACGAACGATTACGAATCTTTCATAAAAGCCGAACCTGCCGCTGAAAAATGGATTCGTCGATACATGGGCTCCAACGAATTTATCAACAACATTAAACGCTATTGCTTATGGCTCAAAGATTGTCCGCCCGATGAGATAAAAAAAATGCCGCTCGTTTTGGAGCGGGTTGAAGCTGTTAAGAATTACCGTTTGGCGAGCAAAAAAATTCAAACTCAACGTCGCGCCCAAACGCCGACTCTTTTTACCGAAGACAGATTTGTTGACGCCCCCGCGATTATTATTCCGCGAACTTCTTCAGGAGACCGCCGATATATTCCAATGGGATTCATTGAACGCGGAATAATTGTCAATCTTGAAGCTATGCTGATTCCTAATGGTGACTTGTACACTTTCGGCACGCTAACCAGTTCAATTCATATGGCGTGGATGCGAATGACTGCGGGAAGATTTGGAACAGGCTATCGATATTCAACTCAAGTCGTGTACAATACTTTTCCGTGGTGCACTCCGGACGCGGAGCAGAAAATTTTAATAGAGGAATCCGCGCAGAGAATTTTGGACGTTAGGAAGAAATATTCGGATTGGACATTTGAAAAACTTTACAACGAAGAGGCAATGCCCGCCGCGTTGCGCTTGGCTCACAAGAATAACGATTATGCAGTTGCGCTGGCATATGGCTTTGAAAAGATTTTGGAAGACGAGGCGCGGGTGGTGGCGGAGCTTATGAAACTTTATCAATCGTTCAAATGATATTTTTACGCTGACAAAAAAAATCGGTGTCGCCGAAATTCTTGACGATACCGATTTTTATTTTGCCGCTTGAAGATTATTTTTTACGCTGTTCGCAAACCTGATTGCCGACGGTGCAACTTGTCTTGCAAGCCGATTGGCAGGAGGCTTGGCATTCGCCGCAGCCGCCCTTTTTGAGCGTATCTTGGAGGGTCGGCTTGTTGATTGTCTTGATGTGTTTCATTTTTATCAGCTCCCAAAAATTTTATCTTGTGCGGTCGACGATGAAATCAGCGATTTGATCTAGGGCGAGCGCGACAGAAGTTTTCAGCGTGATTGGAAGATTAACCCGCGCCGATTCAATATGCGCCTCCGCTCGTGTCCTGCAATAGTCAACCGCGTCTGTATTGCGAATAATTTTTATTGCGGTGTCGATGTCCGAATTTGTGACCGCGCCGCTGGTGACAAGTTTTTTCAGCGCGGGCGATTCTTCGCTAATCTCCAGGGCGCGAATAACGGGAAGAGTAATGACGCCGCTTTTTAAATCGCCGCCGTTTGGTTTGCCGGTAATTTTTTCGTCGCCGAAGAAGTCCAAAAGGTCGTCGATAATCTGAAAGGCGAGCCCCAAGCCGGTGCCGTAAGCCGTGAGGTTTTCGACTTCGCGCTTATCCATTTGGGCGACAATCGCGCCCAGCTGACAACAGCTCGATAAGAAAATTGCCGTCTTGAGATTTATCCGCGTGTAATATTCGGCGAGTGTCGGAATTTCGTAAAGCGAGCGATCTTGCATAATTTCTCCGACGCAGAGATTTTTGACGAGTTTGGAAAGAATAGTCGTGACAGCCACGCCGTAATTATTTTCAGCGACGAGTTGAAAGGCTTTGGCGAAAAGATAATCGCCGATTAAAACCGCAATTTGTGCGCCGTATTTGGAGTTTGCGGTTTCGACGCCGCGCCTTTTCTTAGAGGTGTCGATAATGTCGTCGTGGACAAGGCTCGCCGTGTGAATCAATTCGAGTGCCACGGCAAGCGGCATAGTTTTTTCGGACGGGAAATTTTTTTGGGAATTCGCGCACAGCAGGAAAAGCATTGGGCGCAATCTTTTTCCGCCTTTGAACAGCGGCGCACAAGCTTCATAAATAAACGGGTCTTCGGCTATCGCCTGTCTTATTTGCTCCTCCAACACGAATAAATTTTTTGACGTTGCTTCGTTCAATGCTGCCACGAAATTCAAAAATCTCACCCGCTCCCAAAAAATTTTTTGCAATTCTATCACAGCGCGTCAGAAAAGGCAATTACCATTTAATTTCTAATTAATTCGTATCCTGCTTCGTCGATAACTTTGGCGAAGTCGTCGAGGGAAATTTCCTTATCGGTTGTGACTGTCGCGGAATTATTTTCCAAACTGACTTCAACCGCCGTGACGCCGTCCATTTTCGCAAGTGCGTCGTGAACGTGTTTTTGACAATGTTTGCACATCATGCCCTCGATTTTTAAAGTTGTCTGCATTTCATTTTCCTCCTTAAAAATTTGTGTTTGAAGATTTTCGACGCGAACATCAACGGCTTGGGGCGGCGCGTCAAAATTTGTTGTCCGCTCGACTTTGAAATATCGCAAGCGCAAGGCATTGAGCACGACACAAACGCTTGACATACTCATTGCCGCCGCGCCGATCATCGGTGAAAGTTTTATGCCGAAAGTCGGGTAAAAAATTCCTGCGGCGAGCGGTATGCAAATCACGTTGTAGAAAAATGCCCAGAATAAATTTTGCTTAATATTCGTCATGACTGCGCGGCTGAGTTTTATTGCGCTGACGGCGTCGAGTAAATCATTTCGGACTAAAACCGCGTCTGCGCTTTCAATCGCGACGTCGGTGCCCGCGCCTATCGCCATACCCAAATCAGCTTTGGCGAGTGCTGGCGCGTCGTTTATGCCGTCGCCAATCATTGCAACTTTTTTACCTTGCGCCTGAAGATTTTCGACTTCCTGGGCTTTATTTTCGGGGAGAACGCCCGCGATAATTTTTTCAATGCCGAGCCTTTTAGCAATCGCCCGCGCCGTTCGGGAGTTGTCGCCAGTCAACATGATAACATTAATGCCGAGATTTTTAAGCTCTTCGACAGCCTGCGCGGAAGTTTTTTTCTCGACGTCCGCCGCCGCGATAATTCCGAGAATTTTTTTATTGTCGGCAAAAATTATCGGAGTTTTGCCTTCGTCGGCGAGCGCGGAAATTTTTTCGCCGAGACTTTCCAAATTAAAACCGAGCTCCGACAAAAATTTTTCATTGCCCGCGAAATATTCGACGCCGTTGATTTTGGCTTTGACGCCTTTGCCGAAAACAGCTTGAAAATTTTCCGCGACATAATCATTTCCAATTCCCAATTCCGCATTCCTAATTGCTTCCGCCAAGGGGTGTTCGCTTTTACTTTCGAGCGCGGCGGCGATTTTAAAAAAATTTTTCTCGTCAACGTTGCAAAGCAAAATATCCGTGACGAAAGGTTTGCCCTCCGTCAAAGTTCCGGTCTTGTCCAAAACAACCGTATCGATATTGTGCGCCGTTTCGAGAGCCTCGCCCGATTTTATCAAAATGCCGTTCTCCGCGCCCTTGCCGGTGCCGACCATAATCGCGACGGGCGTCGCCAAACCCAACGCGCACGGACAACTTATAACCAAAATCGACACGGCGACAGAAAAAGCAAATTCGACACTCGCGCCGCTGAAAAGCCAAAACCCCCCCGCTGCCAACGAAATTAAAATCACGGCAGGAACGAAAATCCCCGCGATTTTGTCGGCAACTTTCGCAATGGGAGCTTTACTCGCGCTCGCCTCCTCTACCAGCGAAATAATTTTGCTAATCGTTGTCTCGGTGCCGACTTTATCCGCCCGAAATTTGACAAAGCCGCTTTTATTCAGCGTGCCGCTCGTGACGTTGTCGCCGACAATTTTATTCACGGGCAAACTTTCGCCGGTAATCGCGCTTTCGTCTACCGTCGTCGCGCCGTCAAGGATAATTCCGTCCGCCGCGAAACTTTCGCCGGGCTTAACCAAAATTTCATCGCCGACTACAAGTTCCTCAACCGCGATTGTAATTTCTTCTCCGCCGCGCAGGACTGTCGCTTTTTTGGGCGCAAGATTCATCAGCTTTTCTACCGCCAGAGAAGTTTTACCTTTGGCTCGCGCCTCGAAAAATTTTCCAACCGTTATCAGCGTGACAATCATGCCCGCCGACTCGAAATATAAATTTCGGCTGTATTCGTCGACAAGCTGAAAATCTCCCGCGCCGAGCCCTTGACCGATTCTGAACAGCGCGAACGCTCCGAAAAACGCCGCCGCCATTGAGCCGAGCCCGACTAAGCTGTCCATATTCGGTGCGCCCGCCGCCAGCGTCTTGAATCCGTTAATGTAATATTTTCGGTTGAGGTACATAATCGGCAGGATTAAAAGGAATTGCGCGAAAGCGAAAGTCACGGCATTTGCTCGCCCGTCGAAAAGTTCCGAGACGATTTGCGGCACGGGCAGCGGCAACATTGAATGCATCGCGATATAAACCGTCGGCAACAAAAAAAATATCGACCAAATCAGCCGCGTGCGCATTTGCGAAATTTCTTTATCAATCGTCCGTTCGGGCGAAGAAATATTTTTTTGCGCGGAAGAAATTTTTTTAGTCGACGCTCCGTAGCCCGCCTTGACAACCGCGTCGATAATCTGCGCGGCAGAAATTTTAGCTTCGTCGAATTTAACTTGCATTGAATTTGTCAAGAGATTGACGCTGACATTTTCCGCGCCGACAATTTTTCCAACAGCTTTTTCCACCCGCGCAGAACAAGCCGAACAACTCATGCCCGTAACGTTAAAATTTTCTTTAGTCATTCAAATTCCTTCTGTCAATTAATGAAGTTTATCAAAATAATATTCTTGAATTTCCTTGGCAATGCGCTCGGTGTTGTTCGGCAAAAAGTGAATGTTGTAGCCGACAAAGTAAGGCGACGTGACATAGCGCGACATGACCTTTGCAAAAATTTTTTCGGCGCGGCGGTAGAAAAAAATATTGTAGCTCGTAGTTTTCTTGTTGAAAAAATTCTTGACGTAATGGACGCCGACTTGAATAAAATCGGCAAGCGCGTCAAAACTTCCGCCCTTTTCCATGACGACGTTGAGTTCGCCGAAACCGACCCGCGGACAAGTTGAAATATTAAACTCGACGCCGTCGCGCTGTGCAATTACAATTCCGCGCAGTTCCGCTTCGTCGAAAAGCAATTCCGAATTCAAATGCGGAAAGCCGACAAGTTGCATATGCGGATGGCGAATCGTGCCGCCCGACATTATCCCGAAATTTTTAAAGAAAAGAACTTCCTCATATTTGCCCGTCGCCAAAAGATTTTGCCAATGCTTAATGCCCATTTTTATGACGCGGCGCATTTTTTCTTTCGGGTAATCGGGCATATCAACTTCGCACTCGCGCCCCTCAATCAAAACGAATTGGTCGGCAACTTCTATGACGTGATATTTATTCTTCAAAAAAATTATGTCGCCGTCAACGTCGATAATATTCGTCAAATGCTCCACGTCGCAAAAAGGACAAGTGTTTTCGGCGTGAACCAAATTTTCGGGTTTTGTCCTGCCAATGTCGGTATTAAATTCTACAAGATTTATATTCACGCTCAACGCCTCCCGAAGGTTTCAATCTGTCTGCAGTTAAAAAGGATTATGAAAAAAAGCGGCGAAAATACTTGTTTGAATTATATCTGTGACGAAATCTTTTTGCAACCTTGAGGCGGTGCGACTAATAGAATGACTGAAACAAAATCGAGCGAAAAATTTTTGAAGGGAACATTTATCCTGACGATAGCTAGTTTTGTCGTCAAAGTAATCGGCTCTTTGAATTGGATTTTCGTCTCAAGAATCTTGGGTGGCGAAGGAATCGGGCTTTATCAAATGGCGTTCCCGATTTACTTTTTCGCAATGACAATTTCGCAGGCGGGCGTTCCGGTGGCAATTTCTATAATCACGGCGGAGCGCGTCGCCCTGAACGATATTTACGGGACGCGGCGCGTATTTAGAATTTCAATGTTCCTCATGCTTTTGACGGGAATATTTTTCTCGGTGCTGACGTATTTTTCTGCGGATTGGCTAATTGATTGGCAATTCATAAGAGACCCGCGGGCGCATTTGTCGATAGTGGCACTTTCGCCGACAATTTTTTTCGTAACGTTTTTATCGGCGTCGCGAGGATATTTGCAAGGTTGGCAACGCATGACTCCTACGGCAGTCAGTCAGATAATCGAACAAATTTTCCGCGTGATAGTCATGATTGTGCTTGCCGATTTGTTCTTGCCAATGGGGCTTGAGTACGCGGCGGCGGGCGCGAGTTTGGGAGCTTTGGCAGGCGCAGTGACGGGCTTAATCGTCCTTGTGTACTTCCACATAAAATTAAATCGCGACATAGAAAAAACTTACGGCGTTGATTTAAAACCTTCGCCGCAATCGGAGCACGAATCTTCGGTATCAATCATAAAACGGATTTTCAAATTGGCGTTGCCCGTCTCGGCGGCGTCAATCATGTTGCCGGTCGTGTCGAATTTGGATTTAATGATCGTCCCTCAGCGATTGGAAGTTGCGGGCTATTCGGTGCGACAGGCTACAGAACTTTTCGGATATTTAACGGGCATGGCGGTGCCGCTCATCAATTTGGCGACGATATTAACGGCGTCCCTGGCGGTATCAATCGTTCCGGCAATTTCCGAGGCGCGAGCTTTGAAGGATACGGCGCGAATTTTTCGACATACGGCGGCGGCAGTCAGAATTTCAAATTTCGTCTGCTTCCCGGCGTTCGTGATAATGTTTTTCTTGGCGACGCCGATAGCGAGCTTGATTTACAATGCGCCGGGCGCGGGTCCTGCGGTAATGATTTCGGCGGTCTCGATAATTTTGTTGGGACTGCATCAAGTTTCGACGGGCGTCCTGCAAGGGCTCGGACATACAACAATCCCAATGGTCAACATGGTTTTGGCGGCGGGAGCTAAGGTCGTTTTGAACTGGACATTGACGGCGATACCTTCTTTGGGAATTATGGGTGCGGCGTGGGCAACGGCGGCTGATATGGGCGTCGCGGCGTTCATAAATCTTTATTTTATTCACAAATACATTGGCTACAAAATCGAAATGGGACAACTTTTCAAGACAATCGGCGCGTCGGGCGCAATGGCTTTGGTCGTGAAATTCTTCTATGACTTGACGATTGCAGAATGGCACATGGAAATTTTCTCGACTTTCGGCGCGATATTCGCGGGCGGCATTGTTTACCTTGCGACGTTGGCAATAATCGGCGGAATGTTGGAAGAGGACATGGCGAGAATTCCGCTGATTGGCAAAGTTGGCACAAAAATCTTTCGCAAGCTGGGAATTTTTAAATCATGAAAAAAATTTTGTTGGTTTATAATCCCGTGTCGGGTCACGCGGCGTTTAAAAATACACTTGACGCCGTCATAGAAAATTTTCAGCGGCGCGGAATTTTTTTATCGGTTTACAGAACCTGCGCGGACGACAATTCCACCTTCGCCGAGTGCGTTAAAATTTCTCAAGCGGAAGGAATTATAGCGGCGGGCGGAGACGGAACTCTTCACGCGGTGATTAATTGGCTGAAAAAATTTTCGTTCGATTTACCCGTCGGAGTTATCGGTTCGGGCACTTCAAACGATTTTGCCGCGCATTTGAACATCGCGGAAGAAAAATTTTTTGACGCGGTCGCGCAGGGCAGGACGCGCCCCGCGGATTTGGGTTTAATTAACGGCAAGGAATTTTTTATAAATGTTGCAAGCGCAGGAGTTTTAACTTCGATTGCTCACGAAGTGGATTCGCGCTTGAAAAATTTTTTGGGCAAAAGTGCCTATTATCTGCGCGGGCTCGGCGAGCTTAAAAATTTTAAGGCGGTGCCGCTTGAGATTAATGCGGACGGGAAAAATTTTTCTGTCGAGGCATTTTTATTTTTGATATTAAATTCGCCGTCGGTAGCGGGCTTCAAGAAAATTTCGGACGCCGCCCGGATTGACGACGGGAAATTGGATTTGCTCGCGCTGAAAAAATGTTCGCCGAGTGGGCTGGTAAATTTGGCTAAAAAAATTTTGGCTGGGGAAAGTATTCAAGGCGACGAAAATATTTTTTTCCTGCAGGCGAAAACTTTTGAGATAAAATCCGCCGCCGAATTGAGGAGCGACCTTGACGGCGAGGCGGGTGACATTCTGCCTTTAAAAATCGAAACGATTAAACACGCCATAAAAATTTTCGGCTAAAAAAATTTTGGCTGGGGAAAGTATTCAAGGCGACGAGAATATTTTTTTCCTGCAGGCGAAAACTTTTGAGATAAAATCCGCCGCCGAATTGAGGAGCGACCTTGACGGCGAGGCGGGTGACATTCTGCCTTTAAAAATCGAAACGATTAAACACGCCATAAAAATTTTCGGCTAAAAAAATTACCCTCCGACTTTGGAGGGCTTTTTTATTCCGTGTAAACGATATTTTCGGGCGAAGTGGTTGGCTCGTTGCGCATTGTGTCATAGGGCGTAGTCACTCGGCGTTGAGTTCCGGCGAAAAGCATTTCTGTAAGTTGCGCGGCGACTTCGGGTTCCATCTTTGCCAAAATCTGCGCGACGGAGTCTTCGCTCATGCGTTGGAAAATTAAAACGGTCGTGTCCCACTCGACGTTGACCAGAGCATTTGCGGCTTCTTCGGGCTTCATGCTCTCATAAATTCTTGCAAGCCTGGCGACGCGCTTTTTCTCTTCCGCCTCGCGTTGTGCGCGTTGTTCTTCGATAGCCTTTTTGTCGACTTTGACTTCTGTAACTTTTTCGTCGCGCTTAGTTTTAGGCTTTTCTTCAACGGTCGGTTCGGGTTCGGGCGGTTTTTCGGGCTCGGCTTTTTCTTCGGGCGGCGGCCACTCGACGCCTTCGGGCACCTCGAAATATTTGCCGTTGCCGACAATGGGCAGGCGATAAAGTCCCAGCTCCTCATTTAGCATTGCGACATTTTCCGCGCTCAAAACGCCGTATTTAACCGCCGCCGCAAAGCCGCCGACAATCAGGACCGCCAGCACAATCATTAAGATAAAAAAATTTCTTATCTTGCTGAAAATGGAAGATTCCTTTTTCGGCGTGGCTTCGGGATTGTCGATTGGTTCGAGGTTATCGTTCAATTCGTTATTATCTGCCAAGAAAATCACCTTGTTTGAAATTTTTCTGCTTTTTGATTCTGCCGATAAAAAATTTTTCCTGCCTTTGTGCTAAAATATTTGCGGAGGGAAAATTTTATGGAACCTTGCAAATTATGTCCGCGCTGTTGCGGAGCTGATCGCGTAAAAAATTTTGGCTTTTGCGGCGCGGGAGAAAATTTGCGTGTCGCGTTGGTGAGCTTGCACAAATGGGAGGAGCCGTGTCTTGTCGGCAAAAACGGCGCGGGCACAATTTTTTTCTCGCATTGTAATTTGAAGTGCGTTTACTGTCAAAATTTTTCAATCAGCCATGAAGGTTTTGGCGCGGAAATTTCCGTTGCGCGTTTGGCAGAAATTTTTATCGAGCAACAAAAGCGCGGCGCGGCAAATATCGAGCTTGTGACTCCGACGCATTACGCTGATAAAATCTGCGCGGCGATTGACATTGCCAAAGAGCGCGGCTTAACTTTGCCGATTGTTTGGAACTCCAATGCCTATGAAAATCTTTCGACGTTGGAACTTTTAAAAAATCGCGTCGATATTTTTCTGCCCGATTTAAAATACTTCGACGACGAGCCCGCCAAAATTTTTTCCAATGCGCCGAATTATTTTGCGACAGCCTCCGCCGCGATTAAGAAAATGTTTGAACTCGTCGGCAGTCCGAAATTTGACGGCGATAAAATGATTGGCGGCGTGATTGTCCGTCATTTAATCCTGCCGAATTTCAGACGCGACTCGATTAAAATTGTCGATTGGCTTTACAAAACTTTCGGCGACAAAATTTTTATCAGCCTGATGAATCAATACACGCCGATTTTCCGCGCAGGCGAATTCAAAAAAATAAATCGCCCGCTGACGACTTTTGAATATAAATCCGTTGTCAATCACGCGGCGGAGCTCGGCATTAAAAATTGTTTTATTCAGTTCGGAAAAACTGCCGACAAAAATTTTATACCAGATTTTAATCTCGCAGGAGTTTAAAAATTGCTTTACAATTCTTTGAAAATTTTCTAAAATAACGGCGTGGTATTTTTCAGTATAAGATTGAGCGGGAGGGGAAATATTATGTTAAATGCGATAGCGGTAATGACTTCCGGCGGCGATAGCCCCGGCATGAACGCTGCGGCTCGTGCAGTTGTAAGGACTGCGCTTTATGAAGGCGTTAAAGTCTTCGGCATAAACAACGGTTACAAAGGAATGCTTGCTGACGATATAGTCGAATTAAGTCGTCGAAGCGTTAGCGATTTGATTCAGCGCGGCGGAACCTTTCTCGGAACGGCACGTTGCAAAGAGTTCAAAACAGAAGAAGGACGCCGCAAGGGTTTGGATAATCTTCAAAAACACGGGATTGAAGGTTTGGTCATAATCGGCGGCGACGGCTCTTTGACAGGCGGCTCGCTCCTCAGCAAAATGGGCGGCATTCCGATTGTCGGCTTGCCCGGCACGATTGACAACGATGTTTGGGGCACGGATTATACAATCGGTTGCGACACCGCCGCAAATACCGCGGTCGAAGCGATTAACAAATTGCGCGACACCGCCTCGGCTCACCGCCGCATTATGGTCGTTGAAGTTATGGGACATACCTCCGGTTGGCTCGCAATGGTTTCGGGCATTGCAAGCGGCGCGGAATACATTATCGTTCCCGAAGTCAAATATAATATCGACGAAATGTGCGAAGAGATTGTCGACTCTTACAAGAGCGGGCGTCGTTACAGCATTATCGTCGTTGCGGAAGGCGCGTGCAGTGGCGTCGGCTTGAAAAATGTCGTGCAGGAAAAAACCG
>CAMNEX010000042.1 GCA_946536825.1 uncultured Selenomonadales bacterium | reverse complement strand
TTTTGCAGAGGGATTTAAAATCTTGTCACAAGTCCAATTCGTCGGCGCGTTCAGTCATGCCCTTTATACAAAGTTCCATTAGCTTACCTAAATCCATGCCCAAATCGTCCGCGCCGCGCTGAATAACTTCGCGATTGCATTTCGCCGCAAATCTTTTGTCTTTGAATTTCTTCTTGAGACTTTTAACCGCCATGCCCGTCATTTTTTCGGGGCGCATTAACGCATAAGCATGGACAATGCCCGTAAGTTCGTCAACCGCGAATAAACTTTTCTGACAATCAGATTCCGGTTTAATATCCGCGCCCGTCAAGCCGTAGCCGTGAGAAATTATCGTCTTAATGTCGTCCTCGCTTATTCCTTCGGGCTCCAAAAGTTCGCGGACGTGTTGGCAATGTTCTTCGGGGAATTTCTCAAAGTCAACATCGTGCAAATAGCCGATTGCCGACCAATGTTCTTTATCCGCCCCGAAATGCTCCGCCATTGCTCCCATTGCGCCGCTTACCGCCGCCGCGTGTACGAATAAATGCGGCTCCTTCACGTGCTTGCGCAAAATTTCGCGCGCCCGCTCCAATGTCAATTCCATATTTATTTCCACGTCCTTTCGTGCTAAACTTACCACAAAAAAGGAGTTGATTCAATGCTTAACGACAAGAAAGTTGCGTTTATAACTTGTGTAAACAGCGATTGGTGGTACGACGAGTGCCTTTTGTATCTTAAACATTTGAAAATCCCCGCGGGCATGACTGCCGAGTTTATCGACGTGCGCGACGCAAAATCCATGACCGAAGGTTACAACCGCGCCATGAAAAATTCCGACGCGAAGTACAAAATTTATCTTCATCAAGATACTTTGGTCGTGAACAAGAATTTGATTGCCGACCTGCTGAAAATTTTCGCGGATAAGACAATCGGCGTTGTCGGCATGATCGGTTGCATGAATTTGCCTGCGACGGGCGTTTGGTGGGACGGCATGCGGACTTATGGGAGAGTTTTGCACGCCTGCGAGCCTGAAAGCGTCGTTGATTCACATTGCGACGAGCCCGAAGGCGATTATCAAGTTGTCGAGTCGGTGGACGGCTTGTTTTTGGCGACGCAATACGATTTACCGTGGCGCGAGGATTTATTTGACGGCTGGCATTTATACGATACTTCGCTTTGCAAGGAAATGAGCCGCGCAGGTTACAAAGTTGTCGTGCCGAATCAGGAAAAGGATTTTTGGTGCATACATTGCCCGAAGGAAAAGCCGCTCGACCCGAAATATCGCCGCTATCAGAAAGTTTTTTTGCGGGAATACGGCGCGGAACTTAATCCGGAGGTTTAACTATGGAAGAAATTAAACCGAGCTTAATGAATTTCATAACGGGCGAAGATTTTTTTTATAAAATTTTGGTCGTGGAGAGCGCGACTTACCTTGAGCCGTTGCGCGAGAAATTTCCGGCGGCTGAAATTTTTTTTGTCACGACGAACGAAGATTTAACTTTCCCCGACGTGAAAACTTTTCTGCTTGACTACCGCGAAGAACGCTTGCCGTTCGCCGAAGAATTTTTCGACGTGATAATCGGCGACTTAACACTTGAGGTCGTGACGAATCCGCAGGACATTGCCGCGGGCTTTTCGACGTTTATTAAGCAAACGGGCTGTTGGCTGACGAGCTTTAGAAATATTCGGCATTGGAAGGTTTTGGAAAAATTAATGCGCGGCGCGTTCGGCGGAATAGTTTCGCGCCTCTACACGCGGACGGAATTTGAGCGGCTGTTGTACGCCTCGTTTTATAAAGAAGTGAAAACATTGCCGCTGAAAAAAAAATCGCCGCCCGAACTTTTGGAGCGGCTGATAACTTGCGGCTTTGATAATTTCGATGACGATTTACAAACAGAATTTTGGTTAGTGCGAGCGTCGCGCTCAATGCCGGAGCTTGCGCTGTTGAAATCTATGTTCAGCAAAGAAATCCGCGCAGATTTATCGCGAATCTTGCACCGAATCGAATACGACATTGAACTTGAGGACAGCGTTAAAGATTTTTGGAAATTATTCGACGCGGCAGGAATTTTTCCCGACTACGCGGCGGAATTTATCCGTTCAGTTGTGATTCACAGAGAAAATTTTTATAAAAATCTGCGGAAGTACTCTGCGCGGGCGGAAGTAGAAGAAATTATCGCCGAAACAGAATCGCTTTACGACTTCGACAACGGCAACAGACTTTTTTAAAGCAGAATGTCTACTATGCCTTGAAAAATCCCGAAGATAAATTTCTGCAGTGGAACAAAGACGTAGTGCAAAATCGGCGTCGCGATAATTATCAGCAGGAAAATAAAGCTGTAACGTTCGAGCCCCTCATAAGCCCGCGCCAAATGGTAGGGGAGTAAATTTCTCAAAATGTGCGAGCCGTCAAGCGGCGGGATTGGGAGCATGTTAAAAATCGCGAAGTTGATATTGTAGATAATTATCAGGTTGAAGACGACAAGAAGCCCTTCGGTCAGCGGGAAATCGAATTTTGCGAGCAAAACCAAAATTATCAGCGCGACGAACGAAACAATTAAATTCGACGCGGGCCCCGCGAGCGAAACTAAAATATCGTCGCGGCGCGGGTTGGAAAAATTCAGCGGATTAATCTGGACGGGCTTAGCCCAGCCGAAATGAACCAGGAATAACATTAAAAGGCCGATAGGGTCGACGTGCGCGGCGGGGTTGAGTGTCAAACGCCCTTGAAGTTGTGGAGTAAAATCTCCGAGCGCGTAGGCAACGCGGGCATGTGAATATTCGTGAATAACCATGGCAATGACAATGCCCGGCAAACCCGCGATTAAATCCACCAAAAAGCCGCCAAGATCATCAAACATTAAATCTCCTCCGATTTCTTAAGAAAAACTTGCTTAGCCAAAAGTAAAATCGCGACGGCGGATTTTGCGTCGAAAATTTTACCCGACTCAACCATTTGGAGCGCGGCAGTCAGCGGAATTTTAACGGCGTTGATAAATTCGTCGGAATCGGGGTGAATTTTGCCGGGCGTCAAGTCGCTCGCGGCGTAAAGGTGAATATATTCGTCCGTGAAACCGACCGTCGTTGCAATGGTTGTGAGTTTCCAAAATTTGCCGGCGGTGTAGCCCGTTTCCTCGGAAAGTTCGCGCTTAGCGCACTCAATCGGGTCTTCGCCGAGTTTATCGAGCTTACCCGCGGGAATTTCCAACGTAACTTTGCCGACAGGATAGCGGAATTGTCTGACGAGAATAATTTGATTGTCGGGCAGAAGCGGAATAACTGCCGACGCGCCGGGGTGTTTAATCCATTCACGGGTTGCCGTGTGACCGTTGGGCAATTCGACTTCGTCTTTGCGCACATGCAGGAGGACACCGTCAAAAACCGCCTCGCTTGAAATTTTTTTCTCGATTAAATTTTTATCTTCGTTATCAATCAACATTTTAATCGCTCCTTAAAAGTTTTGTGCTAAATATTTTGCCACAACGTTAAAATTTTTACAATATAAATTTTGACAAAGGAAAATCTGTGTTATAATCGGGAAAATTTTTGTTAATAAAGGAGCAGATTATATGAAATTTTTAAAATGGATGCATAGGATTTTAATCGTCGGTTTTATCTCGGTCGCGCTTATCGGCGGCGGCAAAGCCGAGGCTGTCGATTATTACAGCGCAATTTATCAGACAGTCAATCGCTACAACGGCAACGAAGTCGAATGCGATTGGATAACGCGAGCGATTTTGTACGCGTCGAGCGAATATCAAGTTGATCCGATTTTGATAACGTCGATAATGGAGGCGGAGAGCGAATTTAATTTTCAGGCGCGGAGCCCCGTCGGCGCGATTGGCTTAATGCAACTTATGCCCTCAACTGCGGCGAGTTTGGGAATTAATCCGCACAACCCGCTTGAAAATATTTTGGGCGGAACAATTTACATTAAAAATCAACTCGGACGTTTCAAAAATTGGGGCGCGTATTCTGTTACGGACGCGGTTGCGGCTTACAACGCCGGACCCGGCGCGGTCGAGAAGCATGGCGGCGTTCCGAATTATTCCGAGACCGTTCATTACGTCATAAAAGTTGCCAATAACTACAGAAATCTTTTGACTTTGATTCAGTCATAAAAAAATTTGCCCTCCGAAATCGGAAGGCATTTTTTAAATTGTAATCGTCGGGATTGTCAGCGCGAAAGTCGAGCCTTCGCCGAGCTTGCTTTTCACGCTGATTTTTATATTGTGGCGGTCAGCAATCCACTTGGCAACCGATAAGCCGAGCCCGACAGAATTTTCTTTATCGCTGAGTTTTGTACGCGCCTTATCGGTTCGGTAAAATCTGTCGAAAATTTTTTCCGCGTCGTCCTTGGCAATGCCGATACCTTTGTCAATGAATTTTAAAATTGCCGCGTCGCCCGAAACAGTCAACTCGATTTTAACGGGAGTGTCGGGCGTGCTGTAGCGCAAGGCATTATCCACGAAGGCTGAAAACATTTTCTTGATAAAATCAGCGTCCGCCAAAATTTTGCAGGGCGGGAGTTTGGAAAGTTTTATTCGCGGCGAGTGATAAGCCTCAACGAATTTTTTTAACAACTCGTCCAAATCGACGGGCACTTTAGTTAATGGTTGGCGTCCCTGTTCTGCGCGGGCGAGGAATAACAAACTTTCGACGAGGTTTTGCATATTCTGCGCGGAATTTTTTATTGAGGAGACTGCCTCTTTAAAAAGTTCGGGGTCGGACGCGCCGTAACTTTCCAAAAGGTCAATATAACCGCGGATTATCGTAAGTGGCGTTCGCAGTTCGTGTGACACGTCATTTACAAAACGCTGTTGGCGAAGAAAACTTTCCGACGCCTGCGCCGTGTTAATCTCTAATCGCATAACCGACGCCTCTTGTCGTGTAAATGTATTTCTCGCCGAAACGTTCATCAATTTTGGAGCGCAAGTAGCTGATATAAACGTCAACAACGTTGGTATCTCCGATAAAGTCATAACCCCAAACTGTCTGAAGAATTTGGTCGCGGGAAAGGACGTTGCGTTTATTCTCGACAAGATATTTCAACAGCGCATATTCCTTGTGCGTCAATTCGACGGGCTCGCCGTTTACCGTGACTTCGTAGCGTTCGGGATAAAGAATCATATTCTTGACAACGTAGCGTGTTTCTTCCGCCTCGCGAATTTTTTCGGTGTGCCGACGCAGTGCGCCCCTTATCCTTGCTAAAAGTTCTTCGGCGGCGAAAGGTTTAGTCATGTAATCATTCGCGCCCAAGTCCAGTCCTTCGACTTTGTCGCGAATTTCGTCGCGAGCCGTGAGCATAATTATCGGCACGTCGCTGACTTCGCGGACGCGCCTGCAAATTTCCATGCCGTCCATTTCCGGCAACATTACGTCCAACAAAACTAAGTCGTATTTCTCCTGAAGAATTCTTTCGTAAGCGCGTCGCCCGTTTAATTCTGTCGCCGTCCTGAAGCCTTCGCGCTCTAATGTTAATTGCAGAAGCCGCGCTATCGGTCGCTCATCTTCCACGATTAAAATTTTTTCGCCCATTTACCATGTCCTCCTTATCATAAATGACGCCGTAACGTCTTTGTCGTTTTCTCCGAGTTGAAGTTCAGCCTCGCCGCCCATAAACCAGCCGCGAGCAATTTCGCTTTCCCCGCGCAGGGCGCAAATAAAATGCGTTTTATCGCGTTCTTGCCGTATCCTGTAACTGTTGGAGGCGTTGCCTTCGTAGCTGATTTTTAAATCGGGATCTGCGCCCGTGAAACCGCGCTTGACGCCCAAACGAAAACCCAGCATTCCCGCCCGATAATATCTTTTTAAATCAACGCCGGTCTGCATCGCAAAATATGTGTTGCTGATGCCTTCGACATGTTGATTGTAAATGCCCGCGCCGCGCTCGTTGTAACTGTTCTGCTTTAAGTAGGACGCCTGGAAATTTATAAACGGGCTGACATGCCACTTTTTTTTAGGTTGCAGATCGTATTTGTACTCGCCGCCGATTTCCGCAATGTGACTTTTGTAATTGGCGTTCGTCGACAAGCCCAGGGAATAAATTCCCCTGTGCAGAGAATTTCGCAGTTGCCCGCCGTTGATATAAAAATAAACGTCGCTCGCTTTGTTGTGATAACCCGCGTAAAGTCCAAGGCGCGTATCGTAAACCGTCGCCCGCGAAGCGTCCGCGCCGTAGCCGATTGTCCCATAAGTCGCGAAAACGCCCGCACGCCACTTTTTGCCGAAAGGTCTGTCGTAGCCGCCGACAATCACGCTACCGTGATAATCCGTCCCGCCGCGCAGGGAGCCCCAATTTTTCATGTAGTTAATCCAAAAATTATTTTCATGCCGCCGTGCAGGCACTTTAACTTTGATTTTCATTTCGGGCGCGTTGCTGTCGCCCTCGGCAAAGTTCAGCGGATTTATATTAACATCAACATAATCCGGCGCAGAAGTATCGGGCGTAAAAATATCGGGCGCAGAAGTATCGGGCGTAAAAGTATCGGGCGTAAAAGTATCGGGCGTAAAAGTATCGGGCGTAAAAGTATCGGGCGTAAAGGTATCGGGCGTAAAAGTATCGGGTGCGAAAACTCGCGATATTCGATTTGAAATCATTTTATCCACGGCGGTATTTTGCTGAGCGACGCTCATAATCTGCGCGGAATCGTTTGCGCCAATTTCCTTTAAAGTTTTCTTTGCCTCGGTCGGTTCCAAGTTGTAAAAGCCGCGCATTTCCTCCTTAAGTTCGTTGTCCTCAAGATTTGCAAACATGCTGTTCATTGCGTCGAAAGTTTCTGTCTCGCCGGAATTCATTTCCGTTACATTACTCGCCTCGTGAGTTGTGACAAGCAAAGCATTGTCGACAATTTTGCCCGAAGCGTTGAGCGTTGCGGAAATGGGAACCGGATTGCCGTCGGGATTTTTTATATTGCCGCTTATCGAATCGGCTATCAAAACGGTTGCGGTTTCGTTTGGGAGCAAACTATCGGTCGTCACGGTTGAGCCTTCGATATTCGCGTTGCCGTTTACGATGATTGAACCGCCGGTGCCGCCGCTGACTTTTTGCAAAATGCCGTCCGAAATTAAATCGCCGTTGATTATCAAATTTGAATTCGGCGAACCTGCAGCAAGCGTCCCGTGATTTATAAATTTCCCTGTCGTCCAATCCGAAAAACCGCCCGCCATGCGCTCGGTCATGTCGTTAAGGGTGTAAGTTCCGCCATAAAGTTGCGCGCCCGTCATGACTTCGACGCTAATAACGTTGGCACTGCCCGAAAATCTGAGCGAGCCGGCGTTGACATGCATTTTTATATTGTCCGCGCCCGAAATCCTCCCGTCGTAATTCATGCTCGTGTTGAAATTTAAATTCGTCACCAGGTCGGGAATATATTTCGTCGCGTCGATAAGGGAGCCGCCGTATTGAATTTTAATTGCGTCGTTCGATAAATGTTTCCAGTCGGAGACAATATTGCCGCTGATTTGCGCGTCGCCGTTGATATTAATATTCCTGACAAAAGAATTTCTGCCGATATAAATTGCATTTGAGCCGCCCGCGATTTTTCCCGACAAATTAAAATCGTTGACAAGTGCGCCGTTCAATTCGTCCGCCGAGTAAGTGAATTCGCCTTCCGCCATGACGATTGGGAGATTTTCAAACGTTAAAGCATTTTCCGCATTTGAACCGCTCCTGTAGCGCAGATATGAGCCGCGATTTTCGCCCGTCGCTGTCGTGTCAAAATTGAATTCAATCGCGTTTCCTGTCGCCGAAATATTTCCGTCAATGTTTAAGTTATGGTCACGCCCATAGGAAATTAAAATTCCCTTGCCGCCCGATTGAACATTTACGTTGCGCGGAAGGATAATTTTATTTTCCAAACCGTCGACAAGAATACCGATTGCTCCGAAGCTACTAGAATTAATATTGCCGCTCGGCGTGAAAGAATTCTTCGCGCCTTGAACATGCCAGCCGACAGCGGAAGATTCTTCGTTATTGGAAATTTCTTCGCTTGTGGAAGAATTTGCTGCGTCACCCGTCTCAAGATTTTCGTTTTCCTGAACTTCGTTCTCCTCGACTTCGGCTCCCTCGGCATCTTGGAGCATCTCGGAATTATTAATATCAAGTTCCGTTTCGGCGGCAAGGCAGGGCGTTGCGTTCACGCCGAAGATAATCGCAATCGCAACCAGACTTCGCCGCTTAAAGACTCTTTTAATAATCATCTCCATTGATTTTTCTCCCTGTTCATTTCCACGAATTTATTTTTTTTAGCTTATCACAAACAAAGGCAAAAAAAAAGCGGCATGCCCCTTTAAATTGCCCGCTATTTAATTTTTAATCGGAATTTAATTTTCATTGACATTTTAAAGGTTATTGCTCGGAGCTTGCGCGGATTTGAACAGCAAGGTAAAATAAAAAAAAATCGCGAGGTGATTTTTATGAACGAATTACAATTAAAGTACGGGTGCAATCCCAATCAGAAGCCCGCCAAAGTTTTTGTGGCGGAGAATTCTTTGCCCTTTGAAGTTCTCAACGGGCGACCGGGTTATATTAATTTACTTGACGCGCTCAACGGTTGGCAACTCGTCCGCGAATTGAAAAAAGCGACGAATCTTCCTGCCGCCGCCTCTTTTAAACACGTCAGTCCCGCAGGTGCCGCCGTCGGACTTCCTCTTGACGATATTCTTAAAAAAATTTACTTCGCTGAGGGTTTGGAACTTTCCGCGCAGGCAACAGCTTACGTTCGCGCCCGCGGAGCCGATCGCATGAGTTCTTACGGCGATTTCGCTATTTTATCCGACGAGTGCGACGAGCCTACCGCCAATTTCCTCAAGCGCGAAGTTTCGGACGGAGTTATCGCGCCTTCTTTCTCGCCGAAAGCTTTGGAAATTTTAAAATCGAAACGCGGCGGCAATTATTTGATTCTGAAGATGAATCCCGACTTCCGTCCGCCCGAATTTGAAACTAAGCAAGTTTTTGGCGTGACTTTCGAGCAAAAGCGCAACGACATTGAAATTTCCGAAGCTTGCCTTGCCGATATTCCGACCAAAAATAAAAATTTCACGCCCGAAGCGCGTCGCGACCTTTTAACCGCGTTGATAACTCTAAAATACACGCAATCGAATTCGGTTTGCTACGCTAAGGGCGGTCAAGCTGTCGGTATCGGCGCGGGTCAACAAAGCCGCGTTCATTGCACTCGCCTTGCGGGCAATAAAGCTGACTTTTGGTTTTTGCGCCAATGCCCCAAGGTTTTGGAGTTGCCTTTCAAGAAAAATATCAAACGTCCCGACCGCGACAACGCCATTGATATTTATCTCGGCGGAGAAAATTTTGACGACTCGTGGCAAAATATTTTCACCGTTAAGCCCGAACCTTTGACGGCTGAAGAAAAAATTTCGTGGCTCAAAAATCTGCGCGGCGTGTCTTTGGCGTCCGATGCCTTTTTCCCGTTCGGAGACAACATCGAACGCGCTCATCAATCAGGCGTGGATTTTATTGCGCAAACAGGCGGCTCGATTCGCGATGACAACGTTATCGAAACTTGCGACAAGTACAATATCGCTATGGCATTTACTCACATCAGATTATTTCATCATTAAGGAGAAATTTTTTTGGAACTCGACTTTACAATTATGGCGGCAATGGCTTTTATGGGTTTTATCGCCGCTTTTATTGATTCTGTTGTCGGCGGCGGCGGCTTAATCTCCGTTCCTACGCTCATGTGGGCGGGCTTGCCAATGCTTAACGTTTTGGGAACAAATAAATTAGCCTCGACAATGGGAGCCTTCGCGGGCTTTTTGACTTATTTGCGTTCGGGCACGATTGACAAAAAAATTATGCGGATAATGTTCCCACTGTCTTTTATCGGCTCGGTTATCGGCGTTTTTGTCGTCAGAGAAATTCCGCCCGATTTTTTGCGCCCGCTCGTTGTCGTTATGCTGATAGTTATCGCGATTTACAGTGTGGCGAAAAAAAATTGGGGCGCGGATAAAAAATCTGTCCGCGTCTCCCATAAAAATTATTTGCTTGGCTTGATTTTAATTTTTGTGCTCGGCTTTTATGACGGCTTCTTCGGACCGGGCACAGGTTCTTTTATGCTGTTTCTTTATCTGATAATGGGTTACGGCTTTTTGGGAGCCGCCGCCAATGCCAGAGCCGCGAATTTTGCGAGCAATCTTGCCGCTGTGATTATTTTCAGCGGCTTTGGACTGGTGAATTTATCCTACGCCGTTCCAATGGGTTGCGGCATGATTTTAGGCGCGTTTTGCGGCGCGAAAATGGCAATTTCCAAGGGCGCGGCTTACGTCCGACCGCTTTTTATCATTATGACGACGATTTTAATCGGCAAGCAACTGCTTGAGTTGTTTAAGTGAGTGCTTATCGATTTTGCCCGAAGAATTCAGCGGCAACCTTTCGACAAAAATAATTTCCTTAGGAAATTCGGCGGGAGCGAGAACCTGTCGAATTATTTTTTTGTCGACATTGCCGACGACGTAAGCCAAAAAATTTTCTCCGCGCAGTTTATCGGGAATTTTAACGACCGCCGCCGCCTCGACGCCGTCAAGCGTCAGCAATTTGTTTTCAATCGCCAAAGCGGAAATTTTCACGCCGCCGCGGTTGATAAAATCTTCGCCGCGTCCGAGAAAAATTAAATCGCCGTCGGAATTTATGAAGCCCGCGTCACCGACCGTGGCGGGCTTAGGAATATTTTCTGCGCGGAAAGGCGTATCGACGTAAATTAATCCGTCGCGAATAAAAATTTTCACTCCGTCGAAGGGCTTGCCGAGATTTTGAATATCGGCGGCGTTATCGGCGGAAATTTTTTTGTAAGTAATGAAACTCAATTCGCTCGCGCCGTAGTATAGAAAAATTTCGGCGCAGGGAAATTTTTTCATAAGGTTTAAACTCTGCGCGGCGGTTAAAACTTGCGAGCCGGTGAAAATCGAGCGAATAGTTTTAATCGGCTCGCCCGAAGTCAGCAAAGATAATTTCGTCGGTACAAGATAAATATTCGTCGCCCGCTCGATTAGCTTAAGCCAGAATTTTGGAGAAAATTTTTCCGTTGTGATGATTGAGCCGCCCGCACCCAGGACGGATAAAAAAGCATTTAGATTGCCCGTGAAATTTAAATCGCCGTGCATGAAAACTTTGGAATTTTCGTCGATGCGGAAAATTTTGTTTTGCGTCGGGAAAAAATCGTTCCAACTCTCGAAACTGCGAAATAATTTTTTCGGAGTGGAAGTTGAGCCGCTTGTCGCGACGGAAAAAATATTTGAGCGATTTAATTTCTGATTGTGGAAAAATTTTTTTGCTTGATTAAAAAATTTGGAGGCGGACTTGCCGTTGAGAAAATCGCTGTAGGAAAAATTTTCCTCGTCAATCTGCAGAAAAGTTTTATCGCCGAAAATTTCGGCTTGCGTCTTGAGTAAATCGTAAAAGTTCATAGTTCACGCCTCGATTAAAATACTTTCACCGGAGCCGCCCGCGCCCGCAATCGACAGCAAGCCGCGCCCGCCGCTTTTAAGCGACGCCAAAAGATGAATCAGAAGAATTGCGCCGCTTGCGCCGTAAGGGTGTCCGTAAGCCAGTGCGCCGCCGAGCGGATTAAATTTGTCGACAAGATTGGGATGAGCACGTTGAAAAAGCACGTCGATAACGGCGAACGCCTCGTTGAATTCAATCGCCGCGAGATTTTCATAAGCCAGATTATTTTTCTGCAAAAGTTTATCGGCGACGGCTTGAGCCCCCCGCGGACTTTCAAGGGGATTAACGCCGCCCGTTGCAATGTCGAGAATCTGCGCGGCGGGCGAGAGATTATTTTTGCGGACGAAATTTTCACTCGCCAAAACGACGAAGGCGGCTCCGTCATTAATGCGGCAAGCATTAGCGGCGGAGATAACAGAATTTTTTCCGAGCGGGCGCGGAGCGCGTTCGATAATTTTCTGCGAAATATTTTTTATGCCGGTGTCTTCGCTAACGCCCGCAATTTCGACGATAAAATTTTTTAAAATATTTTTTGCATTGGCGGCGCGTTGGTGACTTGTCAAAGCCCAGGCGTCGAGTTCGGCTTTGGAAATATTTTCGACCTCGGCGACGCGTTGAGCCCCTTTGAGCATTGCGAGCGCGTCGAGTTCGTCGGGAGAAAATTGCGCCGTCCGATATGCGCCTTGAATATTATCGGCGGCAGTCAGATTAAATCGTTCGTCGTTTTTATGATAAATCCTTAGCGGCTGTAGAGAAGAACTTTCCGCGCCGCCCGCAATTATAACGTCGGCAATTCCCGCGGAAATTTTAGCAAAGGCGATTGAAATTGCCGCCGCGCCGCTTGCGCATTGTCTATCGACGGTCAGAGCCGCGGTTGAGTCATCAAAGCCCGCGATAAGTGTCATGAGACGCGAAATATTTCCGCCGGTACCGACGGCATTGCCGCAAATAATTTCGTCGACGCGATTTAGCGAAAATTTTTTGCGAAGAGCCTTCAATACTTCCGCGCCAAAAACTTCGGGACGAATATTTTTAAATTTTGTATTGGCGACGACGATAGGCGTCCTCAAGCCGCCCAAAATATAAACGTTCATAAAAATTCTCCCAAAACTTTTTTGTCGCCCGCGCAGGTTATTTCAAATTTATTTTCGTCGACGCTTAAAGAAAGCGGCTCGCCCGCCGTGATAAAATTTTTGAATCGAATCTTGATAAAATTCGTCGGAAATTCCGCGTCGATTTTTTCTAAAATTAAAAACGCGGGGACGATTGGCGGATTGAGTTGATGAATTTTATTTTTGTCGCCGACAGCCGTCGCGAACTCCGAAATTTCCGACGCCGTAAAAATTCTCCAACATTTTTCTGCCGCTTGAATTCTGCAACCGACCGAAGCTGTTACTTCGCGGCGCGGACGAATCATTTTAACCAAAATTTCCGCGTCCTTTGAACTTGCCCGCAATAAAACCATGCTTGAATGCGATTTTAAAATCTGCGCGGACGGATCAAAGTTTCCGCGCTGAAAATTTAATTCGATAATCACGAAGTCGGCGAACTCGGAGAAAGTCGCCAATTTTTTAGCCAATTCTCTAATCATTCCTAACTCCTGATTAAAAAAAACGCCCGTCGAAGGTTGACGAGCAATTTTTATTTCGGTAAAAAGATTTTTTCAGAACATCATGTTGACAAGATTGCCCATGTTGCTGTAAGCCGCCATGTTGCGATAAGCTTTGCCAGTGTAAAGCGAGGCGGCGGAAATTTGATCGCCGAGCATTTTTTCTGCGGTCGGGAAAAGATTTTCCTTTTGAGAATTGGCAAAGGAGACGTGACTTTCAGCCTTGCCGGCGAGCCCGTCCTTGCCCAAAATGCTTGAAACTTTGTCGGGGTCGTTGACAATCGCGTTGGCAAGTCTTTCCTCGTCAATTTCGATAGTGCCACCGGAGCCGACAGTCAAGCCGATTGATTCATAAAGCGAGGCGCGGTAACTCGTATCGCCGAAACTTTGCGCCAATTTCTCGACGCGATTGGAAACGGAAGAATTATTCTTGAAAAAATCAATCGAGTTGTTGTAGTCGGTGACAAAATCATTGACGGCATCGAGAGCCGCCCGCAAGTCGTTGCTGTAATTGGTTCGCGTGGTAATGTTGCCTTCTTCGTCCGCGACGTCGGTTTTGGTAATCGCGCCTTCGGCTTTAATGCCGCTGAAATAGTAATCTTTGACTTTCGCGGCGGATTTTGAAAGCGCGTCCATGTTATCGCTGAATTCGGAGTTGAAAGTACTTTTAGCGTCCTCGTAGCTCGTCAAAACCGATTTGAGATTTGAATTAATTTCGGTCAGCCCCGCAAGGGAACTCGTCGCGTTGTTTTGGAAATTGCCGTAAGCACTCCACAGCTTGGCGACAGAACTTTGCTTGCTGGCGTTGCCGTTCAGCGCGTTGAAGAGGAAAGAATAATCGTTGTTGATAGAATTAATTCCCGCCATTTTTAATCACCCTTCCTTGAAAATTTTAAAACTCTCCTTGAAAATTTTTTTGATTCTACAATATTTATCGTGGAGTTGCAAGAAATTTTTCAAAACGTTGCAGAAAATAGCAGATACCTGTTATAATTCGGCGTAGAAATTTTAAGTGCGGAGGAGTTTGTGATGAGTTTAAAAAAATTTTTATGCGGGGCGGTGGTTGCGTCGATAATTTTATCCGCGTCGATTTTTTCTCCGGCGTCGGCGGCGGAATCAGCCAATGCCAAACTGGCTCGGATTGAAATCGACACTTACGGCACGGAACAAAGCGGCGCACTTTTGGACAGAATCAGCCGCCTTGAAAAAAGTTACAGCGGAC
>CAMNEX010000041.1 GCA_946536825.1 uncultured Selenomonadales bacterium | reverse complement strand
GCTCCCTTTTCTTTGCTACTTTCTTTTGGGTGAGCAAAAGAAAGTAGGTTCAATACGGCAAAGAGGGGACAACCGCCGCTCTTTACCGCTCGAAAATCAAAACGTCTTCGTCCGCAGGTTCATAAAAATTTTTAAATTCATCAAACTCCGAGTCGTCGGGCTCAAGCAAGGCAAATTTTTTTATCCGCCCTTCCCAATACAAAAATTTTGCATCGTCCCGCGTGATTATCTCAATAACATTTTCCCCGACACGCAGATAATTTCTATTTTGCTCACGCAAAATAATTTTATCGGAAATTTTCGTCGAAGCCATAACGTCATCAATTATAAAACTCGGCACAAAATCTTTGCCCCGAAAAAGTTCCGTGGCAAGCAGAAAACTTTTTTCACCAAAGCCTTGAACAAAAGCGACACTCGGCGGCGGGAAATTTTTTATTCCGAAGGCGGCGGCAACTTCGCCGGCAAAATTTTTTTTATCGTCATAAACTCTTTGGCAAAAATCTTTTTGTTTATTTAATGCCTCCTCAAAATTATCGAAGACTTCACGAATTTTTTTGATAACCGCTTCCGTTTCCGTAACTTGCTCGTCAAATTTGAATTCGGCAGGAATATTTATATCAACGTCATTACCCGCCGCGCCGCGCCTGCCCGTTATCACGACGCAACCGGAAATTGTCGCCTCGCGTGGAAGTCTATCTCTGCCAGGGTGTTCGCCAAAATCCATATAAATTTTTGCCTTGCCAAGAAGTTCCTGCACCTGCGCGGACGTCATGTTTTTAATCGGTCGCCAAGCAATGTCGGGAGCCGCTGCCATAAGTTTTTGAGTAATTTCAAAACCCTTTTTAGGATTGTAAACAACAATATTTTCTTTTTCAGCAAGATTTATCTTTGAAGCCTGTTTAAAAAAAATCTGATTCATATAAGTTTCTACATGATGAATTTTATCTGCGTTTATGCCGTTCATTTTGAGAAATTGCCGAGAATATTCCGACTTCGACCAATGCTCAATATTTTTATCCGCCTTATCAAAATAAAAAAATTTCGGGACGGGCGCGGCAAGCGGATTAAGCAAATGATTGCGGAGCCTTGTCATTATATCTTCAAAAAAATTATTCACGCTCAACCACCAAAAAATAATCCGGATTTTTTTCATGACATAGGGCGAAGTGGCAGAACTTTCATTGTTTACAAGAATATTTTTCGGCAAATCTATTTTCGACAAATTATCCGGCAAACACCACGGCACATGATATTTTTTATAAGCCTCGTCGACAGGGTCGGCGGTGTTCATTTTACTTGAACCAAAAGAATAAATCATTTTCGCATTGACGCCGAATTGAATAAGTTGCGAGCAAAGCTGGTGCAAAGATTCGGGACCGCCGGAACGATAGTTTGCAGGACAAACAATATAAATCGTCGTGTCGGGATAAATTTTCATTGTGACCTCCAAAAAAATTGGTCGACAAACTCGCGGGAGCTTGCCGACCACGAAAAAATTTTTTTATAAATAGCGGAAGTAAATGTAAATGGTTGAAATAATTATCGAGAGAATCATAAGCGGGAACGCGACTTTCATAAAGCCGATAAACGAAATTGCCCGCCCGCGCTGAGCCGCCATTGAGGCAACGACGACATTTGCACTTGCGCCGATTAAAGTTCCGTTGCCGCCTAAGCACGCACCCAGAGCCAAGCTCCACCACAGCGGATCAAGATTAGTCAAGCCCATTGCGCCCATATCTTTAATCAGCGGAATCATCGTCGCAACGAACGGAATATTATCGATAAACGCCGAGGCAAGTGCGCTCATCCAAATGATAACTATCGCGGTGAAGGTTAAATCGCCGTGAGTAATTTCCATGGCTTCTTGTGCCAACATTTTTATGACGCCCGTTTCAACCAACGCGCCGACAAGAATAAACAATCCGCCAAAGAAGAATATCGCGAGCCATTCGACTTTGCTGAGCATTTTGGCAATCATTTCTTCGTTTTGCGAGAAAGTTATCAAAAGCAAAAGGCTTGCGCCCGTCAAAGCCGCCGTCGCCGATTCAAGTCCAAGCATACCATGGAATGCGAACAGAGAAATTGTTATCGCCAAAACCAACAGGCATTTTTTCAGCAGGACCGGGTCGGTTATCTGGCTTTTTTCGTCAAGGCGCATGACTTTATCTTGAAGTTCCGGTTTGGTGTGCAAATCGTTTTTGTAAATCATCATAAGAATCAAAACCGTGACGACAAAAATTAAAATTGATACGCCGGTCATGTTCATGACGAAATCGCCGAAGCTCAAGCCGACTGCCGAGCCAATCATAATGTTTGGCGGGTCGCCGATAAGCGTTGCGGTGCCGCCGATATTCGAGCTGATAATTTGCGCCATTAAAAACGGTTTCACGTCGACTTTCAACTGCGCGGCGATATTAAAAGTTATCGGCACGGTTAAAAGAACGGTCGTCACGTTGTCAAGGAGCGCGGAGCAAGTAGCGGTTAAAACGCTCAGCGCGACGAGCAGAGCGACAGGTTGCGCCTTAACTTTTTTTGCAGCCCAAATCGCTAAGAAATTGAACAGCCCCGTTTCGCTGGTAATGTTGACGACAATCATCATGCCCATTAAAAGACCGATTGTGTTGAAGTCAATGTGGTGTACTGCAGTTTCCTGGTCAATAATTCCCAAAAGAATCATCAACATTGCGCCGAAAAGTCCAACTACCGTGCGGTGGATTTTTTCGGAAATTATCAGCGCGTAGGCGGTTATGAAAATCACAATAGCCACAATTGTCATAGTTTCCATTAAATTACCTTCCCCTCAAATTTTTTTTGGTCAAAAAATTTTTTTATCTGTGACGGTTAATGTAATTTTCTCGCCGTCTCTTTTTATTTTGAAGTTGTAACTCTTGACGCCCGCGTTTGACAGTTCAATTTTCAAGGCGAGCAATTCCCTGCCGAGTTTGTCTGTAAGTTCGGGCGTGAAACCTGCCTTTGCGAGCGGCGCGGGCGGAGCTTCTGCTTCGGCAACTGCGCGGAGTTTTTCAGCCTTTTTCGCAGCGGTTAAAAGTTGCTGTTCGATTGTCTCTTCCTCAACGTAATTTTTTACCATGTCTTTATCGGTTAAGCCTCGCGGGATTTTCGGCATTTTTATCACCTCGCTTTGACTTTTGCCCAGGTATCTTTCAAGCCGACGACGCGATTAAAAACCAATTTATCGGGCGTGGTATCCGGATCGACAACGAAATATCCCAAGCGCAAAAATTGATAATGCGTTCCCGCCGCCGTCCAACGAACGCTCGGTTCAATCAACGCCTGCTTGACAATAAGCGAATCGGGATTGAGCGCGGCGATAAAATCTTCGGGCAAATTTCCTTGCGCGTCGGTCGTCAAAAGATAATCGTAAAGCCTGACTTCGGCGGGCAGTGCAAATTTCGCGCTGACCCAATGAATTGTGCCTTTGATTTTCCTGCCGGCAGTCGCGCCGCCTGATTTTGAAGTCGGGTCGATTGTGCAACGGAGCTCGACGACTTCGCCCGAAGAATTTTTAATGACTTCCTCGCATTTGATTATGTAAGCGTGTTTAAGTCGGACTTCGCCGCCCGGCTTGAGTCGGAAAAATTTTTTCGGCGCGTCCTCCATAAAATCTTCCCGCTCAATAAAAATCTCGCGAGTAAACGGAACAAAACGACTGCCGCCGCGCACAGGGTGATTTTCCGCCGTCAAATACTCAACGGAATTTTCTTCGACGTTAGTCAAAACAACTTTCAGCGGGTCGAGGACTGCCATAACGCGGTTAGCATTTTCGTTTAAATCTTCGCGGACGCAATGCTCCAACATTGAAATATCGACGACGCTGTTGCTTTTGGCGACGCCTATTCTCTCGCAAAAATCTCTAATCGCCGCCGGAGTGAAGCCGCGCCGCCTCAAGCCGCAAAGCGTCGGCATGCGCGGGTCGTCCCAACCGCGAACGTAATTTTCTTCGACGAGCTGACGGAGTTTTCTTTTGCTCGTGATTGTGTTCGTCAAGTCAAGGCGGGCGAATTCAATTTGACGCGGGCGGTTGTTCGGGTCGAAGTCCAAAGAGTCCAAAAGCCAATCATAAAACGGGCGGTGATCTTCAAACTCAAGCGTACAAACCGAGTGCGTAATATTTTCTATCGCGTCTTCAAGCGGGTGCGCAAAATCGTACATGGGATAAATCAACCAGTCGTCGCCGGTGTGGTGGTGAGTTGTCCGCGTGATTCTGTAAATGACGGGGTCGCGCATGTTTATATTCGGCGACGCCATGTCAATTTTTGCCCGCAAAACTTTTGAGCCATCGGGAAATTCGCCCGCCTTCATGCGCGTGAACAAATCTAAATTTTCTTCGACACTGCGATTGCGCCAAGGACTTTCCTTGCCCGCCTCCGTCAAGGTGCCGCGATAATTGCGAATTTCTTCCGCGCTTAAATCGTCGACGTAAGCCAAGCCGCGCTTTATCAGCTCAACCGCGTAATCATAAAGCTTGCCGAAATAATCCGACGCAAAAAATTTCCTGTCGCCCCAATCGAAGCCGAGCCATTTAATATCCTCCTGAATCGAGTCGACAAACTCAACGTCTTCTTTAGTCGGATTGGTGTCGTCAAAACGCAAATTGCAAAGCCCGCCGTTGTGAAGCGCGAGCCCGAAATTTAAGCAAACCGATTTTGCGTGCCCGATATGCAAATAACCATTCGGCTCCGGCGGAAAGCGCGTGTGAATTCCTTCGCTGTATTTGCCCGCCTGTAAATCTGATTCAATCTCCTGCTGTACAAAGTTTGTCATATCAAAACTCCCTTAAAATTTTTATCTTATCTATTTCATGTTCTTGATCAGTCATCGCAAATCCCCCCCGTGGAGTTTCTCCTCGACGTGAAGTTTCAAGCGGCGGACGCCTTCGGCAATGCGCTCGTCCATAGGGAGGTTTGAAACGATTTTTTCAATGTAGCCGCGCTCAACAATTTTTTTCATGGTCCACGAAAAATTAACGTCGTAAATCCACATGAGCCGAACAATTTTTCTGTCGCCGTTGGTGCGAATTTTTCTGTAGTCGGCTTGCTCGCCCGTCACAAAATTTTCTACAAAGTCGGGGCTTATCGCCGCAACCAAATTTCCACTCGACTTAATAAAATTCGGCATTTTGTCAACATTGGCTTGCGCAAGAAAAGGTTCCAACACCCGATAAATATCCAATTTGTCCGCGTCGCGAATTATTTTGGCGAATAAAATTTTCCGCTCGTCATTTATCGGCGCGATAACTTTCTTATTGTGATTTTGAATTGCAAACTTTACAAGCTCAAAATCCTGCGCGGGCAATTCTTTAAAAAATTCCAATTCGTCAATGACTTTGAGCGCAAGGTCGGCATGATCTTCCGAGTCGGCGTCATTGAACGTTTTATAAATGCTGTATTGACGAAATCGCCCGACATCATGAAACAGCCCGATAATTTCTGCAAGCTCAACATCATGCGGCGGCAACTTTAAAAACTTCGCAAGCTCAATGCAATTCGCGGTTACGTAACCTGTGTGTTTTTCCTTTATTAAAATTCCCTGCTGAACTTCCGCGTCCTCAGAATAAAAACTTTTCATGTAGCGCGACATCCATTCATGCATTATCTTAAGCAATTTTTCCATTTTTTTTCACCGCCAAAAATTAAAATTGGATTAAAAAGATTATACAACCGATTAAAGCTTTGCGCAATTTATCTTAACAAAATTTATTGACGCGGGCTAATCTGCTGTGTTAATATTGGCGCGTTTTAGAGTTAAAATTTTTTGGAGGGATTCTTAATGAGTAAAATTGCGGTCGTGTTTTGGAGCGGCACCGGTAATACCGAGGAAATGGCTAACGCAGTAGCCGAGGGCGCAAAAGAAGCGGGCGCAGACGTTGAAGTTTTCCAGGTCGACGACTTTAACGCAACTGACATGGCTGATTACAATGGCTTTTTATTCGGTTGCCCCGCCATGGGCGACGAAGTTCTCGAAGAAGATTCTTTTGAGCCTTTCTTCGCCGAAGCCGAAACCAAACTCAACGGCGTTTCCGTCGGTTTGTTCGGTTCCTACGGCTGGGGCGGCGGCGCGTGGATGGATAATTGGATTGAGCGCACAAAAGAGGCGGGCGCAAAATTTGTCGGTAGCGTTATCTCCGAAAATGGTCCTGATGATACCGTTCTTGAAGATTGCCGCAAACTCGGCGAGGATTTAGCTAAGGCTGTGTAAATTTTTCGACGCATAAAATAAAAAAATCCCCTTCCGTTTTCGGTCGGGGAAATTTTTTTCCGCTTTAAGAGCGTCGGAACAGCGGTTGCGTAAAATATTCGCGGTCGAGCATTCCCAATACAATTAAATTTTCGTAGACGCCGTTTGTTAAAATAATTTCCCGCAAAACGCCTTCGCGGACAAAGCCCAAACTCTCATAAAGGTGCAACGCGATTGAATTATAATCTTTGCAATCAATCCACACGCGATGATATTTTTTTATCTCAAATGTCCACTTCAGCAAAAGTTTCAGCGACTCGCGACCGTAGCCGCGATTTTTTTTGTCAATTATCACGTGCGTATATTCCGCGCAGGGCGTATCCAATTCCCGCAACATAAAATATCCGACGCGCTCGCCCGTATCAATCTCCTCGACGATTATATCAAGCTTATCATTACTACTTAAAATCTCGCGATGATAATTTTCGTCGAAGGGCACAATAAATTTTAAATTTTCGGGCGCGAATTGCAATTTCATGATATAATTCAAATCCGTATCACTCGCCCGCCGCAATCTCAAATTTTTTCCTTCCAACAAAATATTTTTCATTAAAATCCACTCCTTGCGCACTTAATATATCAGCGCAAAAAAATTTTTCAAGAGGTGTTTCATTTGGAGTATTTACAAAATATCGATTGGATGAACTTGGGACATAAATTAATCGTTCCGGCTTGTATTTTGATTTTCTCGTTCTTCGTCGGCGTCGCAATGAATCAAATTTTGACTCAAAAACTTGAACGGCGCGTCAAAGCCAGCGAATCGGAGATTGTCGGAATTTTTTTCCGTGCCCTGCGCGGCGTCCCGATCTCCCTTTGCATGGTTATCGGGCTTTATTGGATCGTCACAACTTCAAATGACCTTCCGCCGGGGCTCGTGAGAATTTTTTCCTATATTTTGTTTGCGAGTATCGTCTTTTCTATTACGCGAGTTTGCGAACGAACTTTATCGGGCTTTATTCGCATGAAATTTTCCGGCTCAAGCGATATGACACAGTCCACTTTGCTTGATACAATTTTCCGCGTCGCGATTTACGCTTCGGGCGCGTTGATTATTCTGGATTACTTCAACATTTCAATAGCTCCGATTATGGCGGCAATGGGCGTCGGCGGTATGGCGGTTGCCTTTGGTGTTCGCGAGACTTTGGAAAATATTTTTTCGGGCTTGCAATTAATTATTTCCAAACAACTGCGCGTCAACGACTACATTAAACTTTCAACGGGCGACGAAGGGCGCGTCACAGATATTAATTGGCGTTATATCACGATTATGCCGCCGTCCGAAAGTAATGTTGTCGTTATCCCGAATAAAGTTATTGCAAACTCCGTCACGACAAATTTTTCTCAGCCCCGCGACGATATTGTTGTCGTTGTTCCAATCGGCGTCTCTTATGACAGCGATTTGGAGCACGTCGAGCGCGTCACAGTCGAAGTCGCTCGTGACCTTCAAATTAAAATCGACGGCTACGAACCGCAAGTTGACTCCGAGGGCGTCGACAGGAGCAAATTGGCTCCCGTCGTTCGTTTCCAGTGCTTTAACGAATCTTCCATTGATTTTAATGTCGTTATGCACGTCCAAACTTTTACCAATCAGTATCTTCTGAAACACGAATTCATTAAGGCAATTACAAAATGCTATCGCGAGGAAGGAATTAATATCCCGTTCCCGATTCGCACATTGGATTTGCCTGATGATAAAAAAATCGATTTAAGGAAGTGATTTTTTATGACTGTCGACGGCGTCAAAATTAATTTCGTCGGAATTGACGACCCCACTCGCGAAGAAGCCGCCAATTATCTCGCTTACGTCCGCGATCGCGTCTCGATTCCGGTAAAAAGCATTAACGTCAAGGCGGGCGACGGCGATTTTGTTGATGTCAGCTACGTTGCTCGCGGAGAAAAGTTTGAGCGTATCCGCCGTATCACAGGTCGTCCCGATTGAGATAGCCTGCAAAGTGGCACTGTGGCAGAAATGCCGCTTTACACGCCGGACTTCGCCAGAGGTCATAAGTAAAAAAATAACGTGTAAGGTTTCGGGGGAGGTCATTACCATGACTAATCGCGAGTTTCGTAAGATACCGTCATTGAAATTCTTGTATGAAGTCAGCGAGGACGGGCGTATTTTCCGCAACGTGAAGTCGAAGAAACAAAACAAAATCATCGTAGATTATCACCATTCGCCCGCAGGATATTGTTTCACGTTCATTTGTCGCGAAGGGAAGGTTCAGCGTATTCCTATCGCCCGCGTCGTCGCAGAGTGCTGGTTGGGGGAAAAGCCCGAAGGTTACGAGATTGAGCATATCGACCGCGACAGCCAAAACAATCACTACACCAATTTGCGCTACGTGACCAAAAGCGAGCAAATGAAAAATCGCGACCACAGTGGCATTAGCCAAGTCGGGACAAAAAATTTAGCGGCTTACGTCAAAACGATTATGAAGCCGCTCACGTTGATTAAAGACGACACAAACCGCGTCTTTGAATCACAGACTGCCGCCGCCCGTTGGCTTGCTGTTGTGACAGACAAAACTGTTGAACATATCCGCGCCAAATTCAAGAAACACCGGTCTCATATTTACGGCTATGACGTTATCTATCGAAAAGTAGAGACTGCATGCGCCCGCTCTACGGAGCAAGGAACAGTCCATTAAGTATCTTGTCGGCACGACGGATCGTTGGAATGACGCTAAAAAATCCGAAGAACATGACAGAGTTAAGCACAGCATTTATAATTAAAAATTTTTCCTAAAAAAAATCAGAGCCGCTCAAATCGGAACGGCTCTTTTTGTTTGCAAAAGTTTTTTTTAAGCGTCAATGTCAACGTCGATTATTCCGACAGCATAGGGCGCAATTTCGTATTGTTGGAAAATAAAATGCACGTGTAAATTTTCGTCCCAATAAAAATTATCGGGCAATTTTTTCAGCGGCAAGGAATCTTCAAACAGGAAAAGTTTTTCGCGCTTGACTTTCTCGCGGAGCTTTTGCTCCAAACGCTCCTTTAGATAACCTTCCTTGAGTCCTTCGCCAACTTCCAGCAAATAATTTATGTCCATTAGCTCGCCGCTCGACAGATTAAAATTCAAAGCGTGCAAATACGTCGAAGGGTGCGCCGCGCCTCGGAAGTAACTGCACTCTGTAAGCAAAACGCTTAAAATCACCGTATTGCCCGCTTGATTACTGCCAATTTCGTAGAGCGTCCAAATATCCGCGACGTTGTAGCCATTGACTTGCGCATTTCGATAAATCGCCGTTGTGAATCGGTCAATCTCGGCGATGATCGCGTCATTAATTTTTTTCTCAATCGCCGCGTCGCCGACTGTCACGACGGGATATTTTAAACTCTCGTTGCCGTTGAAAAAATCTTCGTGAATTTCAGCCGCGAAACAACTTTGCACGCTTAAAATCATAACCGCGACCGCCATTAAAAATATTTTCCGCATAAAAATTCCCTCCTAAGATTTTTTTAGCCACTCGAAAATAATTTTGCGCGAAGCCGGAATATCACTTGAATAAATATCCAACGGCTCGGCAATTTCTGCGCGGGTAAAACTTTTTAAAGTGTCGATACTCTCTCCGAGTCCGCCGCCGCCATGAGTTACTATCGGATAAATTTTTTTGCCGCTTAAGTCGCTACTGCGCAGGAAAGTTTCGACGGGCTTAGGCAAATTGCTCCACCACAGCGGATAAATCAAAATAATTTTATCGTAATTCTCAACCGTGGGCAATTTCACGAGCGCGGGCAATTCGCCGCTTAAAAATTCCTGCTTGGCAACTTGAGTAGTTTGCGGATAATCGGCGGGATAAATTTTTTCGGTCTGAATCTCGAAAATTTCTCCGCCCAAAACGCTTTGGACGAGTTCGGCAATCATTTGCGCGTTGCCGACAATTTTTTTTCCGTCAAGCATGAGCGACGCGCCCGAAACGGCGTCGACTTCGCCGAGGAAATTTGTATTTCCGATGCGGCTGAAGTACACGATTAAAATTTTTCCGCCGAGATTTAATTTTTCGCCGCGCAGAATTTCGGAGCGATTGATTTTGACGGTGTGAAACCAGCGGTCGAGATAAGGCAGTCCGAAAACGGCTCCAACCGCCAAAATAAAAACAAGCATTGACGCAACGTAAAAAATTTTTCCTTTGATATATCGGCTTGCGTGAATCAAAATGTGGACGAATAAAGAAACCGTCGCAACAATCGCCGCGCCCAAGTGAATTGAACGCCAATTTAAATCGGGCGCGGAAAAATAATCTGCCAATGCCGAGCCAGATATTATCGTGATTAACATGCTGACCGCTAAAAAAATTATCGTCGCAAAATTTATCATTCGCCGCCAATTAAATTTCCCGCGCAGAAAACTTTTGTAAAAATTTCTGTTCAGTATGTTGTGACAAATGATTAACGAAGTAAAACCTATTCCGGTCAATTTATGTGATTGTTCGGGCAGGAAACTGCTCGCCAAACAAAAGAAAAATAAAATCAACATCAGAATATCTATAAATTTTTTTTGGCTCATGTGAATCACCTCGATTAAAGATTTTATACATTATAGCAAAAAAAATCCCCGCCGCTTGCGACAGGGAAAAATTTTCAGCCGTTAATTTTATTTAAATTCTGACGACGCCGAGAATTTGAATCTCAACCGATTGTTCAATTTCGGCGTGTGAAACGATAGTCAAACCTTGAATCGAACGTTCGACGAGTTTTCGGAAGTAGAGACGAACGGCGGGGCTTGTCAAAACGACGGCAGGATAACCTTGATTGGCGAGCTTGTCAATTTCGTTGGTCAAGGAAGAAATCATGCGGCGCATTGTGTCGGGGTCGAGAGTGACAAAGGAGCCGTGGTCCGTGCGCTGAACGCCGCCGACAATGCGATTTTCCAAAGCCGGATCGAGCGTGACGCAAGGCAAAATATTTCCCTGCACAACCTGCTGAGTAATTTGGCGGCTCATTGCGTGGCGAACGTATTCCGTTAAAATTTCCGGATCTTTGGTGGCGCGGGCGTAATCGGCGAGAACTTCCATAATCGTCGCCATATCACGAATAGAAACTCTTTCGCGGAGCAAATTAGCCAAGACTTTTTGAATTTCGCCGATACCCAAAAGTTCGGGAACAACTTCGTCGACAAGAGTACGATGAGTTTTGGCGAGGTTGTCGACAAGATTTTGAGTTTCCTGACGTCCGAGAATTTCTGCGGCGTGTTGCTTGATAAGTTCGGTTAAATGCGTCGCGAGAACTGAAACCGCGTCGACGACAGTATAACCGTTTAACTCGGCGCGTTCGCGATCACTTTCGGGAATCCAAATAGCCGGCAGTCCGAAAGCGGGCTCAACAGTTTCAATGCCGGGAATTTCTTCAAAAACCGTGCCGGAGTTCATCGCAAGGAAATGGTCAAGCATGAGTTCGCCGCGAGCAATTTCCATGCCCTTAAGCTTGATAATGTACGCGCTGGGCTTAATCTGAATATTATCGCGGATACGAATTGTCGGGACGACAAGACCGAGTTCAAGGGCGCATTGCCGTCGAATCATGACAATGCGGTCGAGTAAGTCGCCGCCCTGCCCCGTGTCGACAAGCGGAATTAGCGAATAACCAATTTCCAATTCCATTGGGTCGACTTGCAGGAGCGAAATAATATTTTCGGGACGAGTCGCCGCTGCCTTCTCTTTGACTTGCTGTTGTTCTTCTTTGACTTCGGCAGTGACGGAAGTTTTTCTGTAAAGACTGTAGCCGATAAACGCGCAGACGCACGCCAGAGAAAAGAACGGGATACCCGGCAACCCCGGAACGATTGACAACATAAGCAAAACGCCCGTGTTAATGAAGAAAATTCTTTCATTGCGGAAAAGTTGTTTGACAATGTCGCTACCCAGGTTGCCTTCGGAAGCGGCGCGAGTGACGATAATACCTGTCGCAGTGGAAATTAAAAGCGCGGGAATTTGACTGACGAGACCTTCACCGACAGTCAAGAGCGTGTAAGTTTGCAGAGCGGTTGCGGCGTCCATATCCTTTTGCGCCATGCCGATAACGAAACCGCCGCCGATATTAATCAACATGATAATAATTGCGGCAATGGCGTCGCCCTTGACGAACTTGGAGGCACCGTCCATAGCCCCGAAGAAGTCGGCTTCGCGCTGAATTTTCGTGCGGCGAACTTTAGCTTCTTCGTCGGTAATCGCGCCCTGATTCAAGTCGGCGTCGATAGCCATTTGCTTACCGGGCATAGCGTCCAATGTGAAACGCGCAGAAACTTCAGCGACGCGCTCGGAGCCTTTGGTTATGACGATAAAGTTAATGATAACCAAAATTATAAACATGATGAAACCGACAACGGGATTGCCTCCGACGACGAAATTGCCAAAAGCCGTAATGACTTCGCCCGCGTAGCCGCTGACCAAAATTAGCCGCGTTGCCGAAATATTTAAAGCCAATCGGAAAAGCGTCGTCACCAACAGCAAGGAGGGAAAGACAGATAAATCAAGAGCCTCCTCGTTGTAAATCGCGCTCATGATAACGATTAGTGCGATTGTAATGTTGAGACAAATAAGCAAGTCCAAAAGCGCGGTCGGGAGCGGAATAATCATCATGATAACAATCATGACGAGCGTCACCGCAATGATAACGTCGCTGTACTTTTGGATAAGCGAGCCCAGTGTACGCGGTTCGCCTTCTAAAATATCTGCGGGTGCGGCCATTTAATTTTCTCCTTAAAAAATTTTTTATTCACGTGTAGCGAAAACCTGCCCGCGTCTTTTAACCTGCGCGGCGGTGTTTGATTCTGTAGACATAGGCGAGAATCTCCGCGACTGCCTGATACAATTCAGCCGGTACCATGCTCCCGACTTCAACCGCCTCGAAAAGCGCACGAGCCACGGGTTTGTTTTCGACGATTAAAATATGATTCTCTCGCGCAATTTCCTTGATTTTTTCTGCGACTAAATCTTGTCCCTTTGCAAGGACGAGCGGCGCGATCATTCCTTTTTTATAACTCAACGCAATCGCCAAATGCGTCGGGTTCGTGATAATAACGTCCGCCTTCGGGACTTCGCTCATCATGCGTTGCATTGCCATTTGACGCTGTTTCTGTTTGATTTTGCCTTTAATCTGCGGATCACCTTCCATTTGCTTGAATTCGTCTTTGACTTCCTGCTTTGACATTTTTAAATCTTGCGTCGTTTGCCATCTCTGATAAGCGTAATCCGCCGCCGCCATAAGCATTATCACGCCGATAACTTGAAATGCCATTGTGAAAATTATATCGGCTATCGTCGCCAAGGAATGCGGCAAATCGAAGAAAATAAATTGCGGGACAAGCGGAATTTGATCTTTGAGGTAAAGCAAAAGAAAATATCCGATGACAATTATTTTAAAAATCGATTTAAACAGCTCGACAATCGACCGCTTTGAAAAAATTCGCCCAAAACCGTTTATCGGGTTGAGGTTGCTGAGTTTCGGTTCTAATTTTTCCGTGGAAAGCATAATCCCGACTTGAAAAAGATTTATCCCGAGCCCGACGATTAAAATTGAAAACATTATCGGAAAAACAGTCTTCGCCAAAAGAATCATAATTCCTATAAAAAGTTCCGTAATTCCTTCGGTTGAGGTGCTTTGCGAAATATTCGAGTAAAGATAAATCGTGTACTCGGCGATATTGACGTAAATATATTCCCAAAGGATTCTGATTATAAGAAAACCCATAAGCAGAACAAACGCCGTATTGAGCTCCTGACTTTTTGCAACTTGACCTTTTTTGCGAGCGTCGGCACGCTTTTTGGAAGTCGGTTCCTCGGTTTTTTCGCCGTCAAAGCGTTGCAAGTCGAAAACAAAATCTTTAAATTTAATCTCCTCAAGTTGCCGAGACTTTGAGCTTATCGGGAATATTTGCGTAGAGTTCATTAAAAATCACGTCCGAAAATCAGCCGCCTCAAGGCGCAAGGGCTCTAAGGGCGATTAAAATATTTGCGTACATTTCATTAAAGAGCGAATCAAGGAAGAGAAAATAGAACGGCAAAATCATAGAAAGCATTGTCGTGCCAATCATTAAATGCATCGGAATACCGACGACGAAAATATTCATTTGCGGCATTGTGCGGGCGAGGATACCCATTCCGAC
>CAMNEX010000040.1 GCA_946536825.1 uncultured Selenomonadales bacterium | reverse complement strand
TTTACCTGTTCGAGTTGCGGCGCGGAGCTTGTTTGCGACGAAAACACCATGGCGACCGAATGCGTTTATTGCGGCAACCCGACAATGATTCCCAAGCGTTTTGACGGCATGTTGAAGCCCGATTACGTTATTCCCTTCAAAAAAACTAAGGCAGACGCCGTCGCCGCGCTGAAAAATTTTTATAAAGGTCATGCGCTCCTGCCGAGCAATTTCACGGCTAACAATCGCGTCGAAGCGATTCAGCCAATGTACGTGCCCTTTTGGCTCTTCGACTCGAAAATTTCCGCGCAGGCTGAATTTCGCGGACAAAAAATCCGCACTTACAGCACTGGCAACGAAATTATCACCGAGACGCGAATTTATAATTGCCAACGCGCAGGGAAAATGAGTTTTGAAAAAATTCCGGTCGACGGCTCCAAAAGAATGGACGACGCTTATATGGACAGCATTGAGCCGTTTAATTATTCGGAGATTGTGCCTTTCAGCGCGGCTTATCTGACGGGCTATCTTGCCGACAAATACGACGTAACTGCGGAGGCTTGTGCGCCCCGCGCAGATAAACGCGTCGAGAACAGTGCGCTTGAAGTTTTGCAAAGCACGGTTGAAGGTTACGACGCTTTTAAATTGGAAAATGCTGCCGTGATAAAAGATGAAGGCAAGGTCAGTTACGCGCTTGTTCCGGTGTGGATTTTGACAACGCGCTACAACGACAAGCCCTATACCTTCATGATGAACGGTCAAACCGGCAAGGTCGTCGGCTCGCTCCCCTACGACACGACGAAGGCTTTTCTTTATCCCGCAATTTGTTCGCTGATTCTCATGCCGATTCTTTATTTTATAATTCGCATGCTGATTTATTGAGGAGGCTTTGTCATGTTGAAAAAATTTTTCGGGCTCCTCGCGATAATTTTCGCGCTGAATTTTTCTTTGGCAAGTGCCGCGCAGATTTCTTCCGTCACAGATCAAGCAAAACTTTTAAGCGCGGAGGAAATTGAATTGCTCAATCAAAGAATTCACCGCGTCGAGCAAACTCACAAAATTAAAATCGGCGTCGCGTTCGTGAAGTCAATCGGCGGGCGCGATATGATTACGGCGTCAAATGAATTGCTTGACAAAAATTTTGCCAACGGCACGAACGGCGGAATTGTCCTTTTGGTTGCAATGGATAAGCGCAAATACGAAATGTCAACCGATATGCGCATGGTCGAACGCATTACCGACAGCGCGGGCATACCTTTTCTAAAAGATTCTTTTCAATCGTCGCTGAGTGCGGGCGATTATTTCGGCGCGGTAAATAATTTTGTGGACGGCGTCGACGAGCTCCTGACTTACTACGAGACAAATGGCGGGGCTTATGGCACGGTTGCGCCCGAAGACTTCGACCCTGTCGCGGCGGGCGGCGCGGTTTTAATTTCAATTTTTCTCGGCTTGGTGATTCGTTCGTCGCTTATCGGTTCCATGAGCAATATTCGCCACGCGCCGGAGGCTCTTGATTATCTCAAAAAAAATACCGTCAAGCTGACGGAAAAGCGCGATACATTTTTATTTATGAACGTTCAGCGGCGGCGCAAGTCCAGTGGCGGAAATCGCGGCGGTGGCGGTTCGCATGGCGGCGGAGGTCACGGCGGCGGCGGCGGCAGTTTTTGAAAAATTAATCAGATAGTTTTACTCCTGCCTTCGAGTAAGACTATCTTTTTTTATGCCGTCGCGGACGGGCAAATTTTCGACAGCGGACAATCTTTGCATTTGGGATTACGCGCCTTGCAAATTTCTCTGCCGTGCCAAATCAGCCAATGATGAGCGGAAGACCAATTTTCACGCGGAATAATTTTTTGCAACCCCAATTCGACTTCAAGGGGCGTTTTGCCTTCGGCAAGTTTCATTCTGTTAGCCAGGCGGAAAACGTGAGTATCGACGGCAATGGCGGGATTTTTAAAGGCAACACTCGTCACGACGTTAGCGGTTTTCCTGCCGACGCCCGGCAATTTTAAAAGTTCGTCGAAGTCGGAAGGAACTTCGCCGCCGTAATTCTCCAGCAAAATTTTTGAACTATCGATGATATGTTTTGCTTTTGAGCGTGATAAGCCGCAAGGTTTTATAATTTCTTCGAGCTTTGATTCTCCGAGCTGTAAAATTTTTTCGGGTGTATCGGCGAGCGGGAATAAAATCTGCGTGACTTGATTTACGCGCTTATCTGTGCACTGCGCGGACAAAATCACGGCGATCAAAAGTTCAAAAACCGAATTGAATTTCAGTTGCGGAAGTGCGCCGCGATAAGTTTCCTCCAAAATTTTTAATTCTTCGAGTTTAATTTTCTCGTCCATGTCAAGCACCTTTGCAAACCAATTCTAAATAAGGCAACTCCTTAAAGCCGAGCCGCTTATAAATTTTCAAAGCCGCGTCGTTGTCCCTTTCCGATTCAAGACGAAAAATTTTGTCGGGATAAAGTTCCTTGACATACTGAATAAATTTTGTGCCGCCGCCGCGCCCGCGATATTCTGCCTCAATGTAAATATCTTCAATCCAAATGCATTCGCCGCCAAATTCGGTGGAATAGCCGTGAGCCGTGATTCCGTAGCCGATAATTTTTTTGTCGGCAAGAAAAACAAAACCTTCAATGTAAGGCGAGCCGCCGAGACAATTTTTGACATTCGCCGCAAAAATTTTTTCGGAGCCGTCGGTTATAACAGCGGGCGAAGTGTAAAATTTGCGCATCATATCAGTAACGATTTTGCTGTCGTCGCGTTGCATTTTTCTTATCGTAATGTTCATTTTAATTTGTCAAGCTCCGAACCGGCGCGGGAATTCTGCCGCCGCGAGCAATGAACGCCTCCGAACTCCATTGATTTTTGACAGGGACAATCGGACAATATCCGAGCAAGCCGCCATATTCGACAACATCGCCGACTTTTTTACCGGGCACGGGGATAATCCGAACGGCGGTTGTTTTGTTGTTGACGACGCCAATCGCCGCTTCGTCCGCGATAATGCCGCTTAACGTCGCCGCGCTCACGTCGCCCGCAACCGCAATCATGTCAAGCCCGACACTGCAAACGCAAGTCATTGCCTCCAACTTTTCAATCGATAAGCTGCCTTCTTTGACCGCCTGAATCATGCCTTCATCTTCGCTGACGGGAATAAATGCGCCGCTCAACCCGCCGACATGCGAACTTGCCATTAAGCCGCCTTTTTTAACCGCGTCATTTAGCAAAGCAAGCGCGGCGGTTGTCCCCGGAGCCCCGCAAGCTTCAAGTCCCATTTCCTCCAAAATCCGCGCAACCGAATCACCGACGGCGGGCGTGGGAGCCAATGATAAATCAATTATCCCGAAAGGTACACCCAATCTGCGCGACGCCTCTTGCGCCACGAGCTGACCGACGCGGGTAATTTTGAACGCCGTTTTTTTAATCGTCTCGGCAATCTCAGTAAAGTTCGCGCCTTTTAAATCTTCCAGCGCGTGCTTGACGACGCCCGGACCGCTGACTCCGACATTGATAACTTTATCGGGCTCGCTCACCCCGTGAAAAGCTCCCGCCATAAAAGGATTGTCGCCGGGCGCATTGGCGAAAATTACCAACTTTGCACAGCCGATAGCTTGACGGTCGCGCGTAAGTTCCGCCGTCCGCTTTATAACTTCGCCCATTTCGCGAACGCAATCCATATTTATGCCCACCTTGGTCGACGCCAGATTAATCGACGAGCAAACTAAATCGGTTGCCGCCAAAGCTTGCGGAATGGATTCAATCAAAATCCTGTCGCCGGGCGTGTAACCTTTTTCGACAAGCGCACTGAAGCCGCCGATAAAATTAACGCCGACTTCCTTTGCGGCGCGGTCGAGAGTTTCGGCTATCGGCACGTAACTTTCTGTCTTGCAACTTTCGGCGGCAATCGCTATAGGCGTAACGGAAATTCTTTTGTTGATAATCGGAACGCCGTATTCCGACTCAATTTCTTCGCCCGTCTTAACGAGAAATTCGGCGGCGCGAGTGATTTTGTCATAAATATTCCTGCAAAAATCGCGCAGATTCGGATGAGCGCAATCTCTTAAAGAAATGCCCATTGTTATCGTCCGCACGTCGAGTTTGTTCTCGGTTATCATGCGATTCGTTTCGAGAATATCTTCTATCGTTATCAAATCGAATCCCTTTTCCCTTCTCCCTAAATCTTGTGCATAACGTCGAAAATATCTTGGTGTTGAGTTTTTATTTCGACGCCGATAGCCTCGCCCTGTTCGCGGAGTTTCTGTTGCAAGTCGACGAGTTGAATTTTGCTTTCCGACGCCTCGGCGAAAAGAATCATGTTAAAAAAGCCGTCCAAAATATTTTGATTAATGCTCAGAATGTTGACGTTGTTATCGGCAAGAATTTTCGTCACGGCGGCGATTATCCCGACGCGGTCTTTGCCGACTACTGTCACGATTAATTTCATTTAAAATCACCTCGCAAATATTATAACAAAAAAATCCTGCCGATTAACAGGATAAAAAAATTTTTCTATGTCAGTTGATTGATTCTTTTTGGTACTGCACTTGATATCTTAACTTCCCGATTGGCGACGCTCCCTTGAGCCGTCCCAATTTAAATATCGGCGTTTTGGAGCGTTTCTTAAATGCAAAAAAATTTTTAATCGTTTTTTAAGGTTACAGTTGCAAGCGCGGCAACGCGGTCGTCGTCTTTGGTTTTCATGAGCATGACGCCTTGAGTATTGCGGCTGAACGAACTGATTTCGGCAATGCTCGTGCGAATAACAAAACCTTCCGTCGTTATCAAAAGGAGTTCCTGTTCCGGCGTGACGACTTTAATTCCGACAACTTCGCCCGTCTTTTCAGTGACTTTCATATTGATAACGCCTTTGCCGCCACGGGATTGCGAACGATATTCTTCCGTTGGAGTGCGTTTGCCGAGCCCTTCTTCGCTGACAGTCAAAACTTCCGCGCCGTGTTTAAGCTTATCCATTCCGATAACGCGATCGCCTTTCTTTAGTCTTATGCCGCGAACGCCGCGAGTACTTCTGCCGGTTGAGCGAATTTCCTCCTCCGCAAAAGAAATTGCCATGCCCTGCGCGGTGCCGAGGATAATGTAACGTTCGCCCTCGGTGAATTTTACGCCGATAAGTTCGTCGTCCTTGTCAAGCTTAATCGCAACCATGCCGCGCTTAGCCATTGAGCTGAATTCCGACAGTTGAGTTTTCTTGACAATGCCCTTGCGCGTCGCCATGAAAAGATAGCGCGTCGGGTCGAATTCGCGCACTTTAATTATCGCGGTGATTTTTTCGCCCGATTCGATTTGCAAAAGGTTGCTGATATGAATTCCCTTGGCAGTTCTGCTTGATTCGTTAATCTGATAGGCTTTGAGGTGGAAAACTTTGCCCTTGTTCGTGAAAAATAAAATCGTGTGGTGCGTCGTGGTTATCAAAATCTGTTCGACAAAATCTTCTTCCTTAGTTGCCATGCCCGTGACGCCGATACCGCCGCGCTTTTGCTTTTTGTAGGTGCTAAGGTCAATTCGCTTGACGTAGCCGCCGTGAGTCAACGTAACAACAATGTCGTCGTCGTCGATTAAATCTTCCGCTCCAAACGCAGTCAATTCTTCGGTGACAATTTCAGTGCGGCGTTCGTCATTGAATTTTTCTTTAACCGCCGTCAACTCGTCCTTGATAATCTGCAGAATCAAATTTTCGTCGGCAAGGACAGCTTCAAATTTTTTAATCGCGGCAAGGACGCCGTGATATTCCTCCTCCAACTTGTCGCGTTCAAGCCCCGTGAGTTTTTGCAGGCGTAAATCCAAAATCGCTTGAGCTTGCGCGTCGCTGAAATTGAAAACTTGCATGAGTTCGTTTTTTGCGTCGGCGACAACGGAGCTTTGACGAATAATTTTTATGACGCTGTCGAGATTTTTAACCGCAGTCGTTAAGCCCGTCAAAATGTGAGCGCGAGCCCTTGCCTTAGACAAATCAAATTTTGTCCGCCGCGTTATGACTTCTTCCTGGTGTTTTATGTAGTGATTTAAAATTTCTCTAAGGTTCAAAATTTGCGGGCTACCTTTGACAAGCGCGAGCATGTTGACGCCGAAACTATCTTGCATTTGCGTATGCTTGAAAAGCTGGTTCAAAATAATTTGCGGAGTGACGTCGCGGCGCAGGTCGATTGCAATTCTCATGCCGTCGCGGTCGCTCTCGTCGCGCAGGTCGGTTACGCCCTCAATGGTTTTGTCGCGGACGAGGTCGGCAATTTTTTCGATAAGTCGCGCCTTGTTGACTTGATAAGGCAATTCCGTAACGACGATTCGGGATTTCCCGTTTTGAATTTTTTCAATCGAAGTTCGCGCCCGCATTTTAATTGAGCCGCGTCCCGTGCGATATGCCTCGCGAATTCCTTCCCTGCCGATAATCAAGCCAGCGGTCGGGAAGTCGGGTCCGTGAATAATTTTTATCAGCGCGTCAACCGTCGCGTCGGGATTGTCAATCAGATACAAAGTCGCGTCGATAACTTCGCCGATATTGTGCGGCGGGATATTCGTCGCCATTGCAACCGCGATACCCGACGAGCCGTTAACCAAAAGTTGCGGAAATTTTGCGGGCAGGACGGACGGTTCCTTTAAAGATTCGTCGTAGTTGGGAACAAAATCAACAGTTTCCTTGTCAATGTCCTGCAACATAAGCTCGGAAATTTTTGACATGCGGACTTCGGTATAACGCATCGCGGCGGCGGGGTCGCCGTCAACCGAGCCGAAATTCCCGTGTCCGTCGGCAAGCACATAGCGCATCGAAAAATCCTGCGCCATGCGGACAATCGCGTCATAAACCGAAGTATCGCCGTGCGGGTGATATTTACCCAAAACCTCACCGACGATACGCGCCGATTTTTTATAAGGCTTGCCGCTTGTCATGCCGGCTTCCTGCATTGCGTATAAAATTCTGCGGTGCACGGGCTTTAAGCCGTCACGAACGTCCGGTAAAGCGCGGGCGACGATTACCGACATTGCATAATCTATGTAAGAAAATTTCATCTCATGTTCGAGATTGACGGGAACAATTTTCCCCTGTCCAAAATTCAATTCTTCCACTGTCTCACCCCATTTAATTTTTAGCGCGAAAATTATAACACCCGCAAAAAAAAAAGTCCAATTAAGGACTTAATCGGCTTAAAAAAACAGGAAGATCAACGCGCCGATAAAAAGTACAACGCTGAAACTGTGCAGGGCATTTTGGACGGCGCGATTATTTTTGCCGAAAAGTGCCCCGATAAGCGGGCGCAGAAGAAAAATCAGGAGCGAAGTCGACAAAAAGAAAAGCGGCTTGTCGCCTTCCGCCAAACTGTAAGCGAGCATGACGGCAGAAATTGCAATGCCGCTGGTTTCGGCGTGCGAAAGTTTAGTTTTTATTTCGGCTTCATGCGGCGAAGATTTTTTCTTATCCTCTTCGGCTTGCGTCTCGCTATCTACAAATTTTCTGCTGTGAAAAACTTTCGGGCGCGACGATTCGGCGGAAGTTTTTTCGGAATAAAAATCGTCGTCCGACATATCGGCGATAAAATTTTTTTTGCGAGTCGGCGGCGGATTTTTTTTATCTAAAGAAACTTTTTCGGAATAAATATCCGCGTCGTCAGAAGTTTTATCCGAGTAAAGTTCGTCGTCATTCAATTTTTTATTTTCCATAATGATTTTTAATGGCGTCAACCAAACCGCCAATCGTAAATTCTTTTGCGACGACGGCGGGCATTACGCCGAAATTTTTTAAAGTCTGCGCGGTTATCGGACCGATTGCGGCGGCGAGAATTTTTTTCAGCGGCGCAACGCCGTAAGTCGCGACGAAATTTTCAACGGTCGAGGAACTTGTAAACGTGATTAAATCAACCGAATTAAAATTAATCTGCGCGGGAATTTCGGGAGCGGTTTTGTAAATCGGAGCGATTGTTACTTCTGCACCGAAACTTTTTAAAGCGTCGGGCAAAACTTCCCTGGCGACTTCCGCTCGCGCCAATAAAATTTTCTTGTCCGCGACAAAATCTTTAAGCGATTCGGCTAAACTCTCCGCGACAAAATCCTTAGGCACAACGTCGACGATTATCCCGAAGTTCAAAAGTTTTTCCGCCGTCGCCGAGCCGATTGCCGCGACTTTGTTTAAAGCGCGTGCGTCAAGCCCGTAAACTTTAAGCCGCTTGAAAAAATTTTCTACACCGTTCGCGCTGGTGAAAATTATCCAGTCGAATCCGCGCAGATTTTTTATCGCCGCGTCCGCCGCCGAGTAATTGTCGGAAGGCGCGACGATTTTTATTGTCGGACACTCGACAACCTCCGCGCCGAGATTTTTTAACGCGCTGGAGAGTTTCGACGCTTGAGCCCGCGCCCGCGTCACTAAAATTTTTTTCCCGAACAAAATTTTTGTATCGAACCATTTTAATTGCTCGCGCAGATTTACAACTTCTCCGACCACGAAAATTGCGGGCGGCAAGATTTTTGCGTCGGGAGCCTTTGCAAGCGTCGTGACGAAAACTTCTTGATTATTTTTTGTCCCCCAACGAATTAACGCAGCGGGCGTTTCGGGGGCGCGTCCGTTCTCGATAAGCTTTTCCACAATTTGCGGCAGGTTAGCAATTCCCATTAAAAAAATCAGCGTATCAACCGCCGTTGCCAATTTCGTCCAATTAATCGTTGATTCGGGCTTATTCGGAGCCTCGTGACCTGTGACGACCGCAAAACTCGTTGCAACTCCGCGATGAGTGACGGGAATTCCCGCATAAGCAGGAACTGCAATCGCGCTTGTGACGCCCGGAATAATTTCAAACGGCAAATTATTTTCTCGAAGATAAATTGCCTCTTCGCCGCCACGCCCGAAAACAAACGGGTCGCCGCCCTTCAAGCGCACAACATTTTTATTTTCCCGCGCCTCGTCAACCAACAGCCGATTTATTTCTTCTTGCTTGAGGGTATGTTTGCCCGCCTCTTTGCCGACGTAAATTTTTTTCGCGTTCGGACAGAATTTTAAAATTTCGTCGTCGGCGAGCCTGTCATAAATCACAACGTCCGCTCTCTCCAAAACTTCGCGAGCTTTGAGCGTCAAAAGTCCGGAGTCGCCCGCGCCCGCGCCTGCAAGATATACCATAAATTTCACCTTTGCCCCAAGTAATGATTTACAAATTGTTGAGCCGTGCGCCCGTTGCGTCCGGAGTGCGACATTTCCCAGCGCAAGCCCTCAAGCCGCAAATTTTCTTCGTCGAGCTCCACGCCCTGCTTTTTTAACATGCTACGAATTATTTCCAGATATTCCGCTTGCGTCGGCGCGTAGTAATGAATTATCAGCCCGAATCTGTCCGACAGGGAAATTGTTTCGTTCGCGCTGTCGTCGCGATAAAGTTCGTCGTGCTCTTCGTTGCGGTCGCGCCACGTTTCGCGAATCAAATGCCGCCTGTTGCTTGTCGCGTATATCAAAACATTTTCGGGACGCGATTCGACGCCGCCTTCTATTGCCGACTTTAAATATTTGTACTCCGCTTCCGATTCTTCAAACGATAAATCGTCCATGAAAATTATAAATCGTTTACTCAAAAATTTCCGCAACGCCTCCATGATTTCGGGCAAATTTTTCAGTTGCGGCTTGGTTATCTGCAAAAGCCTCAAGCCCTGCGAATAATATTCGTTGACGAGGGCTTTGACGCTTGAAGATTTTCCCGTTCCCCGCGCCCCGACAAGCAAAACATTATTGGCGGGCTTGCCTTTAACAAATGCCGTCGTGTTGCTCGTCAAAAGTTCCTTTTGGTGCGCGTAGCCAATCAAATCGCTCAAGAAAAATTTTTCAAAGTGGCGAACGCCGATAAGCCCGTTTTCCCAACGAAACGCCCGATAAATCGCAATGTCGCCGTAGCCGTATCGCTTGTAATGCTCAATAAAAATGTGCGTGATTTCCGCCGCGTCGTCAATATTTTCCAATCGCCGCGTCAGCTCGTCAAATGATTCATTTTTATTTTCGACCGTCGGCTTGTAGGCGTTGACAAAATTTATTTCGTTCAGAAGTTCGCCGCGGAATATCGGGAGCAAAATTTCTATGTCGTGCTTAAAAACTTCGCGCAAATTCCCGCCGATTTTCCCGCCGCGCATTTCTATCGAAGTTGAAATTAAATTCGGCTCGTGCGACAGCAGATAAATCAGATACGCTCGATAAAGATTTCCGCTCAAGCCGAGTCGCTCCGCCTTTTCGATTAATCGGGCGGTTTTTTCAAATTTGTCCGCTATGCCGCCGAAAACTTCTTCCTCAAGCAAATTTCTGCAGACCAACAATTTTTGCAAATTCATTTTAATTTTCCTTCCTGATTGTGAAACTGTCCAAAATTTCGCCGTCAACCGTGCGGGCGAGCAATTTTATTTCCGCCGCGCTGACATTTAACGCGATAAAATTTTCGGGCTCTCCGCGCAGATTTTTATAAGTCACCTCGTCAATCGCCGAGGGCGGCTCAACGTATTTTTGATCTCCCGACCGCCCGCATAAAACGTAAGTCGTGCCCCGCGCAGATTTTTTCCGCGCAAAAATTTTCCCGCGATTCCTGTAGGTGTGCAAATGACCCGTGAAAACCAAATCAATTTCCAACTCGTCGAACAAGTCCAAAAATCGCTCCGCGATGTCGTTAAATTTATCCTGCGCGTAGTCGTAAATATCTTTGTGCATGAAAACGATTTTCCAGGGGCGATTGACCTGCGCGGCGTCTCGACGAAAAAAATATTCCTGCGCGTCCTGCAAGCCCGGATTGAGCGCGTCAAGTTCGGCAAATTGCGTGTTCAAAATAAAAAAATGCGCTGCGCCGTAATCGAACGAATAAAAATAACCGCCGAATTTTTTCGCGTCGTTCGCGGGCAACTCGAATTGCTTAAGATACCCCGTCGGCAAGGCATTAAACCAATCGACGCCGTAACATTCATGATTGCCCATAACCGGCGCAAACGTCCGCTCCGATAAAATTTTCGTCGCCGCAAAATGCCACGCCCGCCATTGATAATCGGCTTGACCGTTGTCCACCAAATCCCCGACCACAACGACAAGCTCCGCGTCGGGAAAATTTTCGTCAGCCGTGTCCGCCGTCTTCTGCCAAACGTTATAATTCTCGCACTGCGAATCCGAGAAAATTATCATTTGAAATTCTCCGTCGCCCGCCGTCCGCAAATTTTGCCACGAAGTCGCCCGCTCGCCCGCCACTATTCGGAACTTGTATAAACTTTCGGGCTTGAGATTTTCCAACGCGCAGAAATAAATTAAATCGCGCCGCTCAACCTCCGAGAAATGCGCCGCGTCCTCGCCGACCATTTTCCATTCCAATAAAAAATTTTCTTCCGACTCCGACTCCCACATTATCATTCGCGACGAGCGGGAATCTTTCGTGACGACTTGCCGCAAAAATCTTACCGAAGTCAACGGTTCGTAGCCGTCCTGCGGCGTATGCAATTCGTCCAATCGCGCCGCCTCCGCCCAATTTTTCGGCAGATACGCTCCCAAGCCCAACGCGACTAGAAATTTTATAAAAAATCTTCGGCTCATGACGCGCCCTTGACAAGTTTACTAAAATATTTTTCAGGCAGACGACAAATTTTTCCGCCGCTCGTGAAAACGTTTGTGCTGTTTCCCTCCGCCAAAATTTTTTCCTCGCCGCGCCGCCGAATTTTGTAAAGGAATTTCATCTTAGCCTTTGTCAAAGCCTCCGCAGAAGTTTCAATCTCCAATTCGTCGTCAAAGCGTGCAGGCGCATGAAATTTCGCGCCGATTTCCACTATCGGGAACAAAATCCCGTCGCTCATCATTTCGTTCAAATCTATTCCGAGCGTCCGCAAAAATTCTACGCGCCCCGTTTCAAACCAGCGGATATAATTCGAGTGGTGCACAACGCCCATTGTGTCGGTATCGAAAAATTTCACGCGGTGCAATGTTTTTACCGTCATTAACTTCACTCCTCCGCCGAAACTATATCACATTGTCGCCAACTGTGCTATAATTTTTTTGACGACAAGGGGGAAAGGATTTTGCTTTACTTATGCGCGACGCCAATCGGCAACTTGGAGGACATGACTTTTCGGGCGATAAAAATTCTGCGCGAAGTGAATTTAATCGCGGCGGAAGATACCAGGCGCACCCGAAAACTTTTGACGCATTTTGAAATTCATACGCCAATGATACGTTTCGACGAAAATTGCAAGGAATCCGTCGGCGAAAAAATTTTGCAAAGACTTTTGGCGGGAGAATCGGTCGCGGTAGTCTCCGACGCGGGACTGCCTGCCATTTCGGATCCCGGCGCGGATTTAGTCAAACTCGCAATCGACAACGGAATAAAAATTTGCCCGATACCCGGCGCGAATGCCGCCTTGAGCGCGTTAATTTGTTCGGGGCTTGATACGTCAAAATTTTTATTCGCGGGCTTCGCTCCAAAGACAAAAAAAAATCGCCGCGAGTTTTTGCAAAAACTTTCGGCAAGCGAAGAGACGATAATTTTTTACGAAGCTCCGCACCGACTGAAAATTTTTATGGAGGAGCTTGCAGAAATTTTCGGAGACAGACAAGCGGTTTTGGCGCGGGAGCTTACAAAAATTCACGAAGAATTTCTGCGCGGAAAAATTTCCGAACTTATAAAAAACCTCGGCGAACCACGCGGAGAATTCGTCGTTCTGATTGAGGGAAAAAAATTTTCCGAGCCGCCGCCCGAAGAAAATCTTTCGGATTTCTATAAAAAACTTTTGGAACAGGGGCTTGATAAAAAATCCGCAATGCGCGAGGCGGCAAAAAAATTCAACGTCAGCCGCCGCGATATTTATAACAAATTAATCAAGGAGGAAATTTAATTGAAAACTTTTTACATCACGACGCCGATTTACTATCCCAGCGCGAAATTGCATATCGGGCACGCTTACTGCACCACGATTGCCGACGCTATCGCCCGCTTTAAGCGTCTGGCCGGCTACGACGTATTTTTCTTGACCGGCTCCGACGAACACGGGCAGAAAATTCAGCGAACCGCGCAGGCTCAAGGCAAAACGCCGCTTGAATACGTTGACCCGATTGTCGATAGCTTTAAGGAACTCTGGAAGAAATTTTACATTTCAAACGACGATTTTATCCGCACAAGCGAACCGCGCCATGAAAAAGTTGTTCAGGAAATTTTCAAGCGCATTCAGGCGAACGGCGATATTTACAAGGGCGAATACACGGGGCTTTATTGCACGCCCTGCGAATCATATTGGACGGAGTTGCAGCTCGACGAAAACGGCTGTTGCCCCGACTGTCACAGACCTGTAGAAAAAGTTTCCGAAGAGGCTTATTTCTTCCGCATGTCAAAATACGCCGATAAAATTCTTAAACACATTGAAGATAATCCCGAATTTATCGTACCGACTTCGCGGCGCAACGAAATGATTAATTTTATAAAGGGCGGGCTCGAAGACCTTTGCATTTCGCGAACTTCTTTTGATTGGGGCATTCCCGTTCCCGACGACGAACGCCACGTCATTTACGTTTGGTTTGACGCGGTTATAAATTATATCACTCCGCTGATTCACGACGAAAACCTTAAAAGATTTTGGCCGGCGGATATTCACCTTGTCGGCAAGGAAATTGTCCGCTTCCACACGATTATTTGGCCTTGCATGTTAATGGCGGCAGGTCTTCCGCTCCCGAAACAAATTTACGGACACGGTTGGCTTGTCACCGACGGCGATAAAATGTCGAAGTCAAAAGGCAACGTGGTAGATCCTGTGCTTTTGGTTGAGGAATTCGGCGCGGACGCTATCAGATATTTTCTCCTGCGCGAGATAACTTTGGGGCTTGACGGCAATTTCAATCGCGACGCACTCATTCAGCGAATTAACGCCGACCTCGCCAACGATTTGGGAAATCTTTTGCACAGGACGCTTAACATGATCGGCAAATTCCGCAAAAAAATTCTTCCTGAGCACTCGGAAGGCTCCGAACTCGATAAATCTTTCCGCCTGGAGGCTGTCGAAACTTCAAAGGAATATCGGCGGCTCATGGAAAATATTCAGCTCTCCGACGCCGTCAAAGTTGTTTGGAAATTTATCGGGCGCGCAAATAAATACATTGACGAAACTGCGCCCTGGAAACTTGCCAAGGACGAAGCTCGGCAACAGGAACTCGACAACGTCCTTTACAACCTCGCCGAGTCGCTAAGAATCATAAGCATTTTAATTTCGCCGATTATGCCCGCAACCGCGCAGAAAATCCGCGAGCAATTAAAAATTTCTTCGGAACTGAAACTTGACGACGCGGAAGTTTTCGGCTTAATTGAAGAAAATCACGAAGTCGGCAAGCCCGAACAACTTTTCCCGCGCATTATCATTGAAAAATAATTTTCGGTTGCAAAAAAATAAACGGTCGCCAATTTAAGCGGTGACCGTTTTTGGATTGAAAATTATTTCTTTACCAAATTCATAATTTGATTCGCGACCGTCAACCGGAGCAATTCTTCCATATTTGTCGAAGTTTCAGCAAGTGCGGAAATTTTCTCTGCAACGTCG
>CAMNEX010000039.1 GCA_946536825.1 uncultured Selenomonadales bacterium | reverse complement strand
CCTTTACGTCCTTTGTTTATCAGATTAACACGCTGATTGACGGGCAATGCCAGGATAAAGGCTTGACTTACGTTTGCGAAATGCGCGGCTCGATTGGCAAATATTATATTGGCGACGACACAAAGCTTGAGCAGGTTTTGATTAATATCCTCGGCAACGCGGTCAAGTTCACCGACAAGGGCGGAAAAGTTTCTTTGCTGATTGAGTGCACCGCGCAATACGACGGGCAATCAAATTTCCAATTCACGATAAAAGATACGGGCGTCGGCATGAGCAAAGATTATTTGCCGAGAATTTTTGAACCTTTCAGCCAAGAGGACGATACCACCACTTCGCGCTACGGTGGGTCGGGCTTGGGGCTTGCCATTACAAAAAATATCGTCCAAATGATGAACGGCTCCATAACCGTTGAATCAGAAAAGGGCGTCGGAACTGAATTTGTCGTCAATGTGCCGTTGAAGGATTCTGCGCGGAGTGAATCAGAGGAAAGCGGCGAAATGCGCCCGCAGGATTTTTCTGTCCTGATTATCGACGACGAACTCCTTGCCCGCGAACATGCAAAATCCGTTTTGGGCGAAGTCGGGATAACGGCGGAGACTTGCGAAAGCGGCGAGGAGGCTCTCGCGCTGATTAAACTGCACCACGCCCGCCGCGAAGATTACAATTTGATTCTGGTCGATTGGCTTATGCCCGAAATGGACGGAATTGAAGTCACTCGCGCCATTCGCGAAATTCTCGGCAACAATACAACGGTTATCGTTCTTACTGCTTACGATTGGTACGAGATCGAGAACGAAGCCTTAACTGCGGGCGTTGATGCATTTATGGCTAAACCGCTCGCCTCAACCAACGCGCTTTACGAATTCCAACAAGCCTTCCACCGCAAAAAACAAACTCTCCCCGAAAAGAAACTCGCTGAACTCGCAGGACGCAAAATTTTAGTCGCGGAAGATATGCCCGTCAACGCGGAAATAATGATGATGATTCTGGAAATGCGCGGCATGATTTCGGATCACGCGGAGAACGGGAAAATCGCCGTGGAAAAATTTGCCGCGTCGCCACCCGGATTCTACGATGCAATTTTAATGGATATTCGTATGCCGGTAATGGACGGACTGGAGGCAACCGCCGAAATTCGCAAATTGAATCACCCCGACGCCAAAACCGTCCCGATAATCGCAATGACTGCCAACGCCTTCGACGAAGATGTTCAGCGTTCGCTCAAGGCGGGCATGAACGCCCATTTGACAAAGCCCGCCGACCCCGAACAGCTTTATAAAACTCTGCAGGAATTTATCAAGGATTAATAAAAATTTTTATACACAAAGGAGCGCAGAAAAATTTTGTCGCTCCTTTTTTGTTATGGTATAATCGCCGCGAAAAATTTTAGGGAAGTGATGAAGTTGTTAAAAATTTCCCCGACGCTCGAAGAGTTTCAAACCTTCGCGCAGAATTCAAATTTAATCGCCGTGACTGCGAATATCAGCACCGATTTGGATACGCCCGTTTCGATTTTTTATAAGCTCGTCGACAAAGGGCGCGGCTTTATCCTTGAGTCGGTCGACACGACGCAGCAATCATTCGGGCGATTTTCTTTTATCGGCGCGGAACCTTTCGTTGAGTTGCAAGTTTTCAAAAACAAACTCATGATTCGCGACGGCGATTTAATGAAATGCATTGACGGCGAACCGGTCGCCGCGATAAAAAGTTTCATGTCTCGCTACAAGCCCGCCGCCCTGGACAAAAATTTGCCGCTCGCCAATGGAGGCATGGTCGGCTATTTTAATTTTGAAATCGCCGCGACGTTCGATAGAATTCGCGGACTTGAACTCGGCGACGAAGAACTTTTAGGGCAATTCATGATTTGCCGCGTTATGATACTCCTTGACGCGCTTAAAAATTCTGCGCGGCTGATTTATCTTGCCGACGTTAAAAATCAAAAGAATTTGCCCGAACTTTACGCAAAAATATCTGCGCGGATGAATGAATTAGCCGAAAAAATTTCCGCGCCGCTCAAAATTTCTCCGCCCGAAAAAATTTCTCACGAGCCGATTAACTTCCTGCAAAAATACGGCGAAGCCCCGCCCGAAGTCTTATCGGCGATAGAAAAGGCAAAAGAATATATCTTCGCGGGCGATATTTTTCAAGTCGTGCCGTCCAAACAGTTCAAAGCAAAAATTTCAAAGCCGGCGTTCCTTTTCTATCGAAAATTGCGGCAAGTCAATCCGTCGCCTTACATGTTTTATATAAATTTCGGCAGTGTAAAATTGGTCGGCGCGTCGCCGGAAATGTTGGTTAAAGTCGCAGGCAAAAAAGTTTATACATATCCGATTGCCGGAACTCGACGCCGTGGCGAAAATTCCGAGGAAGATTCAGCCCTTGCCGCCGAATTAAAAGCCGATATTAAAGAAAATGCGGAACATTCCATGCTAGTCGACCTTGCGCGAAACGATTTGGGCAGAATTTCGGAGGCGGGCACAGTCAAGGTCGAAAAGCTCCGCGAGGTAGAATTTTTTAGTCACGTAATGCATATGGTTTCAAGCGTCGTCGGGACGCTGAAAGAAAATTTGCAACCGATAGACGTTTTAAAAGCGACATTTCCCGCCGGAACCGTCAGCGGCGCACCGAAACTCCGCGCAATGGAAATTATTCACGAACTTGAACCCGTTCGCCGAAAAAGTTACGCGGGCACTGTCGGCTACATGGATTTTTGCGGGAATATGGATATGTGCATAACGCTTAGGACAATGCGCATTGAAAACGATGTTGACGCGGTGATTCAGACGGGCGCGGGCATTGTCGCCGATTCAATTCCGCTCAATGAATACCGCGAATTTTTGCAGAAGGCTAAAGCTTTATTTGAAGTCGTCGAGGAGGTCGAAAATAATGATTCTCCTGCTTGATAACTACGATTCGTTTACTTACAATGTTTATCAGCTTTTGTCGGAATTGGGCGCGGCGGTTGAAGTCGTTCGCAACGATAAAATTTCTGTGGAAGAAATTCGCGATAAAAATTTCTCGGCAATAATAATTTCACCCGGTCCCGGCGAGCCTAAAGACGCGGGCATAACGGAAAAATTAATCGACGAGCTCAAAGGCGAGTTGCCGATTTTGGGAATTTGTCTTGGACATCAGGCGATAGGCGAAGTTTTCGGCGGGAAAATCATTCGCGCCAAAGAAATTGTCCACGGTAAAACCTCGCGGCTTAAACATTGCGGCAAAGGAATTTACAGCAACTTAAATCAAGGCGTGGAAGTCGGGCGTTATCATTCGCTGATAATTGAGCGCGAAACGCTTCCGAATTGCCTGGAAATTACGAGCGAACTTGCCGACGGAACGATTATGGGCGTCCGTCACAAAACTTTTGACGTTGAAGGGATTCAATTCCACCCCGAATCAATTTTGACGCCGTGCGGGCGCGTTATGATAAAAAATTTTTTGGAGAAATTCTAAATGACAAAGCTTGATAAATTAAAAGAAAATCTTCGCGGGCTCGGAAGCGTTGCGGTAGCGTTTTCGGGCGGCGTCGATTCGACGTTCCTATTAAAAGTCGCGCAGGAAGTTTTGGAAGATAAAGTTTTGGCGTTGACGGCGGCAAGTAAATTCGTCCCGCGCAGAGAAATCAACGAGACAATAAAATTCTGCGCGGAAAATAAAATTCGGCAGATAATTTTCGAGGCGGACGTTTTGAATATTGAAGGCGTCAAGGAAAATCCCGAAAACCGCTGTTACCTTTGCAAGCGCGAACTTTTTAAAAATTTTCTGCGCCTTGCCGAGGAAAATAAAATTTCTGCCGTCGTCGAGGGCTCCAACATGGACGATACGAGCGATTATCGCCCCGGAATGAAGGCACTTGCCGAATTGCAAATAAAAAGCCCGCTTATCGCCGCCGAACTTTACAAGGCGGAAATTCGCGAGCTATCCAAAGAATTTAATTTGCCGACGTGGAAAAAGCCGTCAATGGCTTGTCTGGCGTCGCGCTTTGTTTACGGCGAAATTTTAACCGAACAAAAACTTGCAACGGTCGACGCGGCGGAGCAATTTTTAATCGACGCGGGCTTTAATCAAATGCGCGTTCGCGTCCACGGGAAAATAGCGCGAATAGAAATTTTGCCCGAAGATTTTCCGAAGCTCCTAAAAATGCGCGAAGAAATATCTGCGCGGCTGAAAAATTTAGGCTTCGATTACGTCACGTTAGATTTGCAAGGTTTTCGTTCGGGCAGTATGAACGCGACTATAAATCACGGATAGAATAATTGCCCGCGCCGTCCAGATTCAATTCCGTGTCGTGCAAATTAAACAGCGTCGAGCGATGTCCAACGCTCACGACAGTCGCTTTTGGAAGTTGTTCGCGCAAAAGGTTATACATTTCAATTTCCCGTGGCTCGTCAAGCGCGGAGGTCGCCTCGTCCAGAAAAATATAATCGGGCGCGGATAAAAGCACTCGTGCAAAGGCGAGCCGTTGTTGTTCGCCCAAAGAAAGAATTCTGCTCCAATCGTCCGCCGCGTCGAGTTTGTCGGCAAGTGCGGGCAGGTCGACAAGTTGCAGAGTTCTTTTTAATTTGTCGTCGGGCGGCGAATCTTTTTCTGCGTGCGGATAAATCAAGGCGCGGCGCAAAGTTCCCAGCGGCAAATAAGGTTTTTGCGGCAGGAACATTACACGGGAATTTTTCGGCAGGGAAATTTCGCCCGAAGCATACGCCCAAATTCCCGCTAGAGTTCGGAGCAAAGTGGATTTCCCGCAACCCGACGCGCCCGTCACCAAAAGCGATTTTGAGTTTTGAACTTCAAGCGATAATTTTTTTAAAAGCTCGCGCCCTGTCGGCAAGGCGACATTCAGCGCGGAAATTTTTAATTCGGGCGCGGTTGAGTTCGTGACGTTGCTTTGAATTTTTCGCGCCTCGTCCATGTGTTCAGTAAAGCCGGCAAGACGATTGATAACCGCCGCGAGACTTGCCAAAGTGTCGTAAGAATCAACAAAATAACTCAATGCGTCCTGAACTCTGCCGAACGCCGAAACCGTTTGCATTAGCCCGCCCAGCTGCATTTCCTTTGAAAAATATCTCGGCGCGGCAAGAATCAGCGGAACAATTACCGCCAACTGTCCATAACCGTTTACATAAAAATTCAAGTGCTTGGTTTTCTTCATGAGTTGCCAATAATTTTTTATGACGGCGGCGAATTTTAAATTGAAACCTTCTAGCTCCGCCGCCTCGCCGCGATAAAATGCAATGCTCTCGGAATTTTCGCGGACGCGCATCATGCTGAAACGAAAATCCGCCTCAAATTTTTGTTGGTCGAAGTTCAAAGCAATCAGCCGCCGCCCGACTTTGTGCGCCAAAAAAGTTCCGAGCCCGGAATAAATGAACGAAAACCAAAACATGTAGCCGTAAATCACAATTTCATTTCCGGCAAGTTCAAAAGTAAATGCGCCGGACAATTCCCATAAAACTACACCGAACGCCGCAAGGGTCGTCAGCTGTTTCAAAAAGCCGATAAGCAATCCGAGCGACAGATTGACGAATTGCCCGATATCTTCAGAAATACGCTGGTCGGGGTTGTCCGCCGCGTCCTGCAGACGATAATAAATTTGTCCGCCCATCCACGCGCCCAGATAATTTTTCGTCATCCACGTGCGCCACTTTATTTGAAGCATTTGCCGGAGATAAATTGCGTAAACCGCGATAAAAATGTAACAGAACGCCAGCGCGGTAAATTCTCCGACGAGCGGCCAGAAATTTTCCGCCTCGTAATTCTGCAGGGCGTTATAAAATTCGTTGTACCACGTGTTGATTTGAACCAATAAATAAACCGTCGCGAAATTCAGCGAAATTACAAACGCCAACAGCCCGCGAGCCTTCCACTTTTCTTCACTCGACCAATAACCTTTGAACAGCGACCAAAAGCCGCGAAATAATTTTTTCGTATCCAAATGCAAAACCTCCCGCACCAGTATAATTGCCGCGCAAAAACATTGCAAGATTAATCGTTGTCACCGATTATCTTTACAAAAAATTTGCGTTTTTGTATAATGCGCTTGAAGTTTAACGGGCAGTAATTTTAATCAGGAAATGACAAGAAACTAAAAAGCCCCTCCGCGGAGGGGTAAAATTTTTTCATGTGATTGGAGAGAATTTTATATGGTAATTATAATGAATCCGGAGGCGACGTCACAAAACATTGACGAGGTAATCAAGGCGATAAAAAGTGTCGGGCTCGACGCGAAGATTATGGAGGGTGCGCAACAAAAAATTGTCGGCGTAATCGGCGATAAGACAAAATTGGCGTCGGTTGCGATAGACGCTCTGCCGGGCGTTGAAAGTAGCGTTTCCATTTCTAAAAGTTACAAATTGGCAAGCCGCGAATTTCACCCGCAAGCAAGCGTTATCGACGTTGGCGGCGTGAAAATCGGCGGCGCGGAGCCTGTCATAATGGCGGGTCCCTGCGCGGTAGAGAGTCGCGAACAACTTTTAAAGGCGGCAAAAATCGTCAAGGAAGGCGGCGCACAATTTCTGCGCGGCGGCGCGTTTAAGCCGAGGACTTCGCCCTATTCTTTTCAAGGTCTGGAAATTGAAGGCTTGAAATATCTTGCCGAAGCGCGAGAAGTTACAGGCTTAAAAATTGTCACGGAAGTCACGACGGTCGAAGGCATTGCGCCCGTTGCCGAATACGCTGACATGTTGCAAATCGGCGCGAGGAATATGCAGAATTTCGGACTACTTAAAGAGGTCGGCAAATGCAAACGCCCCGTTCTTTTGAAACGCGGACTTGCGGCGACAATCGATGAATGGCTGAACGCTGCCGAATACATTATGAACGCGGGCAATCCCGACGTCGTTTTATGCGAGCGCGGAATCAGAACTTACGAAACTTACACGCGCAACACTTTGGACTTGTCGGCAGTGGCGGCGGTAAAACATCTTTCGCACTTGCCGATAATCGTCGATCCGAGTCACGGCACGGGCAAATGGCGCATGGTAAAGCCAATGGCATTGGCGGCAATCGCGGCGGGCGCGGACGGCTTAATGATTGAAATGCACCCGAATCCGGCGCGGGCACTTTCGGACGGTCCGCAATCTTTGACGCCCGAACATTATTACGCAGTCATGAACGGAATAAAAAAATTGTCGAAATTTTTGCGGGAAGAAAATTTAATCGCACTTGACGACTAACGGAGGGAAAAATTTTGCGCTTGAGGAAAAAGCCTCACACAGACGAGAAATTACAGCAGTTTGAAGATTTCGTGACGGTCGGCGAAGTCAAGCCGATAGAAAAAGATTTAACGCGAAAACTTTACGTCGAATTGGGAACGGGCATGGGCGATTTTATAACGCAAATTGCCGAACGCAATTCGCAAATAAATTTTATCGGGCTTGAGGTCGAAAAAACTTGCGTCCTGTCGGCGGCGCGTAAAGTTCGCGAAAAAAATTTAAGCAACGTCCGACTGATTGTCTTCGACATAAACAACATTGCAGAAATTTTTTCGGAGCACGAAGTCGACAGGTTTTACATAAATTTTTGTGATCCTTGGCCTAAAAAACGCCACGCCAAACGCCGCTTGACGCACGTCCGCTTTTTGGAAATGTACAGGAAGATTTTAAAAATCGGCGGAGAAATTTTTTTCAAGACGGATAATCGCGGGCTGTTCGATTTTTCATTGGAGCAATTCGCGGCGGCGGGGCTTGAGGTCAGCGACGTGACTAACGATTTACACGCGAACGAGCCGCCCGAAAATATTCGCACCGAATACGAAAACAAATTCAGCGAACAAGGCGTCCCGATAAATTTTTGCGTTGTAAAGTTCTGAGGAAACTTTTATGGAAAAAATTTTAACGTTGGGAATAGAAACGAGTTGCGACGAGACGGCGGCGGCGGTGCTGCGCGGCGGGCGCGAACTTTTATCAAACGTCATTTCAACACAAATTCCACTTCACCAGAAATTCGGCGGCGTCGTGCCGGAAATAGCGTCGCGAAAACATATCGTAAACATCATGCCGGTTATCGACGAGGCAATTAACAAAGCGGGCGTCAATCTGCGCGAAATAAATCAAATCGCCGTAACCTTCGGACCAGGTTTGGCGGGCGCGTTATTGGTCGGCTTATCGGCGGCGAAATCCTTAGCCTACGCGCTGAAAATTCCGCTTATCGCCGTCAATCATTTGGAAGGGCATATCTTCGCGAATTTTTTAAGCGCACCCGAATTGGAGCCGCCTTTTTTATCGCTGGTCGTATCGGGCGGACACACCGCGCTGATAAAAATGACGGACTACAACAACTTTGAACTTTTGGGACAATCACGCGACGACGCGGCGGGCGAGGCGTTCGATAAAATTGCGCGGGTAATGGGCTTGCCTTATCCCGGCGGTCCCGAAATTGACAAGCTTGCAAAAAGCGGCAATGCCGACGCGACAATTTTTCCGCACCCGAAAGTTACTGACTACGATTTCAGCTTCAGCGGTTTAAAATCGGCGGTTTTAAATTATCTCAATACCGCGCAGATGAAAAACGAGCCGATAAATTCTGCCGACGTGGCGGCGAGTTTTCAAAAGACGGTCGTCGATATTTTAGCGGAAAAAACTTTGTCGGCTGCTGAAAAATTCGCGCTGAATAAAATCGTATTGGCGGGCGGCGTCGCGGCAAATTCTTCTCTGGAAAAAACACTTCGCGAAGCTTGTCAACGGCGTGGCTTTCAATTTTTTTATCCGACAAAAATTCTCTGCACCGACAACGCCGCAATGATTGCTTGCCGCGGCTTTTATCAATCGCTTGAAAAAGATTTTGCAACATCGAATTTGAACGCGGTACCCAATCTCGGACTGCAAAAAATTTAAAAAAATCGGAGCCCGAAAATTTATCCGAGCTCCTTTTTTATTGCTTGCAACATTCAAAACGACGGCAGAGAAAGTTTGAACATATTTTCAAACGAGCCGACTGCGCGGAAATTTTCCGAAACTTCTTCCGCGTTCAGTTCATACAGGCTATCCAAGAAATTTACTTTGAAACTCGCGGGAGCTTCGGTTTGAGCCGCCGCCTTTGTGCCCGCCAGATTAAATATCGTCGTCGCCGTCAAAGCCGCGATAAACGGACTTGCCGCCGTCAAATAAATTGCCATGACGCCGCCCAATGCACAGCCGCTCCCTGTTATTTTCGTGAACAAAATCGAGCCGCCCGCGCAGATAATTTCTTTTTCACCGTCGGTAACCAAATCTTCTTCGCCCGAAACTGCGACCGCGCCGCCCGTGAATTTTGCCAAGGCAATCGCCGCCTCCTTAGCCGACGAAACTTTTTCCGTTGAATCGACGCCGCGAACTTGTCCGCCGTTATCTTCGATTAACTCCCAAAATTTTGCCAGCGCGATTATCTCCGAGGCATTGCCACGGACGATTGACGGCTTAAAATTTTTCAACTTGCGCAGGCATTCCATACGTACTCCCGATAAGCCGATTCCGACAGGGTCGAGGACCCACGGCTTTTTATTTTCGTAAAGTGCTTGCGCCGTCCTCGGTAAAGTTTCGGCGTAGAAAGGCATTGCCGTGCCCATGTTGATATAAAATGCGGGCGCGATTTTTGCCATTTCCTCGCACTCGTCAGCGAGGTAAAGCATTGCCGCCGAGCCGCCGATTGCAAGTTGTGCATTGGCGACAAAATCTTGTGTGACCGTGTTGGTTATCGAAGGTGCCAGGGGATTTTTCAGCCGCACTTCTTCGACTGCCCGCGCCATTGCCAAGCGAATTTCTGATTCTGTCAAGATAATCCCTCCTAAACTCAAAAGGACGTTGCCGCACGCAACGCCCTTTGTTAGTTTCAAATTTTATGGTGACGCCTAAGGGATTCGAACCCTTGAACCCGCCGTGAGAGGGCGGTGTCTTAACCACTTGACGAAGGCGCCGAATCACTGCGCCGAATATTAGCACAGATAAATTTTTTCGTCAAGCAACTTTTTAAGTCGTGTAATAATTTCCGTTGCCGCTGAAGGACGAGCGATTTTTTTTGCGCAGGTTTTCATTTTGTCCAGCCGCGCAGGTTGTTTTAAAATATCTTCGACGACTGCAGAAATTTTCTGTTCGCCGACTTCAATCGCCGCGCCGTGAGCGACTGCATACGCCGCATTTTTGAATTCGGGACCGGGTATCGGAGCGTGGAGTATTAACGGCAAGCCCGCCGCGAAAGCTTCCGTCATAGTCAACGCGCCCGGTTTTGTGATAAGCAAATCTGCCGCCGCCATGAGTTTATTAACGTCCGAGACGTAGCCGAAGACTTCGACTTCATGAGAAATTTTTTCTCGCAATTTTTTTAGCCGCGCCAAAAGTTTTTCATTCTGCCCCGCCACGACCAAAATTTTCAGCGGCGATTGAACTTTGTTTAGCTCCGATAAAGTTTCTTCAATCGAACCGAGCCCCAAGCCGCCGCCCATTATTAAAATCGTCGGTTTAGCCGAGTCGGAGAAAATTTTTTCTGCAGAAAATTTTTCTTCAATCGGTATGCCCGTCGCGAAAATTTTTTGTCCCGCCCGACAATGCGCGGCAAGTTCCCCCTGCATTTCCTCCGTTGCGACAAAGTAAGCGTCGACTTCGCCGAAAATCCAAATTTCGTGCAGTGAATAATCTGTCAGCACCGCCGCGAGTAGGAAATTTTTTTCGGACTTTGCATGAAGAAATTTCCACAGCGACGCAGCCGCTTCGGGGAAAGGGTGAGTGCAAATTACGACTTCGGGTTGAAATTTATTCAGCAGGCGGGCGAAGGGCAGATACATCAGCGCGGAGCTTAAAAATCTTGCCGAGACTCCGACTTTTCGCCCGTCCGCAAATTTATAAATTCTGTCGTAAAGGTCGGGAATAAATCGCAATGCGGCGAGATAAAGTTTTTTCGTCAGCCAATTCAGCAAGGAAATTTCCCGCGCCATGAAGTCGACAACCTGCGCAGAGTCGCCGAGAATTTTTTGCAAAGCCAGGGCCGCTCTTGTGTGTCCAGAGCCGATTGACGCCGATAAGATTAAAATCTTCACGTCGCCAAATCAAAGCCGAGTTCGATATTCAATTTAATTTCTGTAAGCACAGCAGACATAAAATTTTCCTCCCTCAACAAGTCAAGCCGCCGTCGACGCTCAAGACTGCGCCTGTTATAAAACTCGACGACTCCGACGCTAAAAAATAAATTGCCTTCGCGACTTCTTCAGCCGTGCCGATTCTGCCGAGCGGATAAAATTTTGCAAGCTCCTCGACTGTTCCGCCCGAATTTTTTAGCTGATTCAATGTCAGCGGTGTCAAAATATCGCCCGGTGCGACGCAGTTTACGCGAACGGGAAAATTTGCCAATTCCAGCGCGAGAGACTTTGTAAAAGCGACGATTGCGCCTTTGCTCGCCGAATACGCCGCGCAGAAATAATTTCCTTTCAAGCCCGCGTCGCTTGCCACGTTGACTATTGCGCCGCGACTTTTAATCAATTCGCCGACAGCCGCCCGTGTTATAAAAAAAGTTCCCTTGACATTTGTCGAAAAAATATCGTCGAAAGTTTTTTCGTCAGTTGAAGTTATCGCGCCCTCGTGATAAATGCCCGCGCTATTTATCAGAACATCGACGCCGCCGAAAATTTCGACCGCCCGCGAAATTATTTTCTCGCACTCCTCAACCCTGCGAACGTCCGCCGAAATAAATTCAAAATTCCCGCCGAGCTCCTTTTTTATTTTTTCAAACCGCGCAGGATTTCTCCCGACCAAGACGCAACTAAATTTCTTCGCCAAAAAAATTTTAGCCGTCGCGAGACCAATTCCGGACGTCCCGCCCGTGATTATCGCCCTCTTCATAAAAATTTCTCCAAAACGAAAAACAGAGCCGAGCAAAATTACTCGACTCTGCGAAAAAATTTCTTTAGTGGTTGACTGCTTCCTTTAAAGTTTTGCCCGCTTTGAAAGATGGCAAATTTGAAGCTTTGATTTCAATCTCTTCGCCGGTGCGGGGATTGCGACCTTTGCGCGGTGCGCGTGTACGATTCTCGAATGTGCCAAACCCCAACACTTGAACTTTGTCGCCTTTAATCAGCGCGAGTTTAATAGTCTCGAAAGTCGCCGCCACGGCTTTTTCCGCGCTTTTGCGATCAAGACCGCTTTTTTCGGCGACGCTCACTATCAATTCAGCTCTCGTCATAAAAAAGAAATCCTCCTTTCAAAAATTACCTGCAGAATTTAGCAGAATGTTATAGAAAAATCAAGTACTTTTTATTACGCTGTTATATCTAAATTATTTCCGAGCGCGGGGTCAAGGCTTTCGACGACTTCCAAGGCTTCTTCTGCCGCGGAAGTATCCGCCTCCATTGCTATTTTCAAAACCGAAATGCCCAATTCCTGCTGAACTTTTGCCGCGCTCATATCAACCGACAGTGCCGCGATACTCATATCCATTGCCGCCAACTCCTTTCCTTAGTCGCGCCCGTATCTTAGCACAGGTTTTTTTTCTGCGCAATATATTTCGGCGTCGGCATGCAATTTTTTAATTTATTTTGTGCTGATAATCAGCGCGATAAAAATTAAATCCTCGTCGCCGATAGTTTCAATGCCGTGCGTATCGCCGTCCGCGCAAAAAGTCGTATCGCCCGCTTTGACTTCGTAAGTTGCGCCGTTATCGGTATAAAGCCCTTTGCCCTGCAAAATATAATAAGTTTCGTTGTTGCCGACGTGTTGATGAACGCCGAGCGAACAACCCGCGGGAATTTTGACACTTGCGAACATTTCACATTTCCCGACCATTTCTTTAGGCGTCAAAAGATGCGTGATAAACATTTCGCCTTTGCCGCCGGCTTTGTTTTTTGCCGAAACCGTATTTTGTTCAATAATTGGCATTTTAAAATCCTCCTTAAATTTCTTCCGCCGCCTTGGCTTTTTCGAGACGTTTTGCCTTGAGCTTTTTAAATCTTTCAATCGTGTGAGCTATTTGCTCCTTTGAATAAGGTTTGTTGATAAAATCTATCGCGCCCATTTTGAGGCATTGCATTAATTTTTGCGGCGAGTTCATTGAACTGAGCATGACGACCGGAACGTCGGGAGCCATTTCGCGAATAAATTGCAGTGCCTCTATTCCGCCGACGACCGGCATTACTATATCCAAAATGACGCCGTCGGGTTCCTGTTCCAAAACAAATGTTATTGCTTCTCTTCCGTTGATTGCTTCTATGACTTCGCAATTTAGCCGTTCCAGTTCCTCGCGCAGTTTTTTGCGCAGGAGCCGTGAATCGTCGGTTATCAATATTCGCAATTTCTCTTGTTCGTCCGGAGTTGAATTTTCCATAAAAATCGCCGCCTCCCTAAAAATAATCGCCCGAAGGCGAAAGTCTATTTACGAAACTCCTTGCGGAAAAAATTTTCGTCGAATGGCGGAGAGGGTGGGATTCGAACCCACGGTGCCTTTCAGCATCACCGGTTTTCAAGACCGGCTCCTTAAACCGCTCGGACACCTCTCCTTAAACGCCGAAATGATAACAAAAAGATTTAGCAATGTCAATGCCCGCTTAAAATCCCGCGATAAATTTTTGCAGGAAATTTTAAACGTTGGCAGAATCAATACGAAAATTTATTTTTAAGTTTAAAAAGGAGCGAATTATTTTATGGCAGAGATTAAATTCGTCGAAACCAAAAATCTTAAGACTAAGCCCGATGTTTCCAAAATCGGTTTCGGGACGCATTTTACGGATTATATGTTCGTTATGGATTACGACGCCGCGCAGGGTTGGCACGACGCGAGAATTGTTCCGCACGAAAAAATTTTGCTTGACCCTGCCAACGCGACACTTCATTACGGGCAAGCGATTTTCGAGGGACTCAAGGCTTATCGTCAAGGAAACAAGGCGGTAGTCTTCCGCGCAACGGATCATCTTAATCGCCTCAACAACTCGGCTAAAATTCTCGATATTCCGGAAATTCCTTTCGACGTGGCGCACGAAGGCTTGATGAAACTTGTCGATCTTGACAAAGAGTGGATACCGAAGGAAAAAGGGCAGAGCCTTTATATTCGCCCGTTTGTTTTCGCGACCGACGAAGTTTTGGGCGTGAGTGTCAGCAAAAAATATAAATTTATGATAATCATGTCGCCTGTTGCCGCTTATTATGCGCATGGTTTTGCGCCCGTGAAAATTTTGGTTGAGGATAAATACGTTCGCGCAGTTCGCGGCGGACTCGGCGCGGCGAAAACTCCCGCGAATTATGCGGCTAGCCTTCACGCGGGACTTATCGCTCATGAAATCGGCTTTGATCAAGTGCTTTGGCTTGACGGCGTTGAGCGCAAATACATTGAAGAAGTCGGCTCAATGAACATTCTGTTTAAAATTGCCGGCGAAATTGTTTCTCCTTCGCCGCAAATCCAAACGTCGATACTTAACGGCATAACTCGTCGCACGGTGAATCAAATCGCAAAAGATTGGGGAATGCCGGTTGTGGAGCGCAGAATTTCAATCGACGAGATTATTGCAGCGCATGACGACGGACGCCTTGAGGAAGTTTTCGGTTCCGGCACGGCGGCGGTAATTTCGCCTGTTGGTGTCCTTCGCTACAAGGAAAAAGATTACGTTATCGGCGACGGAAAAATCGGAGCTTTCGCGCAGAAAATGTACGATTATATTGAAGGTTTGCATATCGGCGAAGTCGAGGATAAATTTGGCTTTATCGAAGTTGCGGGCGAGTTCTGATATAAAAATTTTTCCAATAAAAAAACTCCCTCCGAGTTTGGAAGGAGTTTTTTTTATTAAAAATATTAAAGCGCGAGAAAAAGTTTCTCGCGCTGAAATTTTCGTTATGGTGCGGTTGATGAGACTTGAACTCATACGCCTTGTGAGCACTGCCCCCTCAAAGCAGCGTGTCTGCCTATTCCACCACAACCGCGTGTTCAATTAATGGTGCGGTCGATGAGACTTGAACTCATACCCCCGGACGAGGACTGCCCCCTCAA
>CAMNEX010000038.1 GCA_946536825.1 uncultured Selenomonadales bacterium | reverse complement strand
AAATCGTTTTGGGAGTGATTTTTTGTTATAATGATAAAAATTTTTTCGGAGGATAAAATCATGAATATAATCGTTGCGATTGACAGCTTGAAAGGCTCCTTGACGAGTTTGGAGGCGGGCGCGGCGGCTCGCGCAGGAATTTTGTCCGTTGCGCCCGATTCAAACGTTAAAATCTTTCCGCTTGCCGACGGCGGCGAGGGCACTTGCTTTGCAATTACAAAATCGCTCGGCGGCGAATTAAAATCCGTTGAAGTCACCGACCCGCTCGGCAAAAAAGTTTTCGCCCAGTTCGGCGAAGTCAAAGATAAAAAATTGGCGGTTATAGAAATGGCAAATGCCGCAGGACTTCCGCTCGTTCCCGAAAATCTTCGCAACCCGCTAAACACCACAACTTACGGCGTCGGCGAATTGATTAAAATTGCGATTCAAGACGGTTGCCGCGATTTTGTTATCGGTATCGGCGGCTCGGCGACAAATGATTGCGGGCTGGGTATGTTGACTGCGCTGGGATTTAATTTCAACAGCGGCATTTTCGGACGCGATTTGGAAAAAGTCACTTCGATTGATGCTTCAAACGTCCTGCCCGAACTTAAAGATTGCAAATTTCGCATTGCCTGCGACGTGACCAATCCTTTGACGGGCAAAAACGGTTGCTCGGCGGTTTACGCCCCGCAAAAGGGCGCGACGCCCGAAATTGTCGAAATTATGGACGGCTGGATTAAAAATTTCGGCTCCCTAAGCGCGAAATTCCTAAATCTTAAAGAAAAATCCGTTCCGGGCGATGGCGCGGCGGGCGGCTTAGGTTTTGCGTTCAGGAGTTATCTGCGCGGCGAACTTTTGCCCGGCGTCGATATTGTTTTGGATACTTTGAATATAAAAAATGATTTAAAATCGGCGGACGTTCTAATCACGGGCGAAGGCAAATTAGATTTCCAAACCGCGCAGGGAAAAGCTCCGTCCGGCGTGGCGAAATTGGCAAAAAAAATTAATCCGCAAATTTTAACTGTCGGCTTGGGCGGAAGTGTGGCGGATATTTCTGACGACGCGGGGATTGACGCCGCATTTTGTATTTTGCGCTCGCCCATGACGCTTGCCGAGGCTATGCAAAAAGAAATTGCCGAAAAAAATATTTCCGAGACCGCCGCGCAGATTATCAAGCTCGCCGAAAAAATTTCTTGCGCCAAAGTCAACTCGAAGTGATATAATCGCTAAAAATTTTAGGAGAGTGATTTGAATGGCGTTTACATGGCATGTTCCAACTAAGGTTTTATTCGGCGCGGGCAAACTCGGTGAACTTCATAAAGAAAAGCCGCTCGGCAAAAAGGCTTTAATCGTCATTTCCAACGGCAAGTCAACCAAAACCAACGGCAGTCTTGATAAATTGCAGGAGGAATTGACAGCTTGGGGCGCAGACTACGCAATTTATAATAAAATCGGCGCGAATCCCACGGAACCCGCCGTTCAGGAAGGCGTGGACTTCGGGCGCGAAAATAATTGCGATTTCGTCATTGGTTTGGGCGGCGGCTCTGTTCTCGACGCGGCCAAGGCTATCGCCGCTGTAATTCCGCAAAAAGACGGCAGAGTTTGGGACTTTGTCATTTTTGGCACGGGCGGTAAAAAACCTTTGACGGAAAAAGCGTTGCCATATGTCGCGATAACGACCAGCGCGGGCACCGGCTCCGAAGTTGACGCTGGCGCAGTCATAACAAATCTTGAAACCAACGAGAAAACCGCCTTTTTCGGCGAATATCCCGACCTTGCGATTGTCGACCCGATTTATATGCTGACAGTCCCGAAACATTTCACGGCTTATCAGGGCTTCGACGCCTTCTTCCACAACGCCGAAGGTTATATCTCCAACGCTTGCAACGAGATGTCGGCAATGATTGAGCTGACTGCGATAGAAAAACTTGCGAAATATCTCCCGATAGCGGTAAATGACGGAAAAAATCTTGAAGCGCGGACGCAAGTCGCCTTTGCAAACACATTGGGCGGCTTTTCTATGGACGTTTGTGTTTGCACGGCTGAACATTCGCTTGAACACGCCTTGAGCGCGTATCATCCCGAATTGCCGCACGGCGCAGGCTTGATTATGATTTCGGTCGCGTATTTTTCGCACTTCGTCGAGAAACACGCTTGCGACGAGAAATTTATTGCAATGGCGCGGGCAATGGGTAAAAATGCCGACAAGGCGGAAGATTTTATCGACGCCCTCAAGGAAATGCAAGCGGCTTGCGGCGTAGACAATTTAAAAATGAGCGATTACGGCATTACACCTGAAGAATTCCCCAAAATGGTACAAAACACTCGCGACGCAATGGGATTTTTATTGCAATTCGACCCGACACCGCTAAGCGACGACGATATGTTGAACATTTATAAAAAATCCTATCGATAATTGCGTCTATTTAGGAAACAATTTTGGCTTAGTTGTTTATCAGAAGCTTGCAAAAAATTTTAATCGCTGATATAATGCGTACGTGATTTAAGAAAAAATGTCATCCATACTATCACAAGCGCAAAAAAGCCCCCAAGTTGGTTCGGCTAAACCGTCTTGGGGGTTGCGTCTGTTTAGGACACAATTTTGGCTTAGTCATCGTTCTTAAAGAACTGTTTAAGCCACTCGCAAATTACGAACGAAGTTACGTTAGCTGCGATTATCTTTAAGAATCCGACGATGTCATCCACACTATCACCCCCTTTCCAAAAAAACAAAGAGGAGCGAACGACGACATAAATATTTTACAACAAGAGAAGGAAATTCTCAACGCGGCGGAATTTGCAAATTTTATCGTTTGTCAAGACTTGTAACAAAAAATTTTTCGTGCTATTATTGGCGCGAAGAAGGATAAATCTGGGAGGTACGAGAACTCGAATAATGTCTAACCTACATAAATTTTAGGGAACCTGAATTGATTTCGGAAGATGGAGAATTGTCGATAGAGATAAGTAACAGAAACCGGGCTTAAGGAACCCACCTGCGAGAGTAGCAGGTCTAGACATAGAGAGGAAACGGCGTTTTGGATCCCTTTTTCAGAAGAGATTGCTGATTTATAAATCGGCAGTCTCTTCTTGCATTTGGGGCAGAAAATGTATAAACTTTAGCGCGAGGTGAATAAAAATGGCAGTAAAAATCGGGAGCACAGGAGCACCGGCGTCGCCTTTTGAACTTTTGCGCGGCACGAACGAGCACCCGCTCGACAGAGAATTGAGTTTTGAAACGGAACTTCAAGAACAACAGCGCGAAGGCGGCGTTTCGCATGAAGAAATGGAAGCGATGCTGAAAAAAATCGACGAACAAGCGTCGCGGCTGAGCAAAACTCCGACATATGACGAATTAAAGGAATATCGGACGCTGATAAAAGAATTCGTGAGCACGGCGGTCAGTAATATGTATGAAGTGCACACTTCGGCGGGCTGGGACAGAATGGGGCGGCAACGCGCCTATACAACGGTACGGAAAATCGATTTAAAGTTGGAGGAAATGGCAGAAAAAATCAGATTGGGACAATCGGCGCAACTGGACGTAATCGCGGCGCATGATGCAATTCGCGGAATGCTGGTTGATTTGTATATGTAATGGAAAATTATAAATTGAGTTGGGAAAATTTAATCGGGCACGAAACGACTTCGGATTATTTGAGGAAAAGTATTTCGGAAGAAAAATTTCCGCACGCTGTGATATTTTCGGGCGAAGAAGGTGTCGGCAAGCGATTGGCGGCTGAAATCTGCGCGGCGTCGCTGTTATGCGAAAACTCAACCGGCGGCGAACCTTGCGGCGTTTGCGAAAATTGCAGATTGGTCGCGGCAAAAACTCATCCGGATTTTTATGTTGTCGAGGCGGAGGAAAGTAAAACTGCGCGGAATATAAAAATCGGACAGATACGCGACTTGCAAAGCGAAGCGGCGTTGAGACCGATAAATTCCAAACGGCGAGTAATGATAATCGACGGCGCGGAGCTAATGAACAACGCGGCGGCAAATTGTCTGCTAAAAACAATCGAGGAGCCACCGAGTCAAACGATTTTCATATTGCTGACGGCGAGTCGCTCGAATTTATTAATGACAATCCGTTCGCGTTGCGTGACGGTTAATTTTGATAAAATTTCGGCGGGGGAAATAAAAAACGCACTGATTCTGCGCGGCGTTGAGGAGTCGGAAGCGGAAAATTTATCGATAATATCAGACGGGAGTTTGGGACGAGCATTAAAATTAAAAGAATCGGGCGGCGCGGAACTCCGAGCGGCGGCATTGGAAATTTTGGAAAAAATATCGCGCTCGGAATTGACAAGCGAAGAAATTTTTAAGCAAGGCGCGGAAATTTCCGATTGGTCACGGGAAAAATTCGCGGATTTTTTAAATTACATGCAAAAAATCTTGCGCGATATTTGCTTTTCGGAGTTCATGGAACTGAAAAATCCGGATTTGGCGGCGCGATTAAAAAAAATAAAAATTCCCGAACGAAAAATACTGTTAATGATAGAAACAGGCGCACAATATCACAAGCGATTAAAATCAAATGCGAATTTGCGGTTGTTGGCTGAGGCGTATTTGTTTCAGTTAGAAAAATTAATTTAAGGGGTATGATAAGTGCAAGTAATAGGAGTGCGAATAAAAAAAGCGGGCAGAATATTAATTTATGAGCCGAATGAAGAAGAACTATCAAAAGGCGATTCGGTAATCGTCGAAACGTCGCGGGGCTTGGAGTGCGGCAAGGTGGTAGTAGAAGCGCGAGAAATACCCGTCAGCGAAAATTTGGAATCGGAACCCGGCGTGCCGTTGGCAAAAATTTACAGAAAAGCAACCGAGGAAGATTTAATCAGGCTTGAAGAAAATCAAGCGGCGGAAAAACAAGCCTTTGAAATTTGTCTGCAGAAAATCGCGGAACACGAATTGCCAATGAAATTAATCAACGTGGAATATACCTTTGACGTGAACAAAATAATATTTTTCTTCACGGCGGAGGGGCGAGTTGATTTTCGCGGCTTGGTCAGAGATTTGGCAGCGATATTCAGGACGCGCATTGAACTTCGACAAGTCGGCGTTCGTGACGAGGCAAAATTATTGGGCGGCATGGGCGGTTGCGGGCGACCGTTATGTTGCGCAACTTTTTTAGGCGAATTTATCCCCGTTTCAATTCGCATGGCAAAGGATCAAAATCTTTCGCTCAACCCGACGAAAATATCCGGCGTGTGCGGGCGATTGATGTGCTGTTTAAAGTACGAAAACGATTTGTACTGTGAAAATTGCCCGCGTCCCGACGTGATGTTCAGACCTAAGCAAGGCAGTCGTGTGGTCGTGGCGGACGGCGAAGGAAAAGTTGTGGCGATTAATTATCCGCGCAGAAACGCGACGATTTTGCTTGATACCAATAAAACGGTCGTGGCGAGTTGGGAAGATATCCTGCCCGTCAACGCGGAGGATTTTGAGGAAGTAGAAGAAAATTTTGAGGAACCATTAGAAGTAGTGGAAGTTCCTCCTCCGCCGCCGGAGCCTGAAGAAATTCCGCCAAAACACGAACGAACGGAAAGAACGCGTCCGCGCAGAGTTGACGCATTCAATCGCCGTTACAGTCGGACGGAAAATTTGGAGCGGAATAATCGTCCCGAACGCCCGCCCAGACTTAAGACAGAAAAAAATCGTCGCCCGCCGCGCAGAGATTACAGAAAATGAAAATTTCCTTGCGCGAAGGCGAACGTCTTGATGATTTAATGCGGTCGGGACGCAGGATAATCCAAAACGCAAATGAATTTTGTTTCTCAATGGATTCTGTGTTGATAGCGCATTTTCCAAAGTTCAAAAAAAATGCCCGCGTCATAGACCTTGGCACGGGCACGGGAGTAATTCCGCTTTTAATCGTCGATAAAGTCAAAGAAATCTGCGCGGTTGAATTAAATTCACGAGCGGCAGACCTTGCGCGGCGAAATGTGGAATTAAACGGGTTGACAGAAAAAATTTTCGTCCTGGAGGGCGATTATCGCAAGCACCGAGAAATTTTTAAGGCGGAAAGTTTCGACGCGGCAATAGCCAATCCGCCTTACACGCCGATAAAAAACGGCGAAGCAAATAAAATTTCCGGGATAGCGCGTGCGCGGCATGAATTCACAGCGACGCTGGAAGATGTGGTCACGGCGGCGCGATACGTATTGAAATTTCACGGAGCATTTTATATGATTCACGCGGCGTCGAGACTTTGCGAAATAATCGACGCCTTACACCGTCACCAAATGGAAATGAAACGCTTGCGCATAATTCAGCCGAAAAGCGGACGCGACGCGAATTTGATAATGCTTGAAGCGGTCGTCGGAGCCAACGCGGGCAACTTAAAAATTCTGCCGCCGCTAATCGTTCACAACGAGGACGATTCCTATACCGACGAAATTTATAAAATCTACAACGAATAATCAGGTTTAAGGAGTGATTGAAATGATAAAAATTCCGCGTCATAAAGAATACAATCCTTGCGGCGACTTGACGGGCAGGGAACGCGAGCTCTGCGCCGCCGCCACGAAAAGTTATTTCAATTTGCCGTTCGTCGAAGTTATGCGAGCCGTTTCTATCGCGGCGATTGCCGAGCTTGAACACGAGCAAAATTTCCGCAACGTCGACGCGCTGAAAAATTGGGCATCGTACAACCTCAACGAAGTCGAGCAACGCGCAAATTTAAATTTCGATACCTTTACGCCTCTGCAGGCGGGACTTTGCAAATATTTTGTGCACCTTCTCTACGAAAACCGCTATAACATTCATTATAATTGCTTGGCGAATTATTGCGGCGGGCTGGACGAAAAAGTTTTTCCTGCAAATATGACGGACGAACAGTTGGAGCGCAAAATAAATTCGCTCGCGCAGGAGGCAAATTATTTTTCGACAGTCAACGCGCTGATTGAACAGTTGTGGAATTTTTTGGCGGCTTAGGGCTTGCAATTTAAAAATTCAACTGTTATAATTGCAAACGTTTTACGGGTTGTGGCTCAGTTTGGTAGAGCACCGTGTTCGGGACGCGGGGGTCGCAGGTTCAAATCCTGTCAACCCGACCAATACAGAAATTTTCAGGCGGGAGCTTAATGCTTCCGCCTTTCGCGTTTATATAACCAAAAAAATATCGCCCGAACAAATATCGGGCGAGGCTGACAGGTAAAAGATATCAAGAACGAATAGGCGTTGCAATGTAAATATACTTGTCATTACCGGGCGCGGTGAACGCGGCAGGGCTGAACTTGTCACTTAGCGCGATATTAACCCGTTCAGAGTCGATAACTTTTAACACGTCGGAAATATATTCGCCGTTGAAAGAAATTTCCAAGTCGTCGCCTTCAATCTCTGCCTCGATATTTTGCCCCGCGTCGCCGACTTCGGGCGAGTTGGAAGAAATTTCTACGCCGCCGCCGGCGAAAACAAATTTAACTGTATTATGCTCGGTCTCCTTCGACATGAGCGAAACGAATTCGACAGCGTTTCTAAAGTCGGCGGTGTTAACGCTAACTTGCGTCGTGCTCGAAGACGGAATAACTTTGTTATAGGGCGGAAATTGTCCTTCGATGAGCCGCGCATTTACAAAAACATTGTCAAAGGTAAACGTCAAAAAACGCGTGGAATAATTTATCGTTACATAATTATCGATATCGCTCGGATCAATTCTGAACATAATCCCGCGCAGAGTCTCCGCCGGAACGACGAAACTGCAATCTTCGTAACTTTCGGAGAGCTGGTCTTTTGCCAGCGCGAGCCTGTGAGCATTCGTGGCAATCATGGAAATTTGATCGCCTTTTATTTCAAAACAACAGCCCTTGAAAATCGGACGCTTGTCCTCCTTGCCGCCCGCGACAGCAAAAATAGTTTTGCGAATTAAATTTTTTAAAGCTGTCGTTCTAATCTTGAAGGAACTGTCGGTTTCGGGTGTCTTGACAGTCGGGAAATCGCCCGCCGCCATCGTCAAAAGTTCGACGCTCGCGCCGCCGGATTCAATCACAACAGTATTACCGCCGTTTTCGTCGGAAAAAGTAATTGTATCGTCGGGCATGTTGCGAACGAAATCTTGAAATCTTTTTCCGCTTACGACAATCTCGCCGGGGACTTCGGTATTCACGGGAATTCGCGTAATTATTCCTGTCGAAAAATTATTTGCTTGCAATTCCAACATGGAACCATCCGCCTTGAGATAAATCCCCGCAAGAATTGGAGTCATTGGTTTAACGGCAACCGCCCTTATCACGAATTGCAAAGCTTCGGTTAGATCGCTTTTGTAGCAACTGAACTTCATAAAAAAATTACCTCCTTAACCGGTCATGCGCCGCATTTTACAACATTTAAAAGGAATTGACAAATTTTTTAAGTGTGCTAGGATTTAGCTACCTCCGCAAATAGAAATGTATGAGCAAAGATAAAAAACTTTGAGGAGGAAATTTAATGAAGTCTTGGAAAAAATTATTGGCGGTGAGTGTGGCGTGTTCAAGTTTGTTAATCGCCGCGCCCGCCGACGCCGCCTATCAGCTTAATGACGAGGTGAAAAATCCGCCCGCCGCTTTGCAAATGGCTACTCAAATCGGTGTTCTCAAGTACAAAAACTCAGCGATGACAAATGCGCAAAACAAAGACGCTATCGTCGTTTTGAGTTTCGGCACGACTTTTAAAGACCAGCGCACCAAATCAATCGACGCGACCGCTAAGGCAATTCAAGCCGCGCACCCCAACGCTAAAGTCTTTACTGCTTTTACAAGCCACATTGTAATTAAACATATCGCTGAAGCAGAAGGATCTTGCGATTACATGACGCCCGAAGAGACATTAAAGCACCTTATGCGCGAAGGCTACACGCGGGTTGCGCTCGTCTCGCTCGATGTAATTCCCGGCATGGAATACAAATACGATGTAGCGTTATTCCACGAGTATAAGACGCAGTTTAAGGCTATGACGCTCGGTACACCGCTGATGTATTGGCAGGGACAGGAAGAACAGCGCGATGACGTTATGGAAGTTATGCAGTCGCTCCATTTGCCGTCATACAAAAAGGGCACGGCAATTTTGCTGATGGCGCACGGCACGCCCGATCCGTCCAATGCTTATTATTCCGTCATGCAGGCGAAACTCAAGGCAATGAAACGCAACGATGTACACATTTATACGGTTGAAGGTTGGCCGCGCCTTGAGGATTGGGCGGGCAAGCTCAAAATGCACAAGGTCGAAAAAATCATTTTAATGCCGCTGATGATGGTTGCCGGCGACCACGCCAATAACGATATGGCGGGCAATGAAGAAGACTCCCACAAAGTCATTTTGGAGAAAATGGGCTTCAAAGTCGAAGCGAAGTTGCAAGGGCTCGGCGAAAATAAAAAAATCCGCAATATCTTCGTCGAACGCGCTGACGAAGCTTGGAACGCCTTAATAAATTAAAAATTAGAAACTAGTAACTAGAGATTAGGATTGGCGGTAGGAAAATTTTTCTGCCGCCAATTTTTTTATGTCGAAAAATTTTCTGAAATCCTAGACTAAATGCCGCCGATTATGCTATCATAGCGAATATTGATTATGTCGCAGTTTTTTTGTTGACAAGTCGACACAAATATTTGACATTCCTTTTACGTTAAACTACAATCGGCATTGCTTAAAAAATAACGCGGAAAGGAACGCTTGCGGGAGGGGGCAAAATATCGAAGCATTCATCCTTCAAGTTCTAAATTACCGCTTGAACGGCGGGAGGTCATGCCCAAAATTTTTCGGGAATCCTTCGGGAAAGTTCAAAAGTTGAGATTGGCGGTTGGCTGGACGAAAGGTTCTTGCCGTAAAATCTCAAGCACTTAAAATTTTTTTATGCCGCCAAGAAAAGGGGGAAGTATTTTTTATGTCATGGTTAAACAATATGCGAGTGGCGTACAAACTTTTGTTGCTTAACGTTATCGCACTGATCGGAATGATTGTTATCGGCATGGTCGGCTATTTCGCCGTCATGCAGGCGCAACACGATTTAGATATTATAAGCCAAACTTACTTAAAAGGTATCTTTGAAATCGGTCGTTGCCGTCACGCCGTGCGCTATGCACAGGTTCAAGCAGTCTTGGCACCTTTGACAGTTGACCCGGCTTTGTACCAATCTCGTTTGGATAAGTACAATAACGCCGTAAAAGAATTGGACGAATCCTTGAAACTTTACGAAGAGATAGTCAAGGACGACCCGCAAGCTCGTGCTCAAGTCGACGCTGCCGAACGCGAATGGCAAAAATTTAAAGCCGGCGCAGAAAAAATGTTCCAAATGAAATCCCCGATAGGCGATACCACAGCCATTGCTGCGCACAGAAATGCATCGTTGGAATTCTACCAGAATGAAGTTATGCCTTATGCAGTTTCCTGCGGCGACGCGATTTTGGTTATTCAGCAAAAGGCTTACGAAGATTCGGACAAGACAATCGAAGCTAGCAACGAAGGCATTGCCTCTTCCGTTCGCAATTTGTTTATCGCGCTCGGCGGTACTTTCGTTCTCTTGATTGTCATGAGCATTTCTATTACCAAAGCTGTTACCGGTCCGCTCAGCAATATGGTTCAAGCTCTGCATTTGCTCAAAAACGGCGACTTCCGCCGCACCGATTTGCTTGACGCCGACCGCGCAGACGAATTCGGAACAATGGCTCTTGCCGTTCGCGAAATGCGCCAGACAATAAGCAAGGTTGTTCATAAAACCAGCGACGCGGCAAGTCAATTCGCGGCATCTTCCCAAGAACTTACCGCCAGTGCTCACCAAAGCTCGCAGGCTTCCGAACAGGTTGCGCAATCCGTTACCAGTTCTGCCGGCGCGGTTGTTGAACAGCAAAGCCTCATCAACGACGCTATGGAAGCTATCAAAACTGCTTTGGGTTCCATTGACACTCTTACGAAAACTTCAGATTTGGTCGCGTCTATGGTCGCTAAAGCTATGGACGAAGCCAACGCCGGTACCGAAGCTGTCGAGGCTTCTGTTAATCAGATTATCAGCGTTGAAAAAATCGTTAATGACTCCGCTCTTACAGTTGATAAACTCGGCAAACGTTCGCAAGAAATCGGTCAGATTGTCGAGAGTATCAGCGGCATTGCCGAACAGACAAACTTGCTTGCTTTGAACGCGGCTATTGAGGCGGCGCGCGCCGGTGAACACGGTCGCGGATTCGCAGTCGTTTCCGAAGAAGTCCGCAAGCTCGCTGAAGAATCTCAAGAAGCCTCGCAGAAGATTGCAACTCTTATCGGCGAAATTCAATCCGAAACAACAAGTGCTGTCGACTCCATGCAAAAAGGCAACGCGGCTGTTCGCGCCGGTACCGAATCCGTCGAAAGACTGCGCTCCACCTTCGACAGTATCAAAGACGCCTCTGCTAAAGTTGAAAACGAAGCAAAGAATATGGTTCGCGAACTTAAAGCAGTTGAAAATTACACCTACAAGATTCAAGACTGCAACGATAAGACGCTTGAAAAAGGTCTTGCAGTTTCCAAAGAAATGGAAAGTGTTTCTGCGGCTGCCGAGCAACAATCTGCTTCGTCCGAGGAAATCTCCTCTGCGGCTGATGAACTCGCTCGCCTCGCGCAAGATCTCCAAAATTCTCTCCAGATGTTCCAGTACTGAGAAATTTTTCTACGCGATTTATCTTTACATAAAAAATTTAGCCTCGGCAAATTGTCGGGGCTTTTTTGTCGGCAAAATTGCAGGGATTATCGAACGCCGCGCAGAATAGTCAAAAAAACATTTTGGGAGGCGAAAAGCTTTGTTGACTTACAATTATTACGGACACGCCTGTTTCATGCTCGACGACGGAAAAAACAAAATTCTGTTCGATCCGTTCTTGACGGGCAATCCGCAGGCGTCAATTAAAGAAAAAGACGTTCAGGCGGATTACATTCTAATCACGCACGCGCACGGAGATCACGTCGGCGACGCGGCGAGCATTGCAGTCAGAACGGGCGCAACCTGCATTGGTATTCCGGAAGTTACCGATTTTGGCGGTCAGAACGTCAAAACAATCGGCATGAATCTCGGCGGCACCGTCAAAACCGATTTCGGCTTTGTAAGAATGGTTCCGGCTCTGCACAGCGCGGGAGTTCCCGGCGGTGTTGCTTGCGGATACGTCGTCGGAGTCGGCGGCAAAGTTATTTACTTCGCGGGCGATACTTCGCTTTTCTCCGACATGAAATTAATCGGCGAGCGCGACAAGATTGACTACGCGATTTTGCCTATCGGCGGACATTACACAATGGATCCGATTGACGCGGCTAAGGCTGTCGAACTTTTGGGCGCGGCAAATGTAATTCCCCTGCACTACAACACATGGGACGTTATCAAACAAAATCCCGAAGACTTGGTTAAACTCGTCAAGGGCGCGACGGTTCATATCGTCAAGCCGGGGCAGTCAATCGAACTTTAAATGAGAAATTCTGTTAAAAACTTTGACGCCGCGCCGTTTTGCTTGACAAATATTTTTGATTCGATAAAATCATTGCACTTAACCGATTCAACGCGAGAAAAAGTCGTCGTGATTCTCGGTGCGACTTCCACGGGCAAAAGTTCTTTAGCTCTCGACCTGGCAGAAAAATTCGACACGGAAATAATTTCAGCTGATTCAATGGCGGTTTACAAAAATTTCAACGTCGGGACAGCCAAGCCCACTCAAGCCGAATTGGAGCGCGTACCTCACCACATGATTGACATTTTGGACGCGGAAGAAAAATTCAGCGTCGGAGAGTTTGTCAGGCGTGCAAAGCCGATTATCAGCGAATTAAATCTGCGCGGAAAAATTCCAATCGTCGCGGGCGGCACGGGGCTTTATATTCAAGCCCTTGTCGAAGGCTACGAATTGAGCGCGGGCAAAAGTTTAATCAGTCATTACAAGCGGACGGGCGAACTTTTTTATAACGCGCTGATTTACGGTTTGACGACCGACCGCGCAGAACTTTACGACAGAATAAATCAGCGGACAGAAAAAATGTTTGCAGACGGGCTTGTTGAAGAAGTAAAAAATTTGCTCGCAAGCGGCATAAGTCCGACGGCTCAGGCAATGTTGGGAATCGGTTACAAAGAGACGGTTGAATATCTTCAGGGCGGCGCAACGCTCGAAGAAACAATTTCAAAAGTCCGTCAAGCCACAAGAAATTTCGCCAAACGTCAACTTACTTGGTATCGGCGAATGAAATATATAAAGTGGTTGAAAATTTGACGCTTTGCAAAGGAGAGATTTTTAAATGGCAACACCCAAAATTATTAATCTGCAGGAAAATTTTTTGAATCAGGCGCGCAAGGAAAATATCCCCGTCACGATTCACCTTATGAACGGCTTCCAAATTAAAGGCATGATTCGCGGCTTTGATCAATTCACGGTCGTTATCGATTCAATGGGACGCCAGCAGATGGTTTTCAAACACGCAATTTCGACAATCACGCCGGCAAAACCGCTCGGAACGCCGCAACAGCAAACCGAGACTAAGGCAGCGGACGCCAAAGCGGCAGAACCGGCTCCGGCAGAAGAAAAAGCAGAGTAAAATTTCTTTTCGGCGAGGCAAATAAAATGATTCGAGGCTTTGAGATTCTCGAAGGATACAGCGGAATAAATCTTCCGACGCGAAAAACCGCTTTCAGCGCAGGTTACGACTTGGAGGCGGCAGAAAGTGTTATCGTGTCGAATAAAAAAATTTCGCTGGTTCCGACGGGGCTCAAAGCCTTTTTTCCTGCCGACGAGGTTTTGTTGATTTATCTGCGCTCAAGCCTTGCAGTCAAGTACAATTTATTTTTGGCGAACGGCGTCGCTGTGATTGACGCGGATTATCGCGACCATATAATTTTGCCCGTGATAAGTTTCGGCGGCGATTTTGAAATTAAAAGGGGCATGAGATTTGCGCAGGGCATTTTCCAAAAGTATTTGACGGTTGACGGCGACAAAATCGGAGCCGGGGAAATGCGGCGCGGGCGTTTCGGTTCGACGGGAGATTTTTAAATGGATTTATTCGACAATGTTGATGACGATAAAAAATATCAGCCGCTTGCCGAGAGAATGCGCCCGCAAACTTTGCGGGACTTTGAAGGGCAGACGGCTGTTTTACGCGGCGCACTCGGCAAAATGATCGCCGAAGGTCAGACGCCTTCTTTAATTTTTTTCGGCGCACCCGGCACAGGTAAGACGACGCTCGCAAAAATTATCGCGAACACGACCGAAAGTAATTTCGTCAAAGTCAACGCGGCTTTGTCGGGTATCGGCGAACTGCGCGGGATAATCAAAGAGGCGGAAGAGCAAAGGAAATTTTATCGCAAGCGGACAATTTTGTTTATCGACGAAATTCACCGCTTCAATAAAAGTCAGCAAGATTTTCTGTTGCCTTATGTCGAGGACGGGCGGATAATTTTAATCGGCGCGACGACGGAAAATCCGTTCTTTGAAGTCAATGCCGCGCTCCTTAGCCGCGTGAAAATCGTTCGCCTTGAAAAACTTTCGCCGGAGAATGTAAAAAAAATTTTACTCCGCGCAGTCGAGTCGGAAAAATTTATCGTTGAGGAGCGTGCGCTTGACATTATTGCGGACTTCGCGGACGGAGATGCGCGTATGGCTTTGAATCTTTTGGAGCAGGCGTCATTTAATGAAAAAATTTCCGTTGAAAATCTGCGTGATTTACTCGGCGAAAAAATCCGCCGCTACGACAAAAAGGGCGATAATCATTACGACACGGCGAGCGCGTTTATAAAAAGTATGCGCGGCTCGGACGCTGACGCGGCGATTTATTACCTTGCCAAAATGATTGACGGCGGCGAAGATTTAAAATTCATTGCGCGGCGAATTGTAACCTGCGCGGCGGAGGATGTCGGCAACGCAGACCCGCAAGCTTTGATTTTGGCGAATGCGGCGGCGCAGGCAGTTCAATTCGTCGGCTTGCCGGAGGCGCGGATAATTTTGGCGCAAGCCGTCACTTACATTGCGGGAGCTCCGAAATCCAACGCGGCTTATTTGGCTATTGATAAAGCACTTGCCGACGTTAAAAATTTTGAAGGCGAAGTCCCCAAACATTTGCGCGACACAAGTTACAAGGGCGCGAAAACTTTCGGGCACGGCGTCG